>JANQIP010000138.1 GCA_028282095.1 Xanthobacteraceae bacterium | reverse complement strand
AGTTTTTCGGGATCATGCGCGAGAGCGCGATCGCTTCGGGTCGAATCAATTGCGCTCTCTAATTCTTTGTTTTGTCGCATGATCTTTTCCGAAAAGTCTGGCAGTTTTTCGGGATCATGCGCAGGGCGTACGAGCACAGCGGCGATGTCGGCCGCCGCAAGCAGCCTTGAAATGTCCTCGGCGCTGGACCCGGCCGCGCGCGCCGGCTCGATGACGAGATAAAGGCGCGCGGCGGGGCGCCCCGTGTCTGCAGCCTTGTGCCCTACCGCCATGGCGCCCCGCATGCTCGGGTAATTCGGCGGAAAGGGGGCAATCCGCCCCAAACGAATGCCGCGCCGCCGGAATCGGAACTGATCCTATTCCATTGAACAGTAGGTACTTGGTCCGTTCGTCCCCGCGCAAGGCGCGGACCCGGAGTTCACTCAAGGAACTGGGTTCCCGCTTTCGCGGGAATGAACGGATTGCCGATTGGCTTGACCGGCCGATGCATCAAGGACCGCACGTCCTGCGGCGAACCGGCTCCCGCCTCATCGGAAGATGCGCCAAAGCAAAATGGCCGGGCAAGCCCTGTGAACAGAGAACGCAAAAAACCGCCGCCCGAGTTGCTCGGACGGCGGCTCGTTACATTTCTGGTGACCAAACTCAGGTGATTGAGGCCTGGTAGATCTTGCCGATCGTGCCCTTCATCGTCTGGTTGAAATCGGCGTCGCTCTGCTGGGCGCTCAGGCCCTCGGTCAGCGCCCGGCTGAAGGAGGCGATCATGCCGTTGTTGCGGGCGAGCTTGTCGCAGGCGTCGTCCCTTGTGTATCCGCCGGACAATGCGACGACCCGCGCAACCTTGGGGTGTTTGATCAGATCGGCGTAGAAATTGTCCTCGTCCGGGATGGTCAACTTGAAGATGACCTGCTGGCCATCTTTGAGGCCGTCCAGGCCGGCGAGCAGCTCGCGCTTGAGGATCTTCTCGCATTCGGCCTTGTTGGGGGCCTTGATGTCCACCTCGGGCTCGAGGATCGGCACGAGGCCGTGCGCCAACACCTGCTTGCCCCACTCGAACTGCTGGGCTGCGATCGCCTTGATGCCGGCTTCGTTGGCCTCCTTGATGACCGAGCGCTCCTTCGTCCCGTAAATCCCCTTCGCGACGGCGCGCTTGAGCAGGTCGTCAAGGTCCGGGACGGGTTTCATCAGTTGCACGCCGTCAGCCGTGTCGGCGAGGCCCTTGTCGATCTTGAGGATCGGAACGATTCCCTTTTCTTCCCACAGATAGGTCGCGGTGGGCTTGCCGCCGATCTCGCGGTCCATGGTCTGCTCGAACAGAATGGCGGCGAGGACTCCTTCGCTGGTGAAGGACGGGCTCATGATGATCCGCGAGCGCATCTCGTGAATCTTGTCGTACATCTGGCTTTCACCGTTGTACTGGCTCTCCTCGACGCCATAGAGCTTGAGGGCCTTCGGCGTGCTGCCGCCGCTCTGATCGAGGGCCGCGATGAAGCCCTTTCCGGTGCGCATGCGTTCGTTCTGTTGAGCGTTCATTGGGAACCTCCGTGTGATGAGCTCTATTGCTTGGCCGCCGGATTGGCGGTCACTTTCAGTCTCGTTCGGCCATCTGCGCGGTCATGCGTGAGATCATGCTCTCGGGGTGGCCGAACCGGTCCACCCCTGACGGAGACAATGCGGGCTATTTCGCCCGCAGGATTTCGACGCCCGGCAGTGCCTTGCCTTCCAGCCATTCGAGGAAGGCCCCGCCGGCAGTCGAAATATAAGTGAAGCGATCGGCCGCGCCAGCGTGATTGAGCGCGGCCACGGTGTCGCCGCCGCCCGCTACGGTGACGAGCCCGCCGCTCGCCGAGCGCGCCGCCGCAGCGTCGGCAACCTGCACCGTGCCGACATCGAATGGCTTGGTCTCGAATGCACCGAGCGGGCCGTTCCACACGACGGTCTTCATCCGCGCGAGGGAAGAGACCGCGTGTTCGATCGAGCGCGGCCCAAGATCGAGGATCATGTCGTCGGGGCCGACACTGTCGATATCGACGGTACGGGTCGGCGCATTGGCTTCGAATTTTTGCGCCACGACCACGTCGATCGGCAGCACGATCTCGCGATTGGTCGCTTTCGCCTTGGCCATGATATCGCGCGCCGTCTGAACGAGGTCGTTCTCGCTCAGCGACTTGCCGATCGGATGACCCTGCGCGGCGAGGAACGTGTTCGCCATGCCGCCGCCGATGATGAGCACGTCGACCTTATCGAGCAGGTTTCCGAGCAGGTCGAGCTTGCCGGAGATCTTGGCGCCGCCGACGACCGCGGCGACCGGACGCTGCGGCGCTTCCAGCGCCTGGCCAAGCGCGTCGAGCTCGGCCTGCATGGTGCGCCCGGCATAAGCGGGCATTTTGTGGCCGAGCCCTTCGGTCGTGGCATGGGCCCGGTGCGCAGCGGAGAAGGCGTCGTTCACCCAGATATCGCCGAGCTTGGCGAGCGCATCGACGAAGGCGGGATCGTTCTTTTCCTCCTCCGGATGGAAGCGCGTATTCTCCAGGCACAAGACGTCGCCCGGCTTCATCGCGGCGACGGCCTTTTCCGCCTCCGGACCGATGCAATCGCTGGCGAAGGCGACCGGCCGCTTGATCACCTCGGCGACCGTGTCGGCGACCGGCTTGAGCGTGAATTTCGCCTCGGGTCCCTTTTTCGGGCGCCCGAAATGGGCGAGCAGGATGACCTTCGCCCCCTTGTCGGCGAGTTCGTTGATGGTTTCGGCGGCGCGCTCGATGCGGGTCACGTCAGTGACCTTGCCGTCTTCCATCGGAACATTGAGGTCGACGCGGAGCAGCACGCGCTTGCCCTTCACGTCGGCCTGATCGAGTGTGCGAAATGCTGACATGTGATCCCTAGCCGAAAAATCGTGCCAAATCTTGCGACAAAGGCCCTTCGTGTCGCGACGAAAGCCATGCAAGCTGAACCATAATCGCAGATTGCGAAAGGCACCCGGTTGTCACGGCGGCTGCCCTGCCGATCGCGTTCAACTCGCCGTCCATTCTCGTTGGCCAGCCCTAAATCAGGACGACGCGAAAACCTGCCTCTTTAGAGGTTGCGCCGTACCGCCTGACGCGGCGAGGGCTCAAGCGGCGGTGACACCGCCGCAACCCGTTCCTCGCCGCCCAAGCGTGCGTTTCATCGCACTGTTCAGATCAACTTCACCATCGCCACCGCGGTGTCGGCCATGCGGTTCGAAAAGCCCCACTCGTTGTCATACCAAGACATGATGCGCACGAGATTGCCGTCCATCACCTTGGTCTGGTCCATGTGGAAGACCGAGGAACGCGGATCATGGTTGAAGTCGACTGAGACGTTGGGCTGCTCAGTATAGCCGAGAATGCCCTTGAGCTGTTGCTCGGCCGCCGACTTGATCGCGGCGTTGATCTCATCCTTGGAGGTCGCGCGCTTGGCGACGAATTTCAGGTCCACCACCGACACATTGGGCGTCGGCACCCGGATGGCGACGCCATCGAGCTTGCCGGCAAGCTCGGGCAGCACCAGGCCGACCGCCTTGGCGGCGCCGGTGGAGGTCGGGATCATCGACAGCGACGCCGCACGCGCGCGATAGAGGTCCTTGTGCATGGTGTCGAGCGTCGGCTGGTCGCCGGTAAAGGCGTGGATCGTGGTCATGAAGCCCTTTTCGATCCCGACCGCGTCGTTCAGCACCTTGGCGACCGGCGCCAGACAGTTGGTCGTGCAGGAGGCGTTCGAGACGACGACATGGTCTTTGGTCAGCTTGTCGTGGTTGACGCCGTAAACGACGGTGAGATCGGCCCCGTCCGCCGGCGCCGAAACGATCACCCGTTTCGCCCCCGCGTCGATATGCGCCTTCGCCTTTTCCTTGGCGGTGAAAATACCGGTGCACTCGAACGCAACGTCGACGCCGAGATCTTTCCACGGCAACTGGGCGGGATCCTTGATCGCCGTTACCTTGACCGGCCCGTCGCCGTAATCGAACGTGTCGCCGCTGACCTTGACCTCGCGCGGAAACGGCCCGTGTACGGAGTCGAAGCGCAGGAGATGCGCATTGGTCTCGACCGGCCCGAGATCATTGACCCCAACGACCACAATATCCTTGCGACCCGACTCGGCGATGGCGCGCAAGACGAGGCGGCCGATACGTCCAAATCCGTTGATAGCAACCCGAACAGCCATGCTCTTCTCCTTATGTGCGCCGAAAGCCTGCGCGAATGCGTCGACTCCTTGAACGCGAACAGTCGATTTTATTCCGGGGGAATGCGAGCCGATTTCGGCCGATTCCTTTTCACTGTCGATTGAGCTTTGTCAACGCGACCTCAGCCACCTTTTCGGGCGTGATGCCGAAATGGTGGAACAGCTCCTTGTGCGGAGCGCTGAATCCGTAATCCGGCATGCCGATGAAGACGCCATCGACCCCGATTATCGCGTCCCATCCCTGACGGATGCCGGCCTCAACCGCAATCTTTACCGGCGCCTTCCCGATGATAGCGTGACGGGCCTCGGCCGGAGCGTCAAACAACAGCTCGAAACAGGGCACGGAGACGACCCGCGCCGAAATGCCGCGGTCCGCAAGCAGGCGCTGCGCCTCGACTGCGGTAGCAACCTCCGAACCGGTCGCGAAGAACGAAACTTCGGCCGCGTCGCCCTGTGCCGGGACAAGCTCGTAGGCGCCGAGCGCACAGCGGTTCTCCGCATCGAAGTCGGTGCGCAATTGCGTCACGTTTTGCCGTGTCAACGACAATACGCTCGGCCGGCCGGCCGATTGCAGCGCCAGTTGCCAGCACTCTGCGGTCTCGACCGCATCGCAAGGGCGGAACACCTGCAGGCGCGGGATCGCGCGCAGGGCGGAAAGCTGCTCGACCGGATGATGCGTCGGGCCGTCCTCGCCGATACCGATCGAATCGTGCGTCATCACATGGATGACGCGCAAACCCATGAAGGCCGCAAGACGCAGCGAGGGGCGGCAATAGTCGGAGAAGACGAGGAACGTGCCGGAATAGGGAATCATCCCGCCGTGCAGAACCATTCCGTTCATCGCCCCGGCCATCGCGTGTTCGCGAATGCCGTAATGGATATAGCGGCCGCCGGGGAACGCCGCGGTCAGCACCGGCATGCCTTTGATCTTGGTGTTGTTGGAGCCGGTGAGGTCGGCCGATCCGCCGACCAGCTCGGGAATGGCGGGGATGAGGGCCTGAAGGGCGAGTCCGGAGGCGGCGCGCGTTGCGATGCTCTTGGGCTCGGCGGCCAGTTGCTCCTTGACCTTGCTCACGACCGCCTGCACCCGCTCGGCCGGCAGTTCGCCGCGCATCCGGCGATCGAACTCGGCCCGCCTGTCGGCCGGCATCGCATTGTAGCGCCGTTCCCATGCCTGGCGGATGGGCTCGGATCGCTGTCCGGCCATGCGCCAGGCCTGAAGGATCTCTTCCGGGATCTCGAAAGGCGGGTAAGGCCAGTTCAAATCGACGCGCGTTCCGGCGACCTCCTCGGCACCGAGCGGCGCCCCATGCGAGCCCTCGGTGCCGGCCTTGGTCGGCGCGCCGAATGCGATGATGGTGCGGCAGGCGATGAGGCTCGGCAGTTCGCTCGCGCGCGCGGCCGCAAGCGCCGAGGCGATCACCGCGGGATCATGGCCGTCGATCCGGGTCGCCGCCCATCCGGCAGCCTTGAATCGCGCGACCTGATCGACCGAGTCGGTCAGGAGCAGCGGCCCGTCGATGCTGACGCGGTTCTCATCGTACAGAACGATGAGCTTGTTGAGCCGCAGATGGCCGGCAAGCGCAATCGACTCGTGGCTGATGCCTTCCATCAGGTCGCCATCGGAGGCGAGCACATAGGTGCGGTGGTCGACCAGCTCGGGGCCGAACTCGGCGGCAAGGTGCCGCTCGGCAATGGCCATGCCGACCGCATTGGCAAGGCCCTGCCCCAGCGGCCCGGTGGTGGTCTCCACCCCGGGGGTGACGCCGACCTCGGGGTGACCGGGCGTGAGCGAGCCGAGCTGGCGAAACCGCTTGATCTCGTCGATCGTAACCGCCTCATATCCGGTCAGGTGGAGCAGCGCGTAGAGCAGCATCGAGCCGTGACCGGCAGACAGCACGAAACGGTCGCGGTCGAGCCAGTCCGGCCGGGAGGGGTCGTACTTCAAGGCCCGTGTGAAAAGGACGGTCGCAAAATCGGCGGCGCCGAGGGGAAGACCCGGATGACCCGACTGGGCCTGTTCGATGGCATCCATGGAGAGCGCGCGGATCGCATTCGCCATCCGGTCGTGCTGGGCGCGTGAAATCATTGACTAAGCGGCCTCAACTTGTTCCGCGATAAAGCGTCATCATCGGCCGTGGCTGGGCCAGGCGATATCCTGACTGATCGCGGTGACGGCCGGCCAAGAGCGGTGGGGGGCCGACTTTAACTTGAAGAGCCTCGGGGATCCCGAGTTTGCGGACTGATTAGGCCTGTGGAGGCCCGGTGTCAACGCGCCGGAACTGACCGCGCGTCGCGGGGCGGGAGCAGGGATATACTTCCCATTCAGTCCTGTGCGCAAGGTCGTCCATCGATTGACGGACGGCGACCAAAGAACGTAAGCTTCGCTATCCATTTATCTGCCGTCAAAACGGTTTTGGGGCACGGCTTGAACGTGGCGTTGAGGGGCCGCCGATGACGGAAGCAACCGCGGTGGAAGCGGCGACGACCCGGCTTGAGCGGGCCCTGCGGGCGCTGGAGGAGGCCGTCGATTGCCGCCTGGAGCGAGAGCACGGGCGGGGCGACCTCTCCGACGAGTTATACAATCTCGGGGTCGATCGGTCGCGCCTCGCGAGCGAGCTCGATCAGGCGGTCGCGCGCGCGCTGCGGCTCGAGCAGGCCAACCGCACGGTCGCGGGCCAGCTTGAAACGGCGATCCAAAGCATCCAAAAGGTGATCGCCGGCGAACCGTGATGCCGGCATGAATAACGGTGGCGAACGGCCATGCCTCACGTAAGCGTCACGATTAATGGCCGGCAGTACCGAATGGCCTGCGATGATGGCCAGGAGCATCATCTCGCCCGGCTCGCCCATGAGCTCGACCAGCGCATCGCCCGGCTGCGCACCAGTTTCGGCGAAATCGGCGACATGCGCCTGACCGTGATGGCGGCCCTGCTCATTTCCGATGAGCTTGCGGAAATGTCACAGCGGATGAGGCGCTTCGAGGATGAACTTGCCGTTTTGCAGGAAGGGCGTCAGGTCGTCGCCGACCATTCCCAGAAGACGAGTGCGGCGATCATCGCCGCATTGAATGCCGCGGCCGAACGGATCGAGCGCGTCACCGCGGCCCTCAACGGGGTCGGCGACAGCCACGATGTCCCCGCGGGATGACGCAGCGCATCCATCTGGCGCGCTATGCACGCTGATTTCGAAGATCTAGTCCCGGCAGAGCTGATGCCGATCAACCTTCAGCCATCGCGCCCCAGCGTGCGGCTTGTAGGGTGGGTTAGGCGCGCAGCGCCGTAACCCACGTTTGAATGGCCGGCGATCGGGCGCATGTCGGCGGTGGGTTACGCGCCTTACGGCGCTAACCCACCCTACGCGCTCAGGATAAAAAGAGCGCGATCGATTCAACCTTAAGCCATCGCGCTCCAACCAATGCGAAAAGGCTTGAACAAAAAGATCGGACGAATCCCGATTCCAAAAATCGCGAATTCACCCTAGATATTCGATGTGCGGGGCTGCGGTGCGCGTTAGGGGTCAGTATCCCCGGGGCCTTATCGATCCTAACGGGAGCTGTCCCTGACCGGGCCCGTGGGCTCGGACATATGGCGCCCACCTACGCACGTAGGGAACCCGGGATCGAATACCCCGACGGCTCCTGTGGCTCCGCGCCCTCCGCCCGCCCGCCTATTTGTCCGGACGCATCCTCAACATGGAGCAGCCCGTGTTTCTAGAGCGGATCCATTCAGCTTGAATCAACCGCGCTCCCTTTCTCTTTGTTTGGTCGCATGATCTTGCCCGAAAAGTCTGCAACTTTTCGGGATCATGCTCTGGGGTCATCTCGCAACACGTCGTGACCGCATTGGCTGACCCAACGATGGAAAAAAAAGACCTGCGCCGCGCGACGCTCGCCCGGCGCGATGCCGTGCCGGCAGACGCGCACGCCGCCGCCGCCGAAGCGGTTGCCGCGCATACGCTCCCGCTTGCGGTCAGGCACGGCGCGATGGTTGCCGGCTATCTTCCGATCCGCAGCGAGCTCGATCCGCAGCCGCTGATGCGCCGCCTGGTCGAAGCCGGTGCCCGGCTGGCACTGCCGGTCGTCACCGGTCGCGGTGAGGCGCTGACGCTGCGCGCTTTCCGTTTCGGCGCGCCGCTCGCGAGCGGTCCGTGGGGCGTGCTTGAGCCAACCGCCGACGCGCCTGAAGTTGCGCCCGACATCGTGCTGGTGCCGCTTGCCGCCTTCGACCGCACCGGCCACCGGATCGGCTATGGCGCCGGCTTCTATGACCTTACGCTTGCGCGACTTCGTGCTTCTCAATCTTTGATTTGTATCGGAATCGGCTTTTCGGTGCAGGAAATCCAGAAAGTTCCTGCGACCGACCGCGACGCGCGGCTCGATCTCGTGCTAACGGAACGGGAGGTCATCGATTGCAGGTGATCCCGACAATCCCGCGTGACCCTTGCCTCCCCTCAACCGGGGGAGCGAATCGTCATTACGCCTTCGGAAACCAATCAGAATGCGCATTCTTTTCGTCGGTGACATTGTGGGGCGGAGCGGCCGGACGATCGTGCTGGAGCGCCTGCCTGGGCTGATCGCGGACTGGAAGCTCGATTTCGTCGCCATCAATGCCGAGAACGCAGCGGGCGGCTTCGGCATCACCGAGTCGATCTGCCAGGAGCTGATCGGCGCCGGGGGCGACGCCATCACGCTCGGCAACCATGCCTGGGACCAGCGCGAGGCGCTGGTGTTCATCGAGCGCATGCCCAAGCTGGTGCGCCCGCTCAACTATCCCGGCGGCACGCCGGGCCGCGGCGCGGCCCTGATCGAAGCAAGGAACGGCGCCCGCGTGCTCGTCGTCAACCTGATGGGCCGCATCTTCATGGACCCGCTCGACGATCCGTTCGCCGCGGTCGAGGGCGAAATCGCCGCCTGCCCGCTCGGCAGCGGCGCCGATGCGATCATCGTCGACATCCATTGCGAGGCCACGAGCGAGAAGCAGGCGATGGCCCATTTCGTCGACGGCAAAGCGAGCCTCGTCGTCGGCACCCATACGCATGTGCCGACCGCCGACCATCAGATCCTTCCGAACGGCACCGCCTTCATCACCGATGTGGGCATGACCGGCGACTACGACTCGGTGATCGGCATGGCCAAGGATGAGCCGGTCAGCCGCTTCCTGCGGCGCATTCCTGGCGCCCGCCTGGAGCCGGCCGCGGGCCCGGCGACGCTGTGCGCCCTTGCGGTCGAGACCGACGATGCCACCGGGCTTGCAAAGCATGTCGGCGCGGTGCGGCTCGGCGGCCTTTTGGAGCCTGCTACCCCGGCCTTCTGGAGCTGAGCGTCCCTAACAAGCCCAGCCCATTGAGCTCGCTGGATTTTGCCGGCGCGGCTCCCTATAAACTAACACAGAGCGCGAGTGCTTCAGTTCGAATCAATCGCGCTCTGTTTCCATTTGTTTGTCGCATGATCTGATCCGGAAAGTCTGCAGTTTTTCGGGATCATGCTTGAGAGGCATCAACGAGATCGCGGGGTTGCGGCGCGCCGGTCCTGACACGGCACGCCCTGCCGCCAGGATCAGCCATGGCCGGACATTCGCAGTTCAAGAACATCATGCACCGCAAGGGCCGCCAGGACGCGGTGCGCTCCAAGCTGTTCGGCAAGCTCGCGCGCGAGATCACGGTTTCGGCCAAGCTCGGCCTGCCCGACCCCGGAATGAACCCGCGGCTGCGCGCGGCCATCATCGCCGCGCGCGCCGAGAACATGCCGAAGGACAATATCGACCGCGCCATCAAGAAGGCGCTGGGGGGCGACGCCGAGGCCTATGACGAGATCCGCTACGAAGGGTATGGGCCGGGCGGCGTTGCCATCATCATCGAGGCCTTGACCGACAACCGCAATCGCACCGCCTCCGATGTGCGCTCCTATTTCACCAAGAGCGGCGGCAATCTTGCCGAGACGGGCGCGGTATCCTTCATGTTCGACCGCGTCGGCGTGATCGAGTTCGACCAAGGCACTGCCTCGCCCGACGCCATGCTGGAAGCCGCGATCGAAGCAGGCGCCGACGACGTCGTCTCCGGCGAGACCGGGCACGAAGTCTATGCCGCGCAGGAGGCGTTCCGCGACGTGGCCAAGAGCCTTGAGGAGAGTTTTGGCGAGCCGCGCAAGGCGGCGCTGGTCTGGCGCCCGCAGAATACGGTCTCGGTCGGCGACGAAGACGGCGAGCGGCTGCTCAAGCTGATCGAGACGCTCAACGACCACGACGACGTGCAGCACGTCTACGCCAATTTCGAGGTCTCCGACGCGCTGATGGCCAAGCTCGGAGCCTGAGAGGCCGAACCGGTTTGGTGACACTGCACCTTCTAGGGTGCGATCCATTCGGATTGAATCGATCGCGCTCAGTTTCTCTTTGTGTGATCGCATGATCTTGTCGGAAAAGTCTGCCAACTTTTCGGGATCATGCTCAAGCATTGAGAGGCCCGGATGGATACCTATCTGCTCCTGCGCTTTGTCCATTTCCTCGGCCTAATGCTGATGTCGGCCGGCCTTATCGGCGTATTCGTCTGCGACATGCGCTCAAGGCAGGTGCGCGATCTCAAGCTTTTTGCGCAGGCCGTGATCCTGATCGCCGTGTTCTATGACGGGCTGGTGGTTCCCGGCGCATTGCTTCTGCTCGCAAGCGGCACCTGGATGATCGTCGCCTATTACGACGGATGGAGTTTTCTCACTGTTCCGTGGCTTGCGGGCATGGTTCTGCTCTTCGCCTTCGAGTTCATCGAGGGGAACACGATCACGCGCCTTTATTTCATGCGGCTGCGGCGCCTGACGCGGCTGGCGCTTGCAAGCGGGCACATGACGCCTGAGCTCGCACGTGCCCGCAGCGAGCAGCTCGCTTCGTTCACCCATTTCCTCGACATCCCGATCCTGGTCGTCATCGTCTCGCTCGGCGCGTTGCGACCGAATGACTGGACGCAGTTCGCCGTGGCGACCGTGCTTGCCGTCGCCGTGGCGTCACTGCTGAACTACGTGATCCCGCGCATCTATCCCTGGGGCGGTGAAGAGCAGTTACCGCGCCGCGTGGAATCGGCCACCTGAAACTGACAACAACTCAGCCCGCGAATGGGCGCCAGGCCATGCCGCTGGCGGCACGTTTGGCTTCCGACTTGGCATGCGCCATGGCCGCGTGGATCTTGTCGAGGTCGCTCGTCACCACGCCGACGGGCAACTCCATGACCGCAACGCTGCAGCGCAGGAGATCGAAGCACCGGTCGCGGCCGTCGCGATCGATCCCGGTGACGCAGCCCCGGTGCTGATCCTCCGGACTGTAGAGCTTGCGCGCCTCGCGGGAAAACTCATCCAGCAATTGGCGGAGCGTTGCACGCAATCCGCCGCCGCCGCAGATGCGGAACCCGGCGAAGAAATCATCGCCCCCGACATGGCCGAGAAAACTGTCGGGTCCGGCGAGATAACGGCGCATCAAGGTGGCGAACAGCGAAATCGCGCGGTCGCCGTGCGGAAAACCGTAGCGATCGTTGAACGGCTTGAAACTGTCGAAATCGAAGTAGCAGAACTGGCGATCGACATCGCCGTCGAGCGCGGCCACAGCGACGAAATCGGTGATCGACAGGTTGCCGGGCAGTTCGGTGAGCGGATTTTGGTCCTGCGCCTGCTGGAGCTGCTTGTCGTTGATCACCGTGAGCAGCGCGGACGCGGACAAAACGCCGACATAGCACAAGTTCTCGGTCACGATCACACCGTCGCTGCAACGGGCATTGGCGAACACTTCGAGGATTCGCCCGGCATCGGTGTTGATATCCACGATCGGGCACGGCGTGACGAAGGACGATACCCTGCGCTGATAGATCGGGTTCTGCAGCAGGTCGCGCCCATAAGGCTGGTAGATGTAATGCTTGAGCTCGCGCTCGTGGATGATGCCTTGCGGCTCGCCGGTGCAATCGACCACGGGAAAGAAGCTCTCATGAGGCGCGTGCTGGAACAGCTCGAACACCGCCGGAAGCTGGGTTTCCTCGTAGATCGTCGGCAGCGGCGCCAACTGGCCGCGGATCAGCAACTCGTCCGTCTTGCGGTCGCGCCGATGCTTGGCGCGCGCGGTCACGACATGGGAGTAGCTTGGCAACAATGCGGACAGTTCGCAGCTCGGGCGCGCGATGAAATATCCTTGCACGAGATCGCACCCCGCCTCCCGGCAGGCGATGTATTCGGCCTCGGTCTCGACCCCTTCCGCGATCACGCGGACGCCGAGGACGTGGGCAAGACTGGTGATGGTGGTCACGAACAGCCGCTTGCGCTGGCTTTCGGCGATGCCGCTGACGAAATGCCCGTCGAACTTGACGTAATCGATGCCGTAGTCGCACAGCAGTTTCAGCTCGGAAAAGCCGAGGCCGAAATCGTCAATCGCGATCCGCCCGCCCATGGTGCGCAACGCGGCGACCATCGCACCGAAGCCGGGCGTGGAATCATTGTCGGTGCGTTCGGACAGCTCGAAACAGACCGCCGACGCGGGCACGCGTTGACGCTCCAATGCCTTGGCCGCCGCTTCGAGCATCTGCTGACCGGAATGCAAGGTGCGGCCGTCGATATTGAGGAAGAGCTTCTTGCCCTCGATCTCGGGCAGCCCGGCGAATTTCGCAATCGCGCGCGCATGAAGCATCTGCTCGAGCGAAACCAGCACCCCGGCTTCGTTGGCAAGATCCAACAATTCGATCGGGGATTGAAGGTTAAGGCGCTCATAGCCGCGCATCAGCGCTTCGTAGCCGTACACATAGCCGGTATTGATCTCAATGATGGGCTGCAGCGCATAGTCCACCACGAGCTTGGCAAGGGAGACGATGTGATCACGGGCAATACGAGGAATGGCGGACGGTGACGTAGTCGCTGGACCTGAGGCTGGTGCGTGCATGAGTAAAGTGCCGCTGACCCGATTTTGTTGGATCGAAACCTCGCGCATCCTCATTCACGGTAGGATAATGCCTTGTGACAGTTTAATGAAACCGATCGGGTTCGTTTATTTTCAGTTACTCTGGGATGGTGAAGTCGGCCCAAGTCGAACAGGCGAAAAGGCCTGACCACGGATCGAGCGATCCTGTTGCGAGAGGACTGCGCCGGCACGCGGCCCCGACCGACGCGTTGTGAAACCTCGTCAAGCGGCCGGACATCTCACCGGGAAGACGAGACGACTGGCCGCGCAGCCCGTCGCGCGTTATGAGCTAAGGGGCATGACGCTCCCGATTCGCATTCTCGGCATCGATCCGGGCCTCCGGCGCACCGGCTGGGGCGTGATCGATGTTGACGCCAGCCGGTTGATCTTTGTTGCTTGCGGTTCGGTCGCAACCGATGAAAGCGCGGCGATTGCCGAGCGCCTGCTTGCCATTCATGCCGGGTTGAGCCGCGTCGTCGATCAACACGATCCGGCCGAATCGGCGGTCGAGGCGACCTTCGTCAACAAGGACGCGGCGGCGACCCTCAAGCTCGGCCAGGCGCGCGGGATCGCGCTGCTGGTGCCGGCACAGGCCGGCTTGCGGGTCGCAGAATATGCGCCGAATCTCGTAAAGAAGACCATTGTCGGGGCCGGCCATTGCGAGAAGGCGCAGATCCGCATGATGGTCGGCATGCTGCTGCCCAAGGCCGATCCGCAATCGGAGGATGCCGCCGACGCGCTCGCCATCGCGATTTGCCATGCCCATCATCGCAGCAGCGCCGTGGTGACGGTTGGTGCGCGTCTTGGGCTCTGATATCGTTGGAGTTGGCGTGCCATGATCGGCAAGCTCAAGGGCGTCATCGATTCTCATGGAGAGGACTTCGTCATCGTCGATGTCGGTGGCGTCGGCTATGTCGTGCATTGTTCGACGCGCACCTTGCAGGCCTTGCCGGCCGTGGGCGAGCCGACGACGCTCTCGATCGAGACGCATATGCGCGAAGACCAGATCCGGCTGTTCGGCTTTCTCTCCGACGCCGAGCGCGAGTGGTTCCGTCTGTTGCAGACGGTGCAGGGCGTCGGCGCGCGGGTCGCGCTGTCGGTGCTGGGAACGCTCAAGCCCGCCGACCTTTCTTCCGCAGTCGCGATGCGCGACAAGAGCCTGGTGGCGCGCGCGCCCGGCGTCGGGCCGAAGGTGGCCGAGCGCATCGTCACCGAACTCAAGGACAAGGCGCCGGCCTTCACGGCGGTCGATCCTGCCGTCGTGCGCCTGGCCGATGCGCTCGACGAAAAACGCGCGCCGCAGCCGGTCGCCGACGCGGTGTCGGCGCTGGTCAATCTCGGCTATGGCGAGCCGCAGGCGGCCGCCGCCATCGCCGCCGCGGCGCGCACGGCCGGTGAGGCCGTCGACGTCGCCACGCTGATCCGGCTCGGGTTGAAGGAGCTTGCGAAGTGAATGGTGATGCGCCATGACCGCGCCGCGCCGTCTGGTCAGCGCCGAACGCCGTGAGGAGGATACGGCGGACGTCTCGCTGCGCCCGCAGAAACTCGGCGAGTTCATCGGCCAGGCGCAGGCGCGTGCCAATCTCGGCGTGTTCATCGAAGCGGCGCGTGCGCGCAAGGAAGCGCTCGACCACGTGCTGTTCGTCGGCCCTCCGGGGCTCGGCAAGACAACGCTCGCCCAGATCGTCGCGCGCGAGCTCGGCGTGAACTTCCGCGCAACGTCCGGCCCGGTGATCGCCAAGGCCGGCGATCTTGCCGCTCTGCTCACCAATCTCGAAGAGCGCGACGTATTGTTCATCGACGAAATCCACCGGCTCAATCCGGCGGTGGAAGAAATCCTTTATCCGTCGATGGAGGATTTTCAGCTCGACCTCATCATTGGGGAGGGTCCGGCGGCGCGCTCGGTGAAGATCGACCTCGTGCGGTTCACGCTGGTCGGGGCGACGACGCGCGCGGGACTGCTCACCAATCCGCTGCGCGACCGGTTCGGCATTCCGGTGCGGCTCAATTTCTATAACGAGGCGGAGCTCGAGGAGATCGTCAGCCGCGGCGCGCGCGTGCTGCAGATCGGCATGACCGCGGACGGCGCCAACGAGATCGCGCGGCGCGCGCGCGGCACGCCGCGCATCGCCGGTCGCCTGCTGCGGCGTGTGCGCGACTTCGCCCATGTCGCGGGCGCCGACGCGATCGATCGGGCAATTGCCGACCGCGCGCTGCGCGCGCTCGAAGTCGATGCCAGCGGCCTCGACGCCATGGACCGGCGTTATCTTACGACCATCGCGCTGAACTATGGCGGCGGGCCGGTCGGGGTCGAGACCATCGCGGCGGCGCTGTCCGAGCCGCGCGACGCCATCGAGGAGATCATCGAGCCGTTCCTGATCCAGCAGGGCCTGATCCAGCGCACCCCGCGCGGACGCCTGCTCACGGCGCATGCCTTCCGCCATCTCGGCCTTGCCGAGCCGCATCGCGATCCCGCCCAATTCGGCCTGTTCGGCCGCGATGAGGCTTGATGTCGTTCGCTTTTTCGATGCGGGCTTGTAGGGTGGGTTGGCCTCGAAGGCGCGCAACCCACCGCCAAGATTGCCGCTGTCCTTATGCCGGCCAAACCCATGGCGTGCATGTTTCCTTCTCCCCGCGTGCGGGGAGAAGGTGGCACATAGCACCTTCAGCGGCTGTTGATGCCGAACCAACGCAACAGCCCATAGACCGCGGTCGAGGCGATGAGTCCCGCGATGACGCCACCCCAGAACCCGACTTCGCTGCTCGCAAAGGGCAGCCCCTCCAGGTTCATCCCGAAGAACCCGGCGATCAGCGTAGGCGGGAGGAACAGGATGGTGACCATGGTCAGCGCGCGCAGGTGCCGATTGGTTTCTTCGGCGAGCAGGTTGGAGATTTCCTCCTGCAGGACGCGGGCACGGTCGTGCAGCGCCCCGACCTCGCGATCGAGACCCTCCAACCGCTGCGACAGGCGGCCGGCTTCGAGCCGCAAAGCGGGCTTCAACTCACCCGGTCCGCGCTGCTCGAGGCGATGGAACAGCGCGTTCAGCCCGGCGATTTGCCGATGCAGCCGGACCGTGGTCCGGCGAAACTCGCCGAGCGTCTGGCGCTCGTCGCGGGTTCCGCTGTCGAGGATATCCTCCTCGATCTCGTCCATCCGAATACCGAAATCGGCCGTCAGGTCATCGATGGCCTCGGCAATATGCTCGACAATGAGCTCCAGCAGCGCCGCGACCGAGCCCAGACGATGGCCGCTCTTGAGCTTCTGTCGCGTCGCCTGGACCGCGTTGAGAGCCTGACGGCGGCCGCTGATCAGGTATCGCTCGGTCATGACGAAATGCAGGAGGCCGACCTGCTCGCGGACGCCTTCGAGCGCCCGGGAAAGATCGGCAATGACGCCATAGACGCAGGCGTCCGCGGCATGCAGCCGCTGATGGCTTTCCTTTCCGAGCAGCGCGTCGATGGCCGCCGGCGGCAGTTCGGGCAAGGATCTCAGGAACGCATCGGTGCGCGCATCGGCAAGGTTGAAATGCAGCCACAACCACCCGTCATGGCGATCATCCAGCGGTTCGTCGACATTGAGCTCTTCGGCGGCGCCGTCGGCATGAATTCGAAAGGCCCAGACCAAGCCGGGCACAGCCTGCGCCCTATCCGGATTCAACAACGGACAGGCTCCCCCGATTGAGCTAAAGGCATCCCTCGCCATAGGCGGCAAAAATTTCGCTGGAAACCTCTTCCGACCCGACCGTGCAATCGTACCGCCGGAGCGGCGGCCCGCCAAGGGCGTCGAAAAAGCTGAAAAGCGCCCGAGACTATTGCGCGGCGTCCTTGACGGCGCGCGCCTCGGCGGCGGTCTCGGCCTCATCGACGGTCTTGAGCGCCGCCGGATGTGGCATAGAAATCACATTGTAACCGGAATCGACGAAATGCACGTCGCCGGTCACGCCCGTCGACAGATCGGATAGCAGGTAGAGCGCCGCTCCGCCGACTTCCTCGATGCTGACCGTGCGCCGCAATGGCGCGTGGCGCTGCTGATAATTGAACATCAGCCGCGCGTCGGTAATGCCGGCGCCGGCGAGGGTGCGCACGGGCCCCGCGGAAATCGCGTTCACGCGAATCGCCTGCGGGCCGAAATCGGCGGCGAGATAGCGCACCGAGGCCTCGAGCGCGGCCTTGGCGACACCCATCACATTGTAATTCGGCATCACGCGAGTGGAGCCGCCGTAAGTGAGCGTCAACATGGCGCCGCCATGCCCCATCAGGGCGGCAGCGCGCCGGGCGACCTCAGTGAAGGAGAAGCACGAGATCACCATGGTGCGCACGAAATTGTCGCGCGTCGTGTCGGCGTAACGTCCCTTCAGCTCGGTCTTGTCGGAAAAGGCGATCGCATGGACAAGGAAGTCGAGCTCGCCCCAGCCCCCGCCGAGCGCATCGAACACCTTGTCCACGGAGGCGAGATCCTCGACGTCGCACGGGAGCACCATGTCCGATCCGACCGATTCGGCAAGCGGCTTCACCCGCTTGCCGAGCGCCTCGCCCTGGTAGGTGAAGGCGAGCTCCGCCCCTTGCCCGGCCAAGGATTTGGCGATGCCCCAGGCGATCGAATGATCGTTCGCGACGCCCATAACGAGGCCGCGCTTGCCCGCCATCAGGCCGCTTTTCGCCACTGGCGGCTCAGACGGCATGACGGATGGCCCGCGTGGGGGAAACCTGACGACGGCGGGTGGCGCCGCGCAGACATCGGTCTTCATCGCTTCGAACTCTCCCTCGCGGGGCCGGCCGTCGCCTCGGCGCCGCGCCTGCCCGCCCTGCCGATTGGTCGCGGCCAGTCTTGCTTCCTATGTCGCGCATGCAACAGCGGGATGACATTGACGCGATGCACCCTCAATTCAGTGGACAACTCGTTGGCGACGCGACGAGGCCTTTCGATTGCCCGGCGCGTCCCTCGCGACCGGATCACGCATCGACATGCTTGAAGACGAGCGAGGCGTTGGTCCCGCCGAACCCGAAGGAATTGGACAGCACGCTTTCGAGCGCAACATTGTCCTGACGCTCGCGGGCGATCGGAATGTCGGCGAAGACGGGATCAATGGTCGCAATATTGGCGCTCTCGCAGATGAAGCCATTATTCATCATCAGGAGCGAGTAGATCGCCTCCTGCACGCCTGCTGCGCCTAAAGAATGGCCGCTCAGCGATTTGGTCGCCGAAATCACCGGGCATTTGTCACCGAACACGTCCCGGATCGCCTCGATTTCCTTGATGTCGCCGATCGGAGTCGAGGTCGCATGGGGATTGATGTAGCGGACCGGCGACTTGACCGTGGAAAGCGCCATCTGCATGCAACGCACGGCCCCTTCGCCGGACGGGGCGACCATATCGAAGCCGTCCGAGGTTGCTCCGTAGCCCGCAACCTCCGCATAGATTCGGGCGCCGCGCGCTTTGGCGTGTTCAAGATCCTCAAGCACCAGCACGCCGGCACCGCCGGCGATCACAAAGCCGTCGCGATCGACATCGTAGGCGCGCGAGGCCGTTTCCGGCGTGTCATTGTATTTGGTCGACATCGCGCCCATGGCATCGAACAGCACCGACAGCGTCCAGTCGAGTTCCTCGCAGCCGCCGGCGAAAATGACGTCCTGCCGCCCCGCTCCGATGATTTCGGCGGCATTGCCGATGCAGTGGCTCGACGTGGCACAGGCCGAGGAGATCGAGTAGTTCACGCCCTTGATCTTGAACCAGGTCGCGAGCGTCGCCGAGGCGGTCGAGGACATCGCCTTCGGCACGGCAAATGGACCGACCCGCTTGGGGCCCTTGCCGCGGGTCACATCGGCCGCCTCGACGATCGCGCGGGTCGAGGGGCCGCCCGAGCCCATGATGATCCCGGTGCGGTCGTGCGAGACTTCGTCGGCTTCGAGGCCGGCGTCCTGAATCGCCTGCTCCATGGCGACATGGTTCCAAGCGGCGCCGCCTCCGAGAAAGCGCGTCGCCCGCCGGTCGACCGCCTCTTCGGGATTCAGCGTCGGTTCTCCGTGAATCTGACTGCGAAATCCGAGTTCGGCATATTTGTCTGCTCGCGAAATTCCGGATTTTGCCTCGCGCAGACTTGCCAGCACCTCCTGGGTGTTGTTGCCGATGCACGAGACAATGCCCATTCCGGTGACGACGACACGTCTCATTTTGTTGTTTCCTGTAGTTGTCGGACTAACCGGTTCCCCCAATGAACATCAAAAAACCGACCGCCGAGCGTTCAGGCCGGGTCCGGCTGCATCTCTTCGCCGCGGAACAACCCGACCTTGAGGTCGAATGCACGATAGATCACCGACCCGTCGGCCGACAACCAGCCGTCGGCAATCCCGAGCACGAGCTTGGAGCGCACGACGCGTTTGATGTCGATGCCGTACACGACCTTCTTGACCGTCGGAAGAACCTGTCCTGAAAATTTGAGCTCGCCGAGGCCGAGTGCCCTCCCCTTCCCCGCAGCGCCGAGCCAGCCGAGGAAGAAACCCAGAAGCTGCCAGAGGGCATCGATGCCCAGGCAGCCGGGCATGACGGGATCCCCCTTGAAGTGGCAGGGAAAGAACCAGAGTTCCGGTGTGACCTCGAGCTCGGCCCGTGCCAACCCCTTGCCGTGCTCACCGCCCCTGTCGTCGATCTCGGCAATGCGGTCGAACATGAGCATGGGCGGGAGGGGGAGCTGAGGTCCTTCGATAAAAAGCTCACCTCGGCCGCAGGCAAGCAAGTCCTCATACTCGAAGCTCGACCGGCGATTGTGCATTCCCTGTGGCCCTCGCATTCCCGAATCCGCGGCCTGGCCGCAAGTTTTTCCGGCAACGCCGGCATCATGCTCAGTCATCGTTTCGTCAACTCGGTTTTGGCGCCCTGCCCTAGAGATACGGCACCAACGCTTGAGCCCGTCTCATTGTGTTGGTGTCGCATCACGCAGCATCGGATTAGCTAGTGTTCCTTCTCTGACGGTCCGGGGTCGGAGCGTCAGAGAAGGAAACACCAGATCGGTGAAAACCTCTAAGGCGCTTCCCTAACATAGGCAACCGCCCGGTTAAACACGCCCATCCCGCGGACGGGCTTACGAATTTCTCTCAGCAGGCGAATCAAAACAAGATTGCGAGGCAGTTGCAACAAAGCGCGGGTCGCGGTACAATAAATCACTACTTCATCTCATAAGGGTCTGGTTCAAAAAATAGATGCGCGCCGTTTTACCCCCGTTCGACGGTTCCGGATTGCAGCCCCAGGCTGGGGCACGTGGTCCATACGACCTCACCGGTTGCCCCTGGCATGACGTGAAGTCGATGCTCCGCAGTGTCGGTTTGCGACCGACACTGCAACGGATGGCCTTGGGCTGGATTCTGTTCGGCCGCGGCCATCGTCATTTGACGGCGGAAATGCTCTACGAAGAAGCAACGCGGGCCCGTGTGCCGGTGTCGCTCGCAACGGTCTACAACACCTTGCACCAGTTCACCGAGGTGAGTCTGTTGCGTCAGGTCGCGGTAGACGGTTCGAAAACATATTTCGACACGAATGTCTCCGACCACCACCACTTCTTCATCGAAGACAGGAACGAACTGGTCGACATTCCGACGGTCGCGACCGGCGTCGATTCGCTCCCGCCGGTGCCGGAGGGATACGAGATTTCCCGGGTCGATGTGGTGGTAAGGCTCAAGCCGAAAGGCACCTGACCTGCCGCCGCTGCTGCGAGGGCATTTCGTACCGCGTCAGTCGATCGTCTCGCCCGGATAGACGCCCCAGAGGCGTTCCTGCGCGATGAATCCGTCGAACGCGTCGCCTATGATCCGGCAGTGCGTGCCGTCACACCCCCTGACGAGGCCGAGGACACCCGGCTCGAGCTTTGCTTTTACTGTGCTTTCGGCGTCGGCGGAATCATATAGAGGAACCAGCTTCGCGCTTCCCTTGCGCTTGGCGACGAAGGCGGAGCGACGGCCCGACAGCAAAGAGTGGTAGACCCAGCCTTCGGCCCCCTCCCAGTCGCGCACGCGCCGCCAGTTCTCGAATTCCGCAGTGATCTCCACGGGAAGACCGGCTCGCGTGAAGACCCAGATGACCTGATGGTTCATGGTGGGGCCGGCCCGCACATTGACGCGGTTCGCCTTCAGGCTGACGAAGCGCGGCACAGGCAAGCCGCTCTCGGACCCGACGGGAAGATCCCTTGCCGCTGACGGCACCGCAGTGCCGACGCAGGCAAGCAGCGCGATCAGCACCAGCGGCAAAAACCCGCGGGCAATGGCCCCGCTCCCGATCCTGCGGACGGCGGCCGGGTCGAAGCCGCGTGCCGCGCCGGCGCTTTGCGACGCGCGCGTCAAGGACCGTGACAGCCGGCTGTGGCGCATTGTGTTATCCCGGCCATCTGATAGAGAAGAACCGTTGCGGTTCCGCCTTGGATCGCCCGAACCGTGGGCATCCAGTGTCCGCGATGTCGGTTAAAGAGGGCTGAAAGTACCGAAAAAGGCGGTGACTTCGCGGCGCTGCGGCACTGTGGAGCAAGGAAACACTGGAACATGCCGAATCGCAAGAAACCGGTTGTGGTCGTGACCCGCAAGCTTCCGGACAGCGTCGAGACGCGCATGCGAGAGCTGTTCGACACGCGCCTTAACGTCGAAGACAAGCCGATGAGCAATACCGAGCTTGCCGAGGCAATGGGTTATGCCGACGTGCTGGTGCCGACGGTCACCGACCGGATCGACGCGCATGCGCTCGGGCATGCCGGGGAACGGCTGAAGCTCCTCGCCAATTTCGGCAACGGCGTCGACAATATCGACGTCGGGGCTGCCCTTCAGCGCGGCATTACGGTCACCAACACGCCGGGCGTCCTGACCGAGGACACCGCCGACATGACCATGGCGCTGATCCTCGCGGTTCCGCGCCGGTTGGCCGAAGGCGCCGCGGTGATGACCGAAGAAGACAAGCCGTGGACGGGCTGGACCCCGACCTGGATGCTGGGGCACCGCATCTCGGGCAAGCGCCTCGGCATCATCGGCATGGGACGGATCGGGCAGGCGGTCGCGCGCCGCGCCCGCGCATTCGGGCTGCAGGTGCACTACCACAATCGCCGCCGCGTCCCGCCCAAGATCGAAGAGGCGCTGGAGGCGACCTATTGGGAAAGCCTCGACCAGATGCTGGTGCGCATGGACATCATCTCGGTCAATTGCCCGCATACGCCCGCGACCTACCACCTGCTCTCGGCGCGGCGGCTCAAGCTCCTGCAGCCGGAGACCTATATCGTCAACACCGCGCGCGGCGAGGTCATCGACGAGAATGCGCTGGTGCGCATGATCGAGAGCGGCGAGCTCGCCGGCGCAGGTCTCGACGTGTTCGAGCACGAGCCTGAGGTGAACCCGAAGCTGACAAGGTTGGCGCGCGCCGGCAAGGTCGTGCTGCTGCCGCATCTGGCCTCGGCGACGATCGAAGGGCGCGTCGACATGGGCACGAAGGTCATCATCAATATCCAGACTTTTATGGACGGGCATCGCCCCCCGGACCGCGTATTGCCGGCGCAGCTCTAGAGCATCGCATTCTTCACGTTTGGGCTCACAATCGCGCTCCGTTTCTCTTTGTTTTGTCGCGTGATCTTTTCCGAAAAGTCTGCCGGCTTTTCGGGATCATGCTCTAAAGAAACCTACGGCCTGTCAGTAGCGCGCAGGGTGGGTTAGGGCCGAAGGCGAGTAATCTGGCGTCCGAGGGGTGCACCTTCTCGCCGTAAACCGGCGTGGTTCCTTCTCCCCGCACGCGGGGAGAAGGTGGCGAGCGGCTGTTGCCGCGAGCCGGATGAGGGGCATTGACCTCTTCGCGCCGCCCGCTGGCCCCTCACCCGTCGCGCTTCGCGCGTCGACCTCTCCCCGCAAGCGGGGAGAGGTATTATAGCGCGGCATGAGATGTTGATTCTCGTTACTTGGTCGCGTGATCTTTTCCGAAAAGTCTGCCGGCTTTTCGGGATCATGCGCTAGCGCGCGAGGCGGCCGCGGTCGTGGGGCGCCGAGAAATCGAGGGCGGGGCCGAGCGGAACGACGCCGGTCGGATTGATCTGACGGTGGCTCGCGTAATAGTGGCGCTTGGTCTGGTCGAGATCGACGGTCTCGGCGAAACCCGGCGTCTGATAGAGGTCGCGCACATAGTTGGACAAGTTCGGGTAGTCGGCGATGCGGCGCAGGTTGCATTTGAAATGGCCGAAATAGACGGCATCGAAGCGGATCAGAGTCGTGAACAGACGGATATCCGCTTCGGTCAGCATGCTCCCGACGAGATAGCGTTGGTCCGCCAGCCGCCGCTCGAGCGCGTCGAGCGCAGCGAACAGTGCGTGGAACGCCTCCTCATAGGCCTTCTGTGTCGTGGCGAATCCGGCGCGATAGACCCCATTATTGATGGCGGGGTACACTAGCGCGTTGATCTCGTCGATTTCGGCGCGCAATGCCGGGGGATAGTAATCGGTCCGCACCTTGGTGAAGACATCGAAAGCCGCGTTCAGCATGCGGATGATCTCGGAGGACTCGTTGCTGACGATCGTCCGCCGCGATCTGTCCCACAGCACCGGCACCGTGACGCGGCCGGTGAACCGCGGGTCGGCAAGGCGATAGATGTCGGCGAGCGTCGGTGCGCCGTTGACGGCGTCACCGGTCGAGCCCTCGCTGGTTTCGAAGGTCCAGCCCGTGCTGCCCATATGCGGGGAGACCACCGATACCGAGATCACGTTTTCAAGCTGCTTCAGCTTGCGCAGGATCAGCGTGCGGTGGGCCCATGGGCAGGCGAGCGAGACATAGAGGTGATAACGCTCGGGCTCGGCCGCAAAGCCGCCCACGCCGGAAGGTCCGGGCCGGCCGTCAAGTGTCACCCAATGCCGGAAGGTCGACTCGGTGCGGACGAAGCGGCCGCCGCTCTCCGCGGTGTCGTACCAGCGGTCCTTCCACACACCTTCGACCAACAGACCCATGCATGCTCTCCTCTGCTCGAGCCAATGTAGGTATTGGTCGACGCCCTTTAATCTCTTCTTTGTCGATTTGGATGGGATTCTCGCCCGGCGATGCCGCAGGCTCGGGTGCCCAAGCCCGGAGATCGTCCGACGAACGGGCATCGTGCGCGGCGTACACACAGCAAGACGAGGACCCGCCGGACGACAACGATCGCTCCGCAACAACCGTGGTAGACCGAAGGCGATCTCAGTGCTAATCGCTCGCAACGGCCATGAGCGATCTTTCACTTGCCATCCTGCCCGAGAGCGCCGAAGACGCGTTTGCGATCGACCGGCTGCACGAGCGCACGTTCGGTCCCGGGCGCCTTGCGCGTACCGCCTATCGCATCCGCGAGGGCGAACCGCATCGGCTCGACCTCTCCTTCATCGCACGGATCGGGACCTTGCTGGTCGGCTCGGTGCGCCTGACGCCGATCCGTATCGGCGAGACGCCGGCGCTCCTGCTCGGGCCGCTAACGGTCGAGCCGCCGTTCCGTGAGCGGGGAATCGCCTGCGCCCTCATCGAAAGCGCGCTCGCGCGGGCCAAGGATAAAGGCCATCGGCTGGTCGTCCTGATCGGCGACGAATCCTATTATGCGAAAGTCGGGTTCAAGCGCATCCCCAAAGGACGCGCCACCATGCCGGGTCCCGTCGACCCTGCTCGCCTCTTGGTCGCCGAACTTAAGACCGGAGCGTTCGAGAGCGTCAGCGGCTCCATCCGGCCGGATTGGGACCCAACCTGATCTCACTGCGTGGGCGAAAACGGTCAAAGGCAACCCAAGACCTTTCTCGTGTTAGAGCCTCATCCCGAGAAGTTGGCAGACTTTTCGACAATAATCGTAGGGTGGGCATGCGGAGCATGCCCACCGAAAATGCCGCCACCATTTCTGCCGAATGGGTACTTTGCGAGCCTCGGACGGTGGGCACGGCGCGCTTCGAGCGCGCCTTTGCCCACCCTACATCTGCTCGAAACACCCTCATGGTGAGGAGCGCAGCGAAGCTGCGCGTCTCGAAGCATGCAATTCGTAATAACGATATTGTCCGAGAAATCTGCAGCTTTTCGGGGCCAAGCGCTGATTGGTTTTTTTGCTGATCACGTGTCCTGCGGCGAACCGCATTCCGCTTCGCCTGGAGACGCCCAACCGATAGTGATGCGCCTTCCGGCAAGCTCCACCAATTAACTTGATCCGCAGGTATCAACGTGCCTAAAGCCGCGAGTACGACCCTTGGTCGAATATTCCGCAAATCTCGGCTCGCTGACTATCGAAATCGCATCCGCGGTAACTGGAGGCCGCATCGGAGCGACGTTTCGGAAAGCATGTTGCGGTGTTTCTTGGCGGCCAGTTTGCCGCAGACGCCGCGATCGTTAAAAGGTAATTCGACTAAACAGAGGTTCTGCTGAATCCGGGTTTGCGCAAGATAGCCAATATCTTGCGTGGATTCATTGAAAATGCGCGTTTGTTTTTTCCCAGTGCATTGCAAACTTGTTACACATCCTCCTCGTTATTATCGCGGCCATGGGTTGCGATTATACCAAGCCGCGCTCTTCCCGTTAGAGTTCGCGGATTTCGCCGAGATTGGTCATTTAACTCGGTAATAAGACTCGTCGAAGAGCATAAGATTTTATCGATGCCAGAAGAGGAGCGGCGCGTGACCGCTACGACCTTAGTCGCATCTCCCGACCTATCGCGGCGTTGGCGCGCCGTGACAGCCGCGTCGATCGGCAACGCGCTCGAATGGTTCGATTTCGTCGTCTACGGCTTTTTCGCCGTGACGATGGCCAAGCTGTTTTTCCCGAGCGAGAATGAAACAATGTCGCTGCTCGTGGCGCTCGCCACGTTCGGCGTGACCTTTGTGATGCGGCCGGTCGGTGCGATCGTTATCGGTGGCTATGCCGATCGCTATGGTCGCAAAGCGGCCTTCATACTGACGATCATTTTGATGACGGGTGGGACGGGTATCATTGCCTTCGCCCCCACTTTTTCATCGATCGGTATTTTCGCACCGATCTTGATCGTCGTCGCCCGCTTGGTGCAGGGCTTCTCGGCCGGAGGGGAGTTCGGCAGCGCCACAGCGTTTCTGGCGGAGCAACACCCGGAACGACGCGGCTTCTTTGCCAGTTGGCAATTCGCAAGCCAAGGTCTTACCACCATTCTCGCCACCGGTTTCGGCGTGACGCTCGCCACCGCGCTCACCGTCGAGCAAATGGAGAGTTGGGGGTGGCGAATCCCGTTCATCTTCGGGCTCGCGATCGGTCCCGTCGCCTATTACATCCGGCGCCATGTCGATGAGACGATCGAATTCCAGTCGATGCAGATCAGCGCGTCGCCCGTGCGCGAGACCATTGCGCAGGGCAAGAAGCGGCTGTTGATATCGCTCGGGGCGGTCGTTCTATGTACGGTCGGCATGTACACGGTGCTTTTCATGCCGACCTATGCGATCCGGGAACTCGGGCTGCCGGCGGCCGGGGCGTTTTCCGCTGCGCTGCTGACCGGCGTGATCCAGGTGGTGCTGATCCCGATTGTCGGCGCCTTGTCAGACCGGCTTGGCCGGATGCCGATTGCGTCCGCCTCGGCCGTCGCCATCCTGCTTGCGATCTATCCGATGTTTGCGTGGTTGGCCGCGGTGCCTACGCTGCAAACACTGCTCATCGTCCAGGCCATTATGGGCGTGCTCTTGTCCGGCTATATGGGCGGGCTTGCCGCGCTGATGTCGGAGCTGTTTCCGCCACGCATGCGCACGACCGGACTGTCGATCAGCTATTCGTTCGCCGTCGCGATATTCGGCGGCTTTGCGCCTTTCATCAACGCTTGGTTGATCGATGTTACCGCCAGCAAGCTTGCGCCAAGCTTCTATCTGATGTTCGCAGCGGTGATCAGCCTTGTTGCGCTGGTTGCCTGGTACCGGTCGAACACCTGGAAAAGGTCGCAATGACAAGGAGAGAAACGACAGCCCGCCCTTTCGCCTCGCTGCGCCTGCAAGTTCGGGTTTCGCACGCGGTCGCCTCCGCGCCCGGTATCTGGATGCTTGAAAACCTATCAGATTATTTTCGTTCATCTTTAACCACAAACAATGTACGTAAGAAAGCTATAACTGACGCCAACGGTTACCGCTGCGCATATCCATACTGATTACCGGTCGAACTCCGAGTTTAGAACACATGCACGCCATCGGACTCGGATCATGAAGCTTAAAGCAGCCATAACCCGGTTCATCGACCAGGCGAGTGGGGTCATTCCCGACCCGAACTTGCACTTCGAGCTGGTTCACGCGCTCTATGGCGCGATGGGCACGCCCAAAGCTATATTCATCGCGACCATTGCCGCACTGATGGTGGTTGCAACCGCCGGTGTACTATGCGGCGATCCGGTTTTCGGTTTTTTCTTTCTCGGTTTCCTAGCCGTCGGTTGCGCGCGCGTTACAGCCACCTGGATCTACGAACGCACGCAGCATGACCCGGACGATCTTGGCGCAGCCAAGCGCTGGGAGGTCATCGCGCTGGCGGGCGCATGGACCTTTGCCAGCCTCGTCGGCCTGACCGGCGCCTATGCGGTGACGGTTCACCCGGGGACCAGTGCCGAATTTCTGATCGGCTGTTGCGTGATTGGTTACATCGCCGGCGTTTCGTCCCGCAACGCCAGCCGGCCGCTGATCACGATCGGACAGGTTAGTTTCACCTGTGTGCCGTTCATGGTGGCATTGATCCTGCGTGCCGATATCGCGCATATCGTGCTGGCGATCTTCATCGGCATCCTTTACGTGGGCTCGATCCTCGTTTGCCGAAGCGTGTTCGAGACCATCGTGGCGCGCCACGTCGCGTTCCGACGGATCAAGACGCTCGCCCAGCGCGACGCGCTGACCGGCCTGTGGAATCGCGCGGCGTTCCTTGATTTGCTCCAAGCAAGATTTGCAACGCTCACGGATACCGCAGACGAGATTGCGCTGATCTCGATCGATCTCGATCGGTTCAAGGACATCAACGACACGTTCGGTCATCCGGTGGGCGACGTCGTCCTCAAGGAGGTGGCCGTTCGTATCCGTTCCAATGTGCGCCCGGGCGACGAGGTTGCCCGGATCGGCGGCGACGAGTTCATGGTCATGCTGGGCGATTGTCGCGCGCCGGAGGCAAAAGGTATCGCCGAGCGCATTCTCGCGAGCTTCGCCGATCCGTTCTCCGCCAACACGACGCAAAGTGTATGCGGCGCGAGCATCGGCTGCGCGACTGCGCCGCGCGACGGGTCGACGCTCGAAATTCTGTTGCGTAATGTCGACCTTGCCCTTTACGAAGCGAAAAGGCGCGGCCGCGACCAGATCGTGCGGTTTATGCCCGCGCTCTCCGACGACTACGAGAACCGCGTGGCGCTGGAGCACGACCTTCAGTTCGCCCTGGCAAAGGGCGAGCTCGACCTCGACTACCAGCCCATTGTCGATCCCCGCTCCGGCCGGACAATTTACTGCGAAGCCCTGTTGCGCTGGCGGCATCCCGAGTTCGGAGCTATCCCGCCCGATCTGTTCATCCCGATCGCCGAGGCGACGGGCTTGATCGTGCCGATCGGGACTTGGGTATTGAACACCGCCTGCGCCGAAGCGACCCGCTGGCCGTCCGACATCAAAGTCGCGATCAACCTGTCGCCCGTGCAGTTCCGGCGCGGACGCGAGATCGTCGACATCGTCACCACGGCGCTGGCGGAGACGGGGCTGGCGCCGAGCCGCCTCGATCTCGAGATCACCGAGTCGGTTCTCATAGACGACAGCACTGCGGCGCTTGCCATCCTCGAGGAAATGCGCGGCAAGGGGATCGGTATTTCGCTCGACGATTTCGGAACCGGGTTTGCGTCGCTCGCTTATCTCAACGACTTCCCGTTCTCGAAAATCAAGATCGATCGTAAGTTCTCGCAAAACATCGACCATTCGCCGCGTACTTTGGCGATCATCAAGGGCATTGCCCAGATCACACGCGAGCTGCGAATGGAACGTGTCGCGGAAGGCATCGAGACCGAAGTTCAGCTCGAACGCATGCGCAGTTTCGGCATCAATGCGATCCAGGGCTATTTGTACAGCAAGCCGCTGCCCGCGCATCAGATCCGGGAGCTGATCAAGGAGCGGATCTTCCCTGTACTGCGCCAGCAACCGGAACGGGGTCCCGATACCGCGGCCGCAACCAAGCGACACAAAATCGCATCTTGAACCCGCAAGCGGGCCCGCCAGCACGATCCCGAAACGTTGCAGATTTTTGGGACAAGATCAGGCAAAAAACAAACAGCATGGTCCCGGAAGTGGGTCATGCGAAAAAGCAGACGGCATGGTCCCGAAAGGTTGCAGACTTTTGGGATAAGGCCATGCGACAAAATAAAGGGTATGCCCGCCTGCCCGCTTGCGCCTTCAGCTCGCCGAGAGCAATCGGTCGAGCACCGCCATGCGCATGAATTTCGATAGCCGGACCTGCTCGAAATACATCGCATTCGGCGAAAGGTCGCAGGACGGATCGATCTCCTCGAAACGCGGCAGCGGGTGATAGAGCAGCGCGCGCGAACCGGTCTGCTCGATCTTGTCCAGAGTAATGACGTAGCTTTCCGGCGTTTGATGCGGCGAAACAAAGCCGGATGCCGCCGGCTCACCGATTTCGGACATGTCGTAGGGCGCCATCGTGATCGCATCGCAATCGGTCAGCGCCTGCCTGATGTCGGTAATGATACGGAAGGAAATCTGGTTTTCGATGAGCGCCGTAAGAATATCGGGCGGAATGCCGTAGCGCGGCGGCGGACAGAACACGATTTCCCTCGGCGCCTCGAAGCGCAGCAATTGGATCAGCGAACGCACCACGCGTCCCCGCGGATCCCCGCCGAATGCGATGCTCTTGCCGCGCAGCGTACCGAGCCCGCGCCGCATTGCATAAATGTCGATCAATGCCTGGGTCGGATGCTCGTTCCAGCCGTCGCCGGCATTGATGACGGGCGCCACGGATTTGGCGGCCATGCGGGCGGCCACACCGGGCTCGTGATGGCGTACCACGATGGCATCGCACAACCGCGACACCACGGCCGCGCAATCTTCAAGGGATTCTCCCACACGCGCATTGGTTCGGGACGCCGACATGTCCTCCATGCCGATCGCATGGGCCCCGAGCGCCACCGCCGCCGTCTCAAATCCCAGCCGCGTGCGGGTGCTCGATTGGAAGAACAAGAGTGCCACTGTCCGTCCGGACAAGTGCGTCGGGACGAAGCCCGCTTCGAACTCGTCCGCCACCTGGCAGAACGCGTCGACGTCCTCGATGTCGAGATCTCTCGCACTCAACAGGTGCCGGAAACGATCGGCGCGCGCCTTCCTGACGACCGCCTCACGCGGATGTCGAGCGAGTTGGTTCGCCGCTCCATACAACAAATACGCCATATCATAGTGCCTCACTACCCTTAATCAAATATTAACCTAAGATCGTACGCATGTAAATTTACGATTGATGAATAATTGATGAATCGAAAGTCCGTTCGTCTGTAAGACATGACCAAAATGAACAGATCAAAGCGATTCTACCGCTACGGAACGCATTTTCGGCGTAATCGATGTCGGCCGCTGCGGCATATTGGCTAATACTACTGGCATAGCCCGGGTGTGCTATTGCTCCGGGATCAATTCCGTCGAGATTCGTCGGTAAGAGGGAACCGTTCGGCGAGACGTTCAAGAAACAAAGGAATAGATTGGATCTAAACTCGGTCGAAACCGAGAGCGGCACAAATCGCGATTGCCGCTGATTGGATCAACCGTGGTCTTTTCCCTTTTGATCTGGTCGCATAATCTGGTCCGAACAATCTTCCGACTCTTCGGTATCATGCTTTTTGTTCACCCGCATGAGCTTGTCCGAAAAGCCTGCAACTTTTCGGGATCATGCTCCTTGTTTTGTCGCATGATCTTGTCCGAAAAACCTGCCAACTTTTCGGGGTCATGCTTTTTGCTGGTCGCGTTTTCCGCGGCGAACGGGATTCCACTTCGCCTGAAAATGCTCTAGAGCGCGATTGTCTTAGGTTGAATCAATCGCGCTCCCTTTCTCTTTGTCTTGCCGCATGATCTTTGTCCGAAAAGCCTGCCAACTTTTCGCGATCATGCTCCTTGTTTTGCCGCATGATCTTGTCCGAAAAGTCTGCAACTTTTCGGGATCATGCTCTTTGCTGGTCGCGTTTTCCGCGGCGAACCGGATTCCACTTCGCCTGAAAACGCTCTAGCCCGGCGGGGGGCGTTGATTTTGAGAAAACGGAAACAGCGCCGATCCATCTGCTGACGGGGCAGCAGGTTGCGCGTCCTCGTCCCAAAGCGCCAGCAGTCGGCGGCGGAAAGCTTTGGGGGAATCGGCAAACACGCGTGCGGCGATTCGCGCGGCCGTTTCCACATGTTGCACTCGGCGTGCGGCGATAAGCGGCGCAAGGCGCGAGCGCCACGGCGCGAGCGGCTGATGGGGCTCGGTGAGCTGAGCCAGGACGATGAGGTCCTGGTGACGACCGAGCCGCTCCCGTAGCCGTTGCACCTCGCCAACCCAGAACTGCGCGAAGCGCGGCCAGAGCGGCTCGATGATCTCCATCTGATAGCGATGAACGACCACGCGCTTGCGCAAGTCGTGCAGCGTTTCAGACTCGGCGGTTTTCAAGCTCTTCGGAACGGCATCGCGCGCGCGCCGATAGCCCGCGGCCAGCTCGGTGGTGATCTCGCGATAGCCGAGGGTTGAGAGCGGCCAGAATTTCACCGATTCGCCGGCGGCGACCAGCACTTCGTCGATCTGTGCGCGCCTCTGCGCAGTCACGAGATTGCCCTCGGCATGAGTGCCCAAGGTTTCCAGCCGGGCCGTGATGGTGGCGGTGGATTGGATCGAGAGCGTCGTCTGGCCCTTTCCCAAGTCGGCCAGCGCGTCAAGGGTTATCCTTGCGTCGCGGGCACTGGCAAGGCTGCGGGCGAGCGCGGCCGCCTCGAGCCGCATGCGACGTCCCTCGTCCCCGAGGAACGGCTGCAGTAGACGCAAGAAGGCGCGCCAGCGCTTCATCGCTTTGCGGAAGTCATGCACCGCAACCGCATCGGATCGGTTGGGATCGCTGAGCGCCGCCCTCCCCTCCGCGATCACCTCGCGGGCTGTTGCGCGCAGAGCCTCCGGCACGCCATGGGCCGGGGTCAGGCCGGGGCATTTGGTCGGTTTGGCGGTCTCAGCGGTCATGTCGACAAGTGATAGCAGATTGTGCGATATCGGGCTTCCCAATCGCAGGCCTAGTTGTTAGATAAATTTCACATCGGAGAACGACGCAGCGTCGCAGTCGACATATAAGATTCGATACGGCGTCGAACACCCGGCATCGGGTGGCTCGGCCGGGACGCTGTTGAAAATCCGTCATGGAGGATGGAGGGCATCGACAAACAACAAGATTCAAGAACAAGGTTCGGTGCGCAGGACGGCTCAAGACCAAAGTGCTCTTGGGCTTGACGGTTCCTTGAGATCATCCTTGTGTCGGTTCGACAACCTGCCAGGCAGGCGGCGCGCCAACGCTTTGTTTGATCCAAATGGATGCCTGACCAACGGTTGCGATCGGGCTCGAGGTGTTGTCTTTGGTTGCAATCTATTCGGATCATGACCTCTGGTTTTGGTCGAAGCGGAGTCATGGCCGTTGAAGGTAGAGCACACGGCGGCTAGAGCATGATCCCGAGAATTCGGCAGACGTTTCGAACAAGATCATGCGATAAGACAAGAAGAAAGGGAGCACGATCGGTTGAAGGAAAAGCCATCGTGCTCTATAGGCGATGATCGAGAATTGATGATCGAGAGTTTCTGTCGTGGATAGGCCCGACGCATGGCCGTTTTGGACGGGACTTAAGAGTTTCTCGAGACACTTGACGCGGGGTGGAGCAGCCCGGTAGCTCGTCAGGCTCATAACCTGAAGGTCGGAGGTTCAAATCCTCCCCCCGCAACCATCTCAATTTGCGAGATTAGCTCGCAGGCACTCGCCGCTCCGCTTGGGCGGCTTTTGCGTTTGTTAGGACTGGGATATACACGATGCGCCCTGTCGGCTTCTCGCCCCGCCCCGTTCTTGCCATCTGAGGCTCCAGGTTTGGAGGCGACGGTCAGAATTCCAGCGAGGTCGCCGACCACGTCGATCCTCAGCTCGCCGTCCTCTGGCGTCAGCACGATGTGATCAACCAGCGAACGCAACACCTCGACGGCGCACAGCCGCCTAGCATCATTCTCCTCCTGTAGGGCAGCATGGAGCGCCGCTACCTGCTCGCGGTAGTAGCCTGCCATTTCAGGGTGCAGCAAAGCGGGCGGTTCGTCGGCGTCGGCGACCCTGCGCTCCAATCCCTCCTTTTGATCTTCGAGGGCCTTCATTTGCTTCATAACGCGTTTGGACGCCTCGACATCGTCTGAGGAGAGAATCAGATTCAGGAGCTTGTCGAGATCGCGATCGATGCGAACGATCTCCCGCCGCGCCGCTTCAAGGGTCGCGCGCGCCTCAATGCGAGCCTGGTTCACCTCCCGCGTGAACTCCTCGCAAAAAACGGCGAACAATCCCGGGTCCAGCAACCGATTCTGCAACGCGTTCAGTACGCGAGCCTCGATCCGATCGCGGCGGATGTTGACGCGATTTGAACAGGTCCCCTTGTTGCGCGCGGCCGCACACCCAATAGAATCCTTCGAAATCATCGTGTATCCGCCGCCGCAGCATCCGCATCGCGTGAGTCCGGAAAATAGGTATCTCGGCCGGCGGCGATCGCGAAACCCATTCTCGACCTCAACCCCTTCTTCCGTGCGCGCCGTCTTGATTGCTCGCTGGCGCGCCTTGACGGCCTGCCAGAGATCGTCGTCCACGATGCGGAGCTCCGGCACCGCTTTGACAATCCACTCTTCTGGCGGATTGACGCGCGACACGCGCTTGCCCGTATCAGGGTCCTTCAAAAACCGCTGCCGGTTCCAGACAAGCCGCCCGATATACATCTCATTGTTCAAGATGCCGTTGCGACGCTTGACGTTTCCATTGATCGTGCTGAATCCCCAATCGCCTCCGCCAGGTGCGGCAACACCGGCTGCATTGAGTTCCATCGCGATCTGCTTGGCTGATTTTCCGGCGGCGTAATCACGAAAAATCAGTCTGACGACCTCCGCTTCGGTCTCATTGATCGTTCGACCGCCCCGGATCGGCTCGCCGTTCTCCGCGAGCCGTTTCGCGACATCATAACCATAGCTGTTGCCGCCCCCCGACTTGCCGTCCTCGACCCGTCCGCGCAGGCCGCGCCTGGTCTTGTCCGCCAAGTCCTTCAGAAAAAGGGCATTCATTGTGCCCTTCAGCCCGACATGGAGTTCGGAAATCTCGCCTTCCGCAAGGGTCACCATCTCCACCCCTGCAAAACGCAGGCGCTTATAGAGGCCGGCAATGTCCTCCTGGTCGCGGCTCAGCCGGTCGAGCGCCTCAGCAAGAACGAGTTCGAAGCGACCGCGAAGCGCATCCTCCACAAGCGCCTGAATTCCCGGCCGCAGGATTAGCGTCGATCCGCTGATCGCCTGGTCCGAATACTCCTCAACGACGATCCATGCTTGCCTTTCAGCATGGCCCCGACAAATCCGGAATTGGTCGGCAATGGAAGCGGCGCGCTGGTTGTCCGTCGAGTAACGGGCATAGATCGCGATCTTCACGGGGTGATCTCCATCTTCGTCAAGTCGGAGGCAGCACGGTTTCCCTCATTCGCCGCTGAGCCTCGACCTGCTCTGCATACCACCGACGCGCCGCCCGTCTGGCGAGGATACGCACCAGTTCGACAAGCCGCGGATCAGCCTCTGCCCCGAATTGCGATCCGTGGATCGCCCGCGGCTCGCTCAGCCGGATAACAACCCCTGGCCGCTGTCGCGTTTGCCCACACATGATAACGCCGCCGATCGCTGATAACACCCCTTACGCCCTCAACATCCACATCGGGATAGCTTCCTGCAATCCGGCAGGAAGGCGACGGGGTGGCGGTCATCGGCTGCTTTCGACATTGATTTCGCGGAGAAGAGAGCCGAAGCGCACGCGCGCATAGCTTAAAGACTTGCGCGTTTCGGCCACCGCCGGTGCTCGTGAGTAGCTGCCCCGATCCTTCTTAGTAGATCTTATTCCACACCGGGACCGGAGGCATTCAAGGTCCGCCGGCCCGAGAAGCGCGACGAGAAGAGAGCAAGAGTTGGGCGGCGTTCGGCGTGACGGGTTTGCAGGTTCAGAGAAAGGTTCTGAGCCGGCTCGTCGCGGAGAAGTCCCATGACAACTGAGATTCTGAAAGGTCAGCGTGATATCAGCGGCAGCTATAGTGTTGACATAAGCCGCGGCGAGCGCGTCGGCCGCGTCTCGTCCGAGTGGTTCTCGTGGCCGGCGGACGAACGATTCTTGTCCTTATCCGACCTGTTCGCATCCGTCCGCGGCAGGGCCGAGCGCAGTCATACGCGGATGGTGGAGAGCGCCGCGATCCGCGTCGAAGCGCACCGCGACGATCCCGAAAAGCTGGCACTAGTATCTCGGCACAGGGGTTTTGACTCTTTGAGGTCGCGTCAAGTTTGTGGGCCGCGGATAGGCGCGGCCCATTTTGGCGCGGGCTTTTTCGGTTGT
>JANQIP010000099.1 GCA_028282095.1 Xanthobacteraceae bacterium | reverse complement strand
AGTCGGGTGTTCCCGACTTGGGCCACTCGAAGCGGAGCCGAACACGGGAACACCCGCGTTCGGCGCGGGGGAGGGAGTAAGGCCCTCAAGCCACAGCATGGTTCGTCACCGAATTAATCAGCCGGAAATAGTATGAGAAGGGATTGCTGTCCCTTTGGTGCTTTGGTGGCCCCCTTTGTTGGCGGAGCAACGAATGCGTAAGGGACGCACTTTTCTCCTGTCGATGGCGGCCGCGGGAGCGTTGATCTTTGCTTTGGCTTTGGCAAAGCCGGGCTGGCTCGATGGGATGCGCAATTTTGTCTTTGATTCTTACCAGCGGGCCGCGCCCGGCCGCTATGATCCGGCAACGCCTGTGCGCGTTGTCGGCGTGGACGAAGAGAGCCTCGCTGCGTTCGGGCAATGGCCGTGGCCGCGGTCCCGCCTCGCTCAAATGACCGCGGCTCTGCGCGACCTCGGCGCCGGCGCCATTGCCTTCGACTTCATCTTCGCCGAGCCTGACCGCGTCAGCCTTGAGAACATCGTGCCCTTGATCATTGATCCGAGCGCGCGGACGGAATTGGAGCGCTTCGTCGCGAGCACGACCGGAAACGATCAGTATTTCGCCGACGCACTCAGCGCCGGCAGGACGGTGCTGGGGATGACTCTTGTGCCCGCAAGAGCACGCCCGCCGCCGCCAAAAGCGGGCTTCGTCTATGCCGGCGACGACCCCGTCCCGTTCCTCGTCGCGTTTGAGGGCGCTGCGGCGCCGTTGCCGCTGCTGGCCGATGCAACGCAGGGCCTCGGCGCGACCAATTGGTTTCCGGACCGGGACCAGGTTGTGCGCCGGGTCCCGCTCATCGCCGTCGCCGGCGGAACAATCGTGCCGTCCCTGGCCATGGAAGCACTACGCGTGGCCCAGGGGGCAAGCACGATCGTGATCCGTTCTTCGAATGCCAGTGGCGAGATCGCGTTCGGTCGGCATACCGGAGTCAACGCCGTCAAGGTGGGCGCGTTCGAAATCGCGACGGATCCCGATGGCGCGGTCCGGCCGCGCTATTCGGGCACCCAGCGTCAGCGCAATATCTCCGCCGCTTCCGTGCTGCGCGGCGAGGTCGAGCGCAGCGAAATCGAGGGCCGCATTATCCTTTTCGGCGCGCTGGCGACCGGCCTCGGCGACATTCGCGCAACGCCGTCGGAGCCCGCCGTGCCGGGCGTCGATATCCACGCCCAGCTTCTCGAGTCGCTCATTTCGGGCGCTTTGCTTTCGCGCCCCGACTGGGCGGCCGGGCTCGAATTGTTGGTCGCCGCGATCACGTTCGTCGGTGCAAGCGCGCTGCTCTATCTGGCTCCGCCTCTGGTGTCGGCCGCGGCCGGGCTGCTGGCGCTTGGCGGACTCGTGGCTGCGTCCTTCTACGCCTTCGACCGACAGGCGGTTCTGCTCGATCCGACGGTTCCAAGCCTGGCTTTGGTTTGGGCCTATTTCGTCGGCGCGGTTGCATTCTGGCGCATTGAGCAAAGCTCGAAGCGTTACGTCCAGGAGGCTTTCGGTAAATTCGTTGCGCCTGCGGTGGTCGACCGGTTGGCGGAAAACCCTGAACGGCTCGTGCTTGGCGGCGAGACGCGCGAGCTCACGGTCCTGTTTTCGGATTTGCGCGATTTCTCGAAACTATCCGAGGGGATGAATGCGCGTGAACTGACGACCTTTATGAACGATTATCTGACACCAATGACCGACGTGATCCTCGAATGCGACGGCACCGTCGACAAATATATTGGCGACGCGATCCTCGCCTTCTGGAACGCTCCGCTTGATGTGCCCGATCATCCGCGCAAGGCAATAACGGCGGCGCTTCGCATGCGCGCGGCGCTCGCCGTTTTCAACGCAGGCTACGGCAACAGGGCAAACGCCGGTGGCCACGAGGCAGGCTTCGATGATCGTCGCTCACGCCGCGCCGAGATGGGTTTGGGTCTCCATCTCGGCCCCTGCAGCGTCGGCAATATGGGTTCGCTTCGCCGGTTCGACTATTCGATCCTGGGCGATACGGTGAATGTTTCCTCCCGCCTCGAAGGCGCTTGCAAGGCCTTTCGGGTCGATTTCATCGCGTCCGACGCGGTGCAGGTCGCGGTGCCCGATGTGGCCTGGCTCGACTTGGGCCAAGTGATCGTCGCCGGGCGCTCGACGCCGATATCGATCGCAACGCTTGCCGGCGATGCAGAGTTCGCCGCCACCGAGGCGTTCCGGGATTGGCGTGAGCAACACCGCGCAACGATGTCTCAATACGAGGCGGGTCGGTTTGAATGCGCGGCGCAAACCGCCCGGGGGCTCGCACGAAGCGTCGCCCCCTTGTGGCGAGGGCTATACGTTACGCTTGAACAGCGCATGCTGACGCTCGCCGCCTCGCCGTCGTTGCAAGACTGGTCCCCGGTCTGGAAGCTGGAGGGCAAGTAGGCCGCGCTTCGGTGAAACTGATGCAAAGGTGGCTCTAATCAGGACAATAGAGCGCGATAGCTTGGTCGCATTTGTGCTATTGTCTGAGCCTCAATAACGTGCAGTTTTGAGCAACCGACAAGAGGACGTGCCAAAATGCCGAGCTTGAGCGAGAAGCTGAAGGAAGCCGTCGATCGCATGCAGCATTGGCCGGAAGAACGTCAGGACGACGCCGCTGCGATTTTGCTTGAAATGGAGCGGCAGGATGCGAGCCGGTATCGTCTGACGGTTGAGCAAGCGCGGGAAGTGGAGCAGACGCGCCGGGAACTCCGGGAGGGTCGTGGAGAGTTCGCGACCGATGAGGAAATGGCCGCCTTGTGGAAATCATGCGGCCTATGAAACTACGGTATACTGCCCGCGCGCGCCGACACTTGACCGAAATCTATGAATATCTCGAACCTAAGAATCCACTCGCGGCACGCGAGGTCTTGGCACGCATCCGGTCGGCTACGGTGCGGCTGCGTGAATTTCCGAACATAGGACATGCCGGGGTCGTGAGCGGTACGCATGAGTGGGTCGTGCGTGGTCTGCCGTACATCATTGTCTATCAGGTTTCGCAGCACGATCGCGAAGTGACAATTCTTGGCGTTTATCACGGGGCACAAGACCGTTGATGGATGCGGCTCAACTAATTCAGAGTTTCGAAGCAAGGGGGCGAAGAGTTGCGGCTCGTCAAGATTTGGGCCCTGCTTTCAGCGAAGGAAGCCGCTGATTCATGCGGCGATTGTGACTTTGACCTCTCGGACGCGCGGTGACTCGCCACAGAGAAGAGTCTCACCCTTCGCAACGGAGTCCTCAAGGACAAGACGGATCGCGTCCTCGGCCATGGCGAGTGCTTCGCGCTCGTTTTTGCCATAGGTGACGATCTCGGGAAGCGCTGGAACGCGAACGGTGAACCCGCCTTCGGCCTCGGGCTCAAGTACGACCGCGAAAGTGCGAGTGAGGTCCAAGATGATGCTCCAAACCGGATCATTTTACGTAATCAATAGATGGTACGCGACCGGGTAACGCTGTCAACAAAACCGGGTTGGTTTGGCGATGGCATGCCGCCTGCCGCTTTCAAGGACGCTGAGCCGTCCGAGCTATCTCAAGCTGCTGACCACGCGCGCGTTGAAGAACAGATCGACCAGCTTGTCGCGGTTTCCCGCCAAACAGAAGATATGCTCCGGCAGGCGCTCCGACATGTCGGATACCGGCAGCCGCACGATTTGATCGGTTCGGCTGCAGGCCTGCTCCCAGATGAAGCCGATGCCCATTTCATTTGCGACGGCTTCGACGACGCCGTCGCGGGTGTCGAGGATCACTTTCGGCACCGGCTTTAGCCCGGCCTCACGGAAGGCGCGATCGACCACGCGCTGCGTCGAGGATTGCCTGGTCCGAAAAATCAGGTTAGCCGACGTCAAGTCTGCGCAGGTCAGCGTCCGGCGGCGCGTCAAGGGATGCTCGGAATGGGCGATCGCAACCACCCCCTGATACAAGCAGACCTCGAGACGGAAGCGTCCGTCATTCGGCACTTCGGGCAGGACGCCGACATCGATCCGCTGGTCGACCGCGGCGTCGATGATCTGCGACCAACTCCCCATCTCGACATGAATCTGAATGTTCGGATAGAGCCGCTGGAAGCTCGCGATCAACGCCATGCCCGGCATCGAGTTGCCAAGACCGACGCGCAACTCGCCGCCGCGCAGCTCCTGATGCTGGCTGAGGATGGCTACGGCTTCGTTCTCGTAGTCCTGCAGGCGCGCGGTGACGCCATAGAGCTGTTGGCATAGCGTCGTCGGGACGAGGCCGTTGCCGCGCCGGTCGAACAAAGAGACGCCGAAGCCACGCTCAAGGTCCCTGATCTGTTGGTTGACGGCCGGTTGTGAGACGTTGAGGCGTTTGGCAGCCGCCGAAAAGCTGCCCGCTTCGAACGCCGCGTTGAGTGCGCGGACCCGTGAACTGGTGAGCATCAACGCCCCTCCGATACAGCTACCGGTTATCCATGAGAAGGAGAGCTTCTGCGCACTCTAAGCAGAGCTTCTGACTGTTGCATGACTGTCAAATCACGCCTTTACGCCTGTTCACCACGGATTGGGCGCGCGGCGAGAGGTGGCAGCAAGTGGCCGAGGTGGCGCTAAGCAACATTCACAAGAGCTTTGGTCAGACCGAGGTCCTCAAGGGCATCGACCTGACGATCTCCCACGGTGAATTCGTTGCGTTGCTGGGTCCCTCGGGATGCGGCAAGACAACGCTCCTGCGGATCATCGCCGGCCTTGAAGCACCGGACACAGGCAGCATTTCGATCGGAGGCAGAGACGTCACCGGCCTCGATCCGTCCGATCGCAATATCGCGCTGGTGTTCCAGTCCTACGCGCTCTACCCGCACAAGACGGTCTTTGAGAACATCGCGTTTCCGCTGCGCATGCGAGCGCCGTGGTTCGCGCGCATCCCCGTTCTATCGCGGGCGCTGCCGCAGAGGCGGCGCCTTGAACAGGCGCTGCAGACCAAAGTGCGGGACGCCGCCGCCCAAGTCGGCATCGGCGCCTATCTCGATCGCAAGCCGGCACAGCTCTCGGGCGGCCAGCGCCAGCGGGTCGCCCTGACGCGCGCGATGGTGCGCGAGCCGGCCGCCTTCCTCATGGACGAGCCGCTCTCCAATCTCGACGCCAAGCTGCGGTCGGGAATGCGGATCGAGATCAAGGAGCTGCAACGGCGCCTTGACGCGACGATCATCTACGTCACCCACGATCAGACCGAAGCGATGACGATGGCCGATCGCGTCGTGCTGCTGCACGAAGGCGTGGTGCAGCAGATCGGCGCGCCGATGTCGCTCTACCAGAATCCGTGCAATCGGTTCGTCGCCCAGTTCATCGGCTCGCCCTCGATCAACATGCTTCTTCTGGAGGCCGCCGGCGCCAACCAGTTCACGGTCAATGGCGCCGTGATCGAAACCGTGCCCGCCGACCTCAGGCAGATTGCCCGTAGCCATGGCGGACGACTCTGGCTCGGCGTAAGGCCGGAACACGTTGCGCTCGTGCCGGAACATGCAAGCGGCATCCCCGGTCGCGTCGCGCTGATCGAACCTCTCGGCCATGAAACGCTCATCGATGTGAGCGTGCTGGGCGCAGCGGATATTGGCACCGGCCCCGACAGGATCGTCGTGCGCGCCGCGCCGGACGCGGTCGACACGGTGCGGGCAGGGGCCGCCGTGCGGCTGCAGCCGGACTGGCAACAGGCGCTTGCCTTCGACGAGCAGGGTCGCCGCATTGCGATCCGTGCAGCTATGGCAGCGGCATGACGGCAACGGCCACCATTGCCGGCGCGGCGAACATTCGTGCGGCCGCAGCCAAGCGCGAGCCGCTGATCGCCAAGCCGCTGTATCTCGCGCCGGCGTTCTTCGTGCTGTTCGTTTTCTTTCTCTTGCCCGCGATCGCGACGATCGCCATCAGCTTCACCGACTGGCAACTCGGTCGCGCCGATTTCTCATTTGTCGGCGCCGAGAACTATCGCGCCCTGATGGCGAGCGACGACTTCCAGATCAGTCTCGTCAACACGCTTTGGCTGAACCTGTTCGTCGTCCCTTTGTCCTTCGCCATTTCGCTCGCGCTTGCGCTTGCGATCGTCTCGGTATCGCGGGGCAGGGCGTTCTGGCAGACCGTCTACTTCATTCCGGTGACCTCGAACCTGGTCGCCATGGCGGTGGTGTGGGATTACCTGCTGCATCCCGAGCTCGGATTCGCCGCCCAGCTTTGGCTCAGCCTCGGGCTCACTCCGGTCAACTGGCTGAACGACAGGGACTTCGTTCTCTACACGGTCGGCTTTATCTCGAGCTGGCAACTGATCGGCTACTACACCGTGCTGTTCATTGCGGGCCTGTCGAATATCCCAAGCACGCTCTATGAGGCCGCGCGGATCGACGGCGCATCCTCCCCGTGGGATCGGTTCTGGCAGGTCACCTGGCCGATGCTGGGGCCGACCTCGCTGTTCGTCCTGGTGATCACCGTCATCAAGTCCTTCCAGATGTTCGACGTCGTCAAGGTGCTCACCGAAGGCGGGCCCGACAAGGCGAGCGAGATCATCCTCCATACGCTGTTCCAAGAGGGGTTCATCTTCTTCCGCATGGGTGTGGCGGCGGCGATCGCGACGATCTTCTTCGCCGTCATGCTGTTCCTGACGCTCTATCAGATGCGCCTCTTCGAGCGCTTCGTTCACTACCGGTGAGACATGCGCACGCGCGATCTCATCACGCATGCGGTCCTCGCCATCGGCGCAGCCTTCATGCTGTTTCCGTTTGTCTGGATGGTCAGCCTGTCGTTCAAGGAAGAGTTCGAGATCTACGATCCGTCCTTGAACCTGATCCCGAAGACCTGGGATTTCGCCAATTATGTCGAAGCCTTCACCTATGGCGAGGTCGGATCGTTCCTGGTCAATGGACTCGCTGTCACGCTTTCTATTCTCGCCCTGCAATATCTGACCATCATCCCCGCCGCCTATGTGTTGGCCCGGAAGAACTTCAGGCTCAACGGCCCGCTGCTCGCGACCGTGCTCGGCGTGCTCCTGATACCGCCGCAGGTCACGGCGATCCCGGTCTACATCATGGTTTCGGGACTAGGCCTGATCGATACGCTTGCGGCCTTGGTGATTCCATTCGCCACCAGCGCGTTCGGCATCTTCCTCCTCCGCCAGAGCTTTCGCACGATCCCGCAGGATCTGCTCGATGCCGCGCGCGTCGACGGGGCAAGCGAATTCCGCACGCTGTGGGCGATCATCGTGCCGAACTGTTTTCCCACATTGGCGGCGTTCGGCATCTTCTCGATCGTCGTTCACTGGAACGACTTTTTCTGGCCGCTCCTCGTCGTCCGCGAATTGGAAAACGCGACGCCGCCGCTCGGCATTTCGATCTTTGCATCCGACGAAGGCGGTAATGACGTCGGTCCGATGATGGCGTCGGCAACCCTCATCGTCCTGCCGCTGGTCGTGGCCTTTCTGCTGATGCGGCGCAGCTTCATCGAAGGCTTGACGATGACCGGAATAAAGGGCTGAGCGCCCGATGATCCAACCAAGCAGAGGAGTGCACAGGATGAGACTTCCAGGACTTCGTGCCCTTGCGGCCGTCGGCGTCGCCTCGGCGGGTCTGTTGTTATCCGGCGTGCCGGTGCAGGCGGACGAGACCGTCGAGATCTCCGTGGCGCATCCCTACGGCAAGATCTTCCGCCCCATCCACCAGAAGATCATCGAGGAGTTCAACAAGACCCACCCGAACGTCAAGGTGAAGCTCGAGGCGCCTTATCCGGATTATGAAGAGGTCGCCCAGCGCACGCTGGTCGGCGTCACGCAAGGCAATGCACCGACGATCTCGTATCAGGGCATCAACCAGATCCGACAGTTCGTCGATGCCGGCCACACCTATGATCTGTCCAAGTTCAAGGCGGACGATCCGCGGTGGGCCGACGAGAAAGGCTACTATCCGACCATGATGGAACTCGGCGTGTTCAACGGCAAGCAGCACGCCATCCCGTTCGCGATCTCAACGCCGATCATGTACTACAATGCCGACCTGCTCAAAAAAGCAGGACTTAATCCCGACAATCCGCCCAAGACCTGGCCGGAAGTCGTCGCCGCTGCCGAGAAGATCCAGGCGACCGGCAGCGACATTACCGGCATGTTCTACGACTACCTGATCACGGGCAACTGGGGCTTCCAGGCCCTCGTCTATTCCGAGGGCGGATCGATGATGGACCCGGAAGAGACCCGGGTCACCTTCGCCGAAGAGCCGGGCAAGCGCGCGGTGCGCACGCTGCGCTCCTTCGTCGACAAGGGCGTCATGAAGGACTGGAACCGCAAGCAGGGCGAACAGTCGTTCATCGCCGGCAAGGTCGGCTTCTATTTCTCCTCGACCTCCTGGCTCAAAGGCGTCCAGGACAAGGCACGGTTCGACCTGCGCACCGCGCTCTATCCGGTCGGCTCGACGGGTCTGCGGCGCCTGCCGACCGGCGGGAACGCCGCGGTGATCATCACCGATGATCCGAAGGAGGCCAAGGCAGCCTATGATTATGCGATGTTCGCGGCCGGCCCCATCGGCTCTGCGATCATGGTGACGGGATCGGGCTACATGCCGATGCATGCCAAGGCCGCGGAAAACCTGCAGAGCTTCTACGCCAAGAACCCCAACTTCGAGACGTCGCTGGCGCAGATCCCGACGATCTTCCGCTGGTACTCGTTCCCCGGCCAGAACACCCTGAAGATCATCGACGTCATCAAGGACTCGCTGCAGTCGGTGGTGGCCAAGAAGCAGACGGCGGACGCTGCCGTCGACAAGGCCGCCGCCGAAGTCGGCAAGCTGGTCGATGCCGGTTCGTGACCTGAGCTGAGCAAGCCTGGCGCTTTGCTCTAAGTGATGCGGCACCAACGCTTGGGCTCGTCTCATTGTGTTGGTGCCGCATCACAAAGCACTGGACTAGCTAGTGTTCCGGGCTGACGGTCCGGGGTCGGACCGTCAGAGTCGGAACACTAGAGCGCGATTGCTTCAGCTTGACTCAATCTCGCTCTCTTTCTCTTTGTTTTGTCGCATGATCTTGTCCGAAAAGTCTGCCAGTTTTTCGGGATCATGCTCAAGCAACGCGTCTCTCCTGGAGGGGCCTGGCCGGTTCGCTGGGCCCTTCTTTTTCAACCAAATACAGCCGAGGTGAAGAACGGCACTCATGGAATTCGCAATCCTGACTGACACGCATTTGGTGCCGAGCGGCCACACGCTCTATGCGCTCGATCCGGCGGCGCGCCTGGCGACAGCCATCGACGTGATCAATGCAGATCACCCCGATATCGCGTTCATCATGATTTGCGGCGACCTCGCCCACCGAGGCGATCGCCCCTCGTACGAGCAGCTCCAATCGCTCGCATCGCGATCACGCATTCCCGTCAGATTGATGATGGGCAATCACGATCGGCGCACCCCGTTCCGCGAGGTCTTCGAAAGCGCGGGCGACGATGGTAACGGCTACGTGCAGTGGGCCGAATCTTTCGAGGCCTTCTCTTTGATCGCACTCGATACGCTCAATGAGGAAGGCGCAACCGACGCAGGGCTCTTGTGCGAGAAGCGATTGGCGTTCCTGCGCGCGGCCTTGTCATCGGCGCCGACGGACCGGCCGCTCCTGCTTTTTCAGCATCACCCACCTTTTGACATTGGGCTACCGTCCATGGACTGCATCAAGCTGGTCAGCGGCGCCGAGGAACTCGCCGTGCTGAGCGAAATCCGCAAACCGGACTATCTGTTCCTCGGGCACGTCCACCGTCCCGTGGGCGGTCATTGGCATGGCATGCCCTTCCACATCCAGCGTGGGCTCATTCATCAGGTCGATTTCGATCTCCATAGCGCGGCCATCCCCGGCACGCATGAGCTTCCCGATTACGCCCTGGTCGTCGTCGCGGGTGATCAGTTGGTCGTCCACCCGTGCTCGTTCCTTTATGACGGACCGCGTTACTGGCTTGCCGACCGGGATGCCGAAACGGCCGCCGCGCCTGACGAGCTCAAGCGCTGATGTGGCTCGACCGATACAAGGCCATCCTGTGCGACCTCGACGGCTGTCTGATCAGCGGCCGCCGCGTGATGCCCGGCGCCGGCGAGCTCGTCGCCTATGCCGGATCGCGTCTGTGGATCCTCTCCAATAATTCGACCCACACATCCGCGAGCCTTGCGATCGAATTGGACAGGATGGGCCTTCCGATTCACCCGAGCAGGCTGATCCTTGCCGGCGCGACGGCGGTCGATTTGATCGCGCGTGAAAACGCTGCGGCGCGCGTCGCCATCCATGGAACCGCGGATATCGTGAACTACGCCGCAGCCGCCGGGCTGACGGTAAGCGACCGACAACCGGACGTCGTATTGCTGACCCGCGATCCTGGATTCAGCTATGCGCGGCTCAATCTGATCATCCGGCAGGTCGAGCAAGGGGCCCGGCTTGTCGTTTCTAATACCGACGCCACTCACCCGGGAGCCGACGGGTATCCGGTTGCCGAGACCGGTGCCCTGCTCAGCGCGGTGAAGGCCAGCCTGCCCGATCTCGACTTCCTGTGCGTCGGCAAGCCCAATTCCTATCTCTATGAGCGCGTGCTGTCTCAGCTTCCGGGCCGGCTGGACGAGTTCCTCGCGATCGGCGACAGCGCCGAAACGGATGGCAAAGGTGCGGAAGAAATCGGCATTTCTCACATCCTTATCGGGGCGTCGGAAGCGGCCCGATACACCAGCCTGCGCCAAGTCCTGGGCATGACGCAGGAGCAGGATGATGTCCACGCCTAAGCAAGATTGACGAAGCGATTGCGCCGCGCCGCACAACATATTGGCTTTGCATCACAATGCGTTGACTTTGGCACTGGGGCCGCGACGCTGTGCGCGGTGTCTAGCCGCCTTTCCGCCCCATTCCGCTCGTACGCGGCATTTCCTACATGAACAAGCGGGTCGTTGCGTCCGTGCCGCTTTTGCGCTCAAACGGCAATGGTTGCCCGCGCGTTTCCTAAAAAGGAGCTCGTCAGGTCATGGCCGGCCTTCCTCGTGATCGTTCCCTTCAGGTCCAACGCCCGGTCATCGCCGCGCTGGCTGTCGTCCTCGCCATTGTTGGCAGCGCGGCGCCGGCTGCCGCGCGCGGGCCCGATACCATCGCCGATACCGCCGAGAAGGTGATGGAAGCGGTGGTCAATATCTCGACCTCGCAAAAGGTCAAAGCGCGTGGGAGCATGCCGAAACTGGCGCCCGGCTCGCCTTTCGAGGAGTTCTTCGAAGAGTTCTTCAAGAACCGGCGTGGCCAGGGGCCGGGCGATACGCAACGCCGACGTGCCCCGCGCCGCGTCAGTTCGCTCGGATCCGGCTTCATCATTGATTCATCGGGAATCGTCGTCACCAACAACCATGTCGTGTCCGAGGCCGACGAGGTCAAAGTCGTTCTCAACGACGGAACCCAGCTCAAGGCCGAGATCATCGGGCGCGATAAGAAGACCGATCTCGCGCTGCTGCGGGTGAAACCCGAAAAGCCGTTGCGAGCGGTCGCGTTCGGCGATTCGGACCGGTTGCGAATCGGGGAGTGGGTGATTGCGATCGGCAATCCGTTCAGTCTCGGCGGCACGGTGACGGCCGGAATCGTCTCGGCGCGCAACCGCGACATCAATTCCGGACCCTACGACAACTATATCCAGACCGACGCGGCGATTAACCGCGGCAATTCGGGCGGGCCACTGTTCAATCTCAACGGCGAGGTTGTCGGGATCAACACCGCGATCATTTCGCCCTCAGGCGGGTCGATCGGAATCGGTTTTGCGGTACCCTCCAAGACGGCGATGCCGGTGATCGACCAGCTCCGCCGGTTTGGCGAGACGCGACGCGGCTGGCTCGGCGTGCGCATCCAGCAGATGACCGACGAACTGGCCGAGACCATGAATGTCGATCCGCCACGCGGCGCGCTCGTCGCGGGCGTCGACGACGAGGGGCCGGCCAAGCCCGCCGGGATCAAGACCGGTGATGTGATCGTCCGGTTCGACAAAAAGGACATCAAGGAGATGCGGGATCTGCCGCGCGTCGTGGCCGACACTCCGGTCGGCAAGGATGTCGAGGTCGTCGTCCTGCGCCAAGGCAAGGAACAGCGGATGAATGTCAAGCTCGGACGCCTCGAGGACGGCGAGAAGAAGATGGCGGCGGCGAGCAAGGGTGACGATGCGCTCGATGACAAATCGGTGGTGCAGCGTACGCTGGGGCTCGACCTTGCCAATCTCACCAGCGGCCTGAGGCGGCAATACAAGATCAAGGACGGCGTCGCCGGGGTGGTGATCACGGGTGTCGACATGAACTCGGCCGCTGCCGAGAAACGGCTCAATGCCGGCGATGTGATCGTCGAAGTCGCCCAGGAGCCGGTCACCTCCGCCGCCGATGTTCAAAAGCAGATCGAGAAGCTTAAGAAGGACGGGCGCAAATCCGCGCTGTTCCTCATCGCCAATGCCGACGGCGATCTGCGCTTTGTCGCGCTGTCGCTGCAGTAGAGGCGCCTTCAGAGCAAGCCGAGGCGCCGGCCGGCGGCCAGGAATGTCTTCGGGTTGACGGCCTTTCCGTCGACCCGCGTCTCGTAATGCAGATGCGGCCCGGTCGAGCGCCCGGTCGAGCCCATCTTTCCGATCGTCTGGCCGATGCGCACCCGCTGGCCTTTGCGCACGAGAATCCGCGACAGGTGGCCGTAGCGGGTCGAAAGTCCCTTGCCGTGATCGATCTCGATCATCCGGCCATAGCCGCCGCTCCACCGCGCCGACACCACGCGTCCGATCGCTGTTGCCCGGATGGGATCGCCGGGATCGCCGCGGAAGTCGAGCCCGGTATGCATGGCCGGGCGGCGGAGGAAGGGATCGAGGCGCATGCCGAAGTTCGAGCTGAATCGCATCTTCCCGGCCACGGGCTGGCGGACCGGTACCGAGAGAAGCGTCTTGCTCAGCCGGCCGAGATGGGCGCGGGAAAGCCGGATGCGACGGACCTGCTGTTCGAACAATGCTTCGTTGTCCGCCATCTCCACCGGAACGAAGGGACCGCCGGCGCCGGCTTTCGGCGCCTTGCCGGGCTTGATGCCGAGTTTGACAAGCGCCGCGTGGATGCGGCGGACCCTGCCGTCATAACGTTCTTCCATAGCCTGCAAGGACGCGATCTGGCGCTGCTCCACCTCGTCGAGCGAGCGCGTCAGCTGCGCGAACGTGGATTGGAATCCCGGACCCGGCACCCTGGCGGAGGAGCCCGGCCGCAGGAGCCGATTCAACTGCTTCTTGTCGAGTGGTGGTGCAGTGCCCGTTTCCCGGATCGGTGAGGGCTTGGGCAACCGCAGCCCCGGTTTGGTAGCCTCCCGCTTGACGGATCCGGTGACGATGGGATCGCCAAGCGCACTGAGCGCCCCCGTGCGCTGTTCGAGCACGGCCTGCCGGTGTACGACCCGATCGAGCCTTCGCTCGAATTGCTCCTGGTCGAGGAGCTGGCGACTGATCACCCGATCGACCTGCGCGCGCATGTCGGCGAGGCGATCCTCGTAGGCGGCTTGCACGTCGGCCTGATGGGAGATCAAACGGGTGATGACGTCGTCCTGGAAGGCGAAATAGCTCGCCGTGACGAGCGACCAGCCGGCCATGATGACGATCGTGCCGACGACGGTCCAGAACGCCACCGGACCGAGCCGGATCTGATGCCCGGCGCAGGTGAAGGCGTAGGGCCGCCGTGCTCGCCGCGGGCGCACCGGCTTTGGGGGGCATTGGGAGCGTGGGGAATGGTCTGGGCGCGGGAGATGCTGGGGATCTCCGGCGCATGCTTCGCTTTCGCCCTGGCGGCGGTGCTCTTCGTCGGGTGCGCCGTGGGCGCGGCGCCGTGTGGGGTGGTGGCGATGATCTGATTTGGCATGCGTGGTGTGACCGCGGCCCCATGGTTCATCATCGTCGCGTCGGGCTCGCGTCCTCGGCGTGGGCCATTCGCCCGGCCGAGCAGCCTCGCCGCGCGGATGCCGCGGCGCTCGCCCACCTTCATGGCTGGCGTGATCATAGACCGGCCGGTGATGGCGGGTACGGTCGATCTGAGGCCGAAAAGACATCCACGCTCCCCAGCCGCCGGACGATAGGTTCCGACGGACCCGGGCGCCGATGAAATCAGCACGTGGTTAACATTCGGCAAAGCTCTCCCATAGAATTTGAAAATAATCGTCCGGGATGATCATCGATAAAACCATATGATACATTAGAGGGCCTTCGCCGCGGCCAGGACCTCGCCCGCATGACCTTCGACTTTTACCTTCGGCCAGATGCGTGCCACCCGTCCGTCCGGCCCGATCAGGAAGGTCGCGCGCGTGATACCCATATAGGTTTTACCGTACATGGATTTCTCTCCCCATACACCGTAAGCTTGCAGCATGTCGTGAGTCTCGTCTGAGGCGAGCGGGATGGCGAGATTGTGCTTGGCCTTGAAAGCATTCTGTTTCTTGACCGGATCGGCCGAAACGCCGAGTATCTCCGTACCGGCAGCGGCAAACTCGTCCTTGAGGGCGGAAAAGGCTTGGGCTTCGCGGGTGCAACCCGGCGTGTCGGCCTTCGGGTAGAAATACAGGACGAGTTTCTTGCCCTTGAAGTCGGCAAGCCTCGCTTCGCCGCCGCCGTCGCGGGGCAAGCGAAAATCGGGCGCTGGCTTTCCGGGGGTTAGATTTGCCGACATACGCCTTCCTTTCGTCGCTTTCGCAGCGTCTTTATTGTGCCTGGGGACGTGGCACAAAGTCGCTGGCGGAACAAGAGACTGAGACCGGCCGTTGAAGTGCGGTTCTACCGCCTTCGTCAAGTGCGGCAGAGCCGCACTCGCCGCCGACGCCGAGGGATCTAGCGGGTAGGGAGCGGGGCCGTCCAGCGAATGGCGGATAAGGATCTCAATCCGAAGCTCGCTGCGCTGCGCAGCCTGGAAGCAAGTCTTATCCACCATCGCTCCGCCGTGGCGAAGGCCGCGCGCTCGCGCGGCCAAATGCGTCGCTCGCGTTGGCGCACTTTCCTGTTTCGGCTGCTGCGATGGGCGCGGCCGGTTCTCATCTTTGTTGCAATCGCCGAAGAAGCCATTTTGGCGGCCTTCGATTGGGCCCGGGATCGACTGCGGCGCGGTCGTTTTTTCCGACGGATTCGGGATACGCTGTCGCGCTGGTGGCGCCGTCCGGCTATTCGCATCGGCGCGCTGGTCACGGGCGGGACCCTGCTCGCCTTTGCGATTGGGCTCGCCGGGCTATGGTGGCGCCTGACCGCCGGTCCGATCTCGTTTGACATTGCAACGCCCTGGCTGACCGCCGCGATTGACGAGAATCTCGGCGATCACTACCGGGTCGAGATCGGCGGCACTGTCATCGAGCTCGACGAGAGCCGCCGCATGGCGGTGCGCATGCGCGATGTCGCGGTGCGCGACCGCAACGGCACCATCGTTGCGAGCGCGCCGAAGGCCGAAGCCGGCTTTTCCGCCGCCAGCGCGCTGTTCGGCCGCCCGCGGGCCGAGAGCATCAACCTGGTGGGGGCCGAGGTCGGCCTGAGGGTGGAGACCGACGGCACGATTGCGATCTTTGCCGGCGCCGATGAGCGCCCGATCGCGACATCGCCGGTCCTCGCCTCGGCGGACGCAGCGCCGCCCCTGGGCGCTGCCGTGGAACAAACAGGGGCGGTCCCCGGCGCGTCCGACTTTGGCGCCGGCTTTGCCGCCTTGCTTGCCTGGATCGACAGCCTCGGAACGGTCGGACTCGACGGGGGCCATCTGACCCAACTGGGGCTCAAGAGCGGCAATCTCGTCGTCGACGACCTGCGCAATGGCCGGCAGTCGCGATTGGAGAACATCCATTTCAGCCTGACGCGGCCGGAGCCCGGCGAGCTTTCGGTGACGCTCGGATCGAAGGATCCGAGCCGCCCATGGGTGATCGTCGCAGCCGTCAAGCCGACCAGCGAAGGCGCGCGCGCGGTCAGGCTTGAAGCGCGCAAAGTGTCGATTCACGATTTGCTCCTCGCCAGCCGCCTCGACGCCGGCCGGATCGATACGGACATGCCGTTATCGGCAAGCCTGCGCGCCGAGGTGGCCGCGGATGGGACGCCGAATTTCGCCTCGGGCCGCATTCTGATCGGCCCCGGGATGATCGGAGAGACCGGGCATGCGGACGGTCGCATCACGATTGATCGGCTCGAAGCCAATCTCGAATGGGATGCCGCCCGCCGCGCGATCGTCTCGCCCTTCCAGCTCATCTCCGGCAATACGCGAATGACCCTGATCGCCCGTGCCGAGGCGCCGATCGAGGCGGGCGGGAGTTGGAAGGTCGGCGTGCGCGGCGGCAGCGTGGTGATCTCGCCGCAAACCGCCGACGAAGACCCGTTGCTGATCAACCGCATTCTGATCCGCGGCGAGGTCGATCCGGTCAAGCGGCGCCTCGAAATCCGGCATGCCGAGGCTGCGGGCATGGATGTGAACGTCGCCATGTCCGGCTTTGTCGATTTCACCACCTCCGACCCGCGTCTCGTGATCGGCATGGCGGCGCGAAACATGTCGGGCAACTCGTTCAAACGCATATGGCCGCCCTTTGTGAACCCGCAGGTGCGCAGCTGGGTGCTGGAGAACATGGCGGGCGGGACCGTGGAGCAGGCCGAGGTCGCAACCAATACGCCGCTTTCGTCCCTGCGGGAGGGCGGTCCGCCGGTGCCGGACGACGGTCTGTCCATCAATCTTGCGGCGAGCGGCACCGCCGTGCGCGTGGCGGAAGGCCTGCCGCCGATCCGCGACACCGATCTGCTTATGACGGTACGGGGGCGACGCGCGACCATCGCGCTCGGCAGCGGCGTCGTCAGGCTGCCGTCGGGGCGCCGGCTGACCCTGACCAATGGCGTGTTCAATGTTCCCGATACATATGGCGACAAACCGCCCGCGAAGGTGCGCGTGCGCGCCAATGGCGCGGTCTCCACCGTCGCCGAGCTGCTCGCCATGGAGCCGTTTCGCAAGGCGTCCGGCGCGCCGCTCGATCCGGCGGCGAGCAGAGGAACCGTCGATGCGCAGATCTCGCTTGCAATGCTGCTCGATCCGGAGCCGCCGGAAGACTCGCTCGAATACAAGATTGTTGGGAGTGTGACGAATTTTGCGGTCGACCGTTTCCTCATGTCCAAGAAGATCGAGGCGCAGACCTTGCGCATCAGTGCCGACAATGAGGGCTATGAGCTCAGGGGCGAGGTTCGCATCGCCGATGCCCCGGCAACGGTCGAGTACCGAAAGGCGACGGACGAACCCGACGCCGAGGTGCGTCTGCAGGCCGTGTTCGACGACGAGGCGCGACACCGTTTTGGTTTCGATACCAAGGGCGGCTTATCCGGTCCGGTTTCGGTCGAGCTTGCCGGACGCCTCGGCGCGTCGGCCGCCGAGACGAACCGGTTCGCCGTCCAACTGGATCTGACGCAGGCCAAGATCGATAATCTGCTGCCGGGCTGGATCAAGGAAGAGGGAAGCCCGTCGCGCGCCAATTTCAACTATGTCGCCAATAATCGCGTCGCGCGCCTCACGGACCTGACGCTCGAGGGATCGGGGGCGGCGGTTAAAGGCGAGATGGTCATCAGCGGCGAAGGCGAACTGATCGTCGCTTCCTTTCCGGCCTTCGGCTTGTCGGAGGGCGACAAAGCCAGCCTCAAGGTCGAGCGCGGCGGTGACGGTCTGTACAAGATCACCGCGCGAGGTGAAGTGTTCGACGGACGCTCCTTCGTGAAGTCGGTCATGGGCGGATCGACCGCCGAGGCGAAGGAGCGCCATGCCATGGCCGATTTCGATCTCGACCTGAAGGTTGGGGCGCTGGTCGGCTTCAACGGCGAGGCATTGCGGGCGGTAGAACTGAGGATCCTGTTACGCGAAGGCGGGTTCGAGGACTTCGTGCTCAACGCCAAGATCGGCGCCGATACCGACCTCATAGGCGATATGCGCGATCGCATCGATGGTGGCGACCGTGTGGTCTATTTCGAAACCAAGGATGCCGGCGCGCTGTTCCGCTTCACCGACACCTATGCGCGGATGTTCGGCGGCCATATGTGGGTGGCGCTGGAGCCGCCGAGCGGGGAGCCCGTCCCACGCGAAGGGCTGCTCAATGTCCGCGATTTCGTGGTGCGCGGCGAACCCTCGCTCGACCGGATCGTATCGGGCGCGCCGGGGCGGGCCAGTCCGGGCGTCGACTTCACGCGCATGCGGGTCGAGTTCACGCGGGCGCCAGGTCAGCTTGCGATCGGCGAAGGCGTGGTACGCGGGCCGGTCATCGGCGCGACGATCAAGGGCGTGATCGATTATACCAGCAACGCGGTACGCATGAGCGGCACCTTCGTTCCGCTCTACGGCCTCAACAATGCATTCGGCCAGATTCCGATCGTCGGCCTGATTCTCGGCGGCGGCGCGAACGAGGGGCTGGTCGGTCTGACCTACGAGGTGGTCGGGACACCCGGCGCCCCGGTCCTGCGCGTCAATCCGATCTCCGCGCTCACGCCCGGCGTGCTGCGCAAGTTCTTCCAAGCCCCGCCGGGCGGCATGCCCAACCAGCGTTATCTCGACACCCGTTCCTCGATCCAGTGAGACTGGCCGAGACCGCCCGGGGTGATCGGCGTTGCGGTCGTTTCGCCGACAACGACCTCAGACCGGCCGCAGCAGCACGTGCCGCTTCTTGCCGAGCGAGAGCTTGAGCACCCCTTCGGCGGTCAGATCGCCGAGCGTGAGCACGCTCGTTTCGTCGGTGACCGCTTGATCGTTGACCCTGAGGCCGCCGGCTTTGATCTGACGGCGCGCTTCGCCGTTTGACGAGACGAGCCCCGTCTTTTCGGCGAAGGCGGTGAGCACGCCGAGGCCGCGATCGAGATCGCCGCGCGGGATCTCGATCGTCGGCAAGGTCTCGGCAAGTCCGCCTTCCTCGAACGTCTTCCGTGCGGTCTCGGCGGCCTCAACGGCGGCAGCGCGTCCGTGCACCAGCGCGGTTGCTTCGGTCGCGAGCAGCTTCTTCGCCTCGTTGATCTCTTCGCCCTTGAGCGCAGCGAGGCGGCTGATCTCCTCGAGCGGCAGCACGGTGAACAGCTTGAGGAAGCGCGTAACGTCGCCATCCTCGCTGTTGCGCCAATACTGCCAGTAATCATAAGGACTCAGCATGCCGGCATCGAGCCACACCGTGCCGGCCGCAGTCTTGCCCATCTTGGCGCCCGACGAGGTCGTCAGCAGCGGCGAGGTGAGGGCGAAGAGCTGGGCGTTTGCCAGCCGGCGCCCGAGATCGATGCCGTTGACGATATTGCCCCACTGGTCGGAGCCGCCCATCTGCAGCGCGCAGCCATAGCGCTTGTTGAGTTCGACGAAGTCGTAAGCCTGCAGCACCATGTAGTTGAACTCCAGGAACGACAATTCGTGCTGGCGCTCGAGCCGGAGCTTGACCGCGTCAAAGGTGAGCATGCGGTTGACCGAGAAATGTCGGCCGACACCGCGCAGGAAATCGATGTAGTTGAGGTTGCTCAGCCAATCGGCATTGTTGACCATAAGGGCATCGGTCGGCCCGTCGCCGAAGGTCAGAAACTTGGTGAAGATGGCACGAATGCCGCGCAGGTTTTCTTCGATTGCGGCCTCGGACAGGAACCTGCGGGCCTCGTCCTTGCCGGACGGATCGCCGATTCGCGTCGTGCCGCCGCCCATCAGCGTGATCGGCCGGTGACCGGTCTGCTGCAACCAATAGAGCATCATGATCGGCAGGAGCGAGCCGACATGAAGCGAGCGTGCGGTGCAGTCGAAGCCGATGTAAGCGGTGATACGGGACTCTGCCGCGAGCGCATCGAGTGCGTCAGGCTCGGACGCCTGGTGGATGAAGCCGCGGCTCTCCAGGATCCGCAGGAAATCGGACTTGTAGGTGCTCATCGCGGCCCATTGCACTCCAGTTTTCTTCTTCTCGCATGATCCTGTCCGAAGCGTCTGCGACGTTACGGGACCACGCTTCCAAAGCGAGTTCCGTTTCGGTGGAGCCGGAATCTGCTCTGATTGTTCTTTGATTGCGCATTTTCTGCGGCGAAACGGTTCCCACCCGGATCAAGGTCAAGGGCAGGCTTCGCCGTAATGTCGGTCCCAGCTCGCACTTTTGCGGTCCGTGGTGTATCAGGTCCGCTGTCGATTTTCTATCGGGGGAGCCGATGTCGGTCTATCGCGCGATCGGGCTGATGAGCGGCACGTCGCTCGACGGCATCGACATCGCCCTGATCGCAACAGACGGCGAGGCGGTGACCCGGTTCGGGCCGACTGCGGTATCTTTGTATCACGAGAATGAGCGGGAGCTGTTGCGCGCAGCGCTCACGGAAGCCGCAACGCTGCGCGAGCGCGCGGCCCGGCCCGGCGTGTTGGCCGAAGCGGAGCAAATGGTCACGACGCTGCACGCGGCCGCGGTGGAAAAGTTTCTTGCCGCCAACCGCATCGATCGCGCCGCCATCGATGTCGTCGGCTTCCATGGCCAGACCGTGCTGCATCGGCCGGCAGAGCACCTCACGGTGCAGATCGGCGACGGCCCGGCGCTCGCGGCGGAAATCGGCGTTCCTGTGGTCCACGATTTTCGTGCCGCCGACGTGGCTGCGGGCGGGCAGGGCGCGCCGCTGGTGCCGATCTTCCATCGCGCGCTTGCCGCGATGCTGGACCGCCCGTGGCCGGTTGCGGTCGTCAATATCGGTGGCGTCGCCAACATCACGTTTCTCGATGAAGCGGGCGATCCGCTTGCCGGTGATACCGGGCCGGGCAATGCGCTGATCGACGATTTTCTTCATGCCCGCGGCGGGCCGGCCTTCGATGAGGGCGGCGCGATCGCGGCGCGCGGAAAGCCGGATGAGGCGTTTGTCGCCAGCATACTCGCGCATCCGTTCTTCGCGGCGCCGCTGACGAAATCGCTGGACCGCAACGACTTCGCGCTCAACGATTTGGGATTGCCGGCGTGCTCGCTCGAAGACGGGGCGGCGACGCTCGCAGCGCTCACCGCGCGGACGATCGCCGCGATCGTGCCGCACCTGCCGGCGCGACCGGCATCATGGATCGTCGCCGGCGGCGGGGCGCGCAACCGCACGATCCTGCGCATGCTAGAGGACGCGGTGGCGCCGGCGCGGGTTGAGACGGCAGACGAGACCGGCTGGTCGTCCGAAGGGCTCGAAGCGCAGGCCTTCGCCTATCTCGCCGTGCGCAGGCTCAAGGGCTTGCCGATCACTTTTCCCACGACGACAGGCGTGCCGGAAGCGATGGCCGGCGGCATCGTCACGCAGCCATAACAGCGCTGGAGCGCGACGGCGCAAGTCGAAAAAGTCACGGTCCAGGCCGCTCGTCCCCGCGAAAGCGGGGAACCAGATGCACCGCCAAGGGGGATTCCCGCTTTCGCGGGAATGAACGGAATCTAGAGCGCGATTGCTCAAGTGGGATCGTGCGCTAGCCGGTTCGCCGGCCGCGCGGCTCCTGGCGCTCGCCAACGGCGGCAAGGCGGCGGTCGAGATAGGAGGTGATCGCCTCCATCAAGGGCTCGATCCGCGCGTCGAAGAAATGGTTGGCGCCCGGGATCACCTTCTGCTCGATGACGATGCCCTTCTGGGTCTTCAGCTTTTCGACAAGGCCGGCAACATCCTTATGGGGAACCACCGCGTCCTTTTCGCCATGCACGATGAGCCCCGAGGAGGGGCAGGGCGCGAGAAACGAAAAGTCATAGAGATTGGCCGGCGGCGCGATCGAGATGAACCCTTCGATCTCCGGACGCCGCATCAGGAGCTGCATGCCGATCCACGCGCCGAACGAAAAGCCGGCGATCCAGCAGCTCCGCGCCTCCGGATTGACCGACTGGGCCCAATCGAGCGCGGAGGCGGCGTCGGACAATTCGCCCTGGCCGTGATCGAACGAGCCCTGGCTGCGGCCGACGCCGCGGAAATTGAACCGCAGCACCGCGAAATTGCGATGCGCGAAAGCATAATAGAGCTGATAGACGATCTGGTGGTTCATCGTGCCGCCGAACTGCGGATGCGGGTGGAGCACGATGGCGATCGGCGCATTTTTTACGCGCGCGGGATGGTATCGCCCCTCGATTCGGCCGGCGGAACCAGTGAAAATGACCTCAGGCATGGCCTCGTGACCTCATCGGTGGCAATCGGGGGCGATCGGGGGCGATCGGTTGACGTGCAGGAAAGACGCAATGCCGGCTTGCGCGACGTTCCTGCGATCCAGCGGCATGTCGTTGACGACCGGTAACGGCTGAGATGATCGGAATAATCCTGGCAGAGGCTCGTGTTCCGCCTCCGACGGTCCATTGCCGAATCGTCAGTCCTGACGCTCGTAGAATTGGCGTTTCCCGATACGAGGCCAGCACACGATGAGGCTAACACACAATAGGTCAATTCTAGCGTCGCGTCGCGCCACGCGGCTTTCGTCGGCGCGCCCAAAGTGCCTATATGATCCCTGCGGCAAAATGCAAGATTTTCGTGAGATTGCACAGGTTTTCAGGCAGAGTCTACAGAAGCGGTGCGGGAGCGGTTCCGGCCCCGGCGAGGCGGACGCGGATCTGCCGCCGGGTACCGCGGAGAGTCGGGTACCGCGGAGAATCGCAAGGTCGGCGCAATATGGGCAAGCGAATCTACCTCGACTGGAACGCAACCGCGCCGCTGCGGCCGGAGGCGCGCGCGGCGATGGTGGCCGCCTGCGATTGCATCGGCAATCCGTCCTCGGTGCATGCGGAAGGGCGGGCGGCGCATCGCCTGGTCGAGCAGGCGCGCGAAAAGGTCGCGGGGCTGGTCGGGGCCGAGCCGCGCAATGTCATCTTCACCTCCGGTGGCACCGAGGCGAACGCACTTGCACTGACCCCCGCGCTGGCCCCGTCCCCGGGCGAGGCTCCCCGCGATCTGTTGTTGATCTCGGCGGTCGAGCATCCTTCCGTTCGCGCGGGCGGACGCTTTGCCCCGGAACGCATCGAGGACGTTCCGGTCACACAATTAGGTGTCATCGATCTTGAAGCACTGCGCCTTCGGCTTGCAGCGGTCGGGTCGTCCGGACCGGGGCACCGCGTGCTGGTCGCGCTGATGCATGCCAACAATGAAACCGGCGTGGTGCAGCCGGTCGCGGCCGCAGCGGACATGGTCCATGCCGCGGGCGGTCTCCTGATCGTCGACGCTGTGCAAAGCGCCGGTAAGATCGTGTGCGATATCAATCAGCTCGGCGCTGACCTTCTCGTAATCTCGGCGCACAAGATCGGCGGCCCCAAAGGGATCGGCGCGCTGGTCAAGCGAACCGAGGCGATACATATCGGCGAGCCCTTGCTCAAAGGGGGCGGGCAGGAGCGCGGCAGCCGGGGCGGAACCGAGAATGTGATCGGCATTGCCGGCTTCGGCGCGGCGGCCGCGGCGGCAGGCACGGCGCTTGCAAGAGATCGCGAACGCATCGCCGCGTTGCGCGACCGGCTCGAAACGCAACTGCGCGTGATGGCGCCGGACACGGTGATTTTTGGAGCGGAGGTAGAACGCTTGCCCAACACCACGATGGTCGCGGTTCCCGGCATCAGGACCGAAACCGCGTTGATTGCTCTCGACCTCGCCGGCATTGCCATCTCGGCGGGCTCGGCCTGCTCATCCGGCAAGGTTGCAAGCTCGCCGGTGCTTAGCGCGATGGGAGCGCCGGAAACGCTGGCCGCCGGCGCCATCAGGGTGAGCATCGGCGCCACGACGACCGACCGCGACATTGATGCCTTCTTAACCGCTTGGAGGAATGTCATCGCTGGACTATCTAAGAACCGACGCGGTGTCGCTGCGTGATGTCGCGACAACCAGTCTCACGGGTCAACAACCTGCAGGTGATCAGCCCGCACAGGACGAACCACCATAGGCTTACATCCAACCCGCGGTCCTTGAAACCGCAGTGGAGGGAATGACATGCCGGCTGTGCACGAGACCGTCGAACAGGTCCGCAGCATCGACGTCGACCAGTACAAATACGGGTTCGAGACAGAGATCGAATCCGAGAAGGCCCCCAAGGGGCTGTCGGAAGACATCGTCCGCTTCATTTCGGAAAAGAAGGACGAGCCCCAGTGGATGCTGGAGTGGCGGCTCGACGCCTATCGGCGCTGGCTCACTATGAAGGAGCCGCAATGGGCGCGGGTCGAGTACGATGTGATCGACTACCAGGACATCTACTATTACGCCGCCCCCAAAGCCTTCGTGGCGCCCAAGTCGCTTGACGAGGTCGACCCGGAAATTCTGCGCACCTATGAGAAGCTCGGTATTCCCCTGCGCGAGCGCGAAATCCTCGCAGGCGTGCAGCGTCCCGAGGGAGAGAGCCGCGTCGCCGTCGACGCGGTGTTCGATTCCGTCTCCGTTGCCACCACCTTCAAGGAAGAGCTGAAGAAGGCAGGCGTGATCTTCATGCCGATCTCGGAGGCGTTGCGCGAGCATCCCGAGCTGGTGCGTCAATATCTCGGCTCGGTGGTGCCGGTGTCGGACAATTTCTTCGCGACGCTCAACTCGGCGGTGTTCTCCGACGGCTCGTTCGTCTATGTGCCGCCGGGCGTGCGCTGCCCGATGGAGCTGTCGACCTATTTCCGCATCAATGAGCGCAACACCGGTCAGTTCGAGCGCACGCTGATCATCGCCGACAAGGGCTCTTATGTGAGCTATCTCGAAGGCTGCACGGCGCCGCGTCGCGATGAGAACCAGCTCCACGCCGCGGTGGTCGAACTGATCGCGCTCGACGATGCCGAGATCAAATACTCGACGGTGCAGAACTGGTATCCCGGCGACGCCGAAGGGCGCGGCGGCATCTTCAACTTCGTCACCAAGCGCGGCGACTGTCGCGGCCCGCGTTCCAAGATCTCCTGGACGCAGGTCGAGACCGGCTCGGCGATCACCTGGAAATATCCGAGCTGCATCTTGCGCGGCGACGATTCACGCGGCGAGTTCTACTCGATCGCGATCTCGAACGGCCGCCAGCAGGTCGATTCCGGGACCAAGATGATCCATCTGGGCAAGAACACCACGAGCCGGATCATCTCCAAGGGCATTGCGGCGGGCCGCTCGGACAACACCTATCGCGGGCTGGTTTCGGCGCACCGGCGGGCGACCGGCGCGCGCAACTTCACCAATTGCGACTCGCTGCTGATCGGCTCGCATTGCGGCGCCCATACCGTGCCCTACATCGAGGCGAAGAACGCGTCCGCGCTGTTCGAGCATGAGGCGACCACCTCGAAGATCTCCGAGGAGATGCTGTTCTACTGCCAGCAGCGCGGCATGTCGGCCGAGGAGGCGACCGCGCTCGTCGTCAACGGCTTCGTCAAGGATGTGCTCCAGCACCTGCCGATGGAGTTCGCGGTCGAGGCGCAGAAGCTGATCTCGATCTCGCTCGAAGGCAGCGTGGGGTAATGGTGGAGCCGGACAACATCGTCTTGGGGCATCTGCGTGCGATTGGCAGCGATATGGCGAAGATGGCCGATTGGATGCACACGATGAGTGTCGAAATGACTGCTATCCGGCAACACTTGGCGGGCGTGGTGACGATTCAGGAGCATGACCACGGCGACATCCCGCCTGATGGAGTTCTTATTTGAGGCGCAGAGGCTGATCTCGATCTCGCGCGAAGGCGGCGTCGGATGATGGACCGGTTCAAGCAACACCTGCAGGCGCGCAATGTCGAATTTGCTGAACGTCCAAACGGCGACATCTTCTTTCGTCGCAACGACGGCCAGGGAATGTACCTTCGCGCCTATCCCGATGGGGCCTACGACTGGTGCGTCAACGCGGGCCGCAACGACACCAATCTCATGGATTTCAGACCAAGAGAATCACATGATGCGAAGGACGTTCTCAGGCGGGTCGACGATTTCCTCGACGGGGCTGTATCGGGAAATGTCATTCTCGACACATTGGGCCTTTTGCACGCATTGATGGCGCAAGGCATGTCTCGCGAAGAGGCGGAGAAAGCGGTCGGGGTCGTCCGAGAGTTCGTGCGCGCCATGCATGAAAGCGGAATGGATGCGAACGAAATCAGGAACAGGTTCACCGAGATTCAAGGTCAGTTGCGTCGCGAGAGGACCGGATAAGGGAGCTACGATATCGCGTGACGGGGCATCGGCATGGCAGATTTTGATAGTTTGCGATTTGCGCAGGATCTAAAGGGGGTCGAATTTCCCTCGGAACAGGCCGAAAGGCTGACTAGTCTCATCCGAGACTACATCCCGGCAGATGCGGTGAAGACAAACGATTTGGCGAATACCGAGAAACGGCTGGATGAGAAGATCAATCGGTTGGAGGAGCGGATTACGTCAACTCTTACATCCGAGTTGAAGCAATTGGAACAAAAGATGACGATCAGGCTCGGCACGATGATCGCGGCAGCGATCGCCATTGTCGTCGCCGCGCAGAAGCTGGTCTAGCATTTGGTCAGCTAGTGTTCCTTACCTGACGGTCCGGGTCGGACCGTGAGATTGGGAACACTAGCCGGGCTCGAGGCAAGACGATCCGGGCGCAACACGGGAACCAGGCATTATGCCATTGCTCGAAGTGAAGAACCTGCAGGTCACGGTCGACGATCAGCCGATCCTCAATGGCCTCGACCTCGTCGTGAATGGCGGCGAGGTTCACGCCATTATGGGCCCGAACGGCTCGGGCAAGTCGACGCTCGCCCATGTCCTCGCCGGCAAGGCCGACTACGAGGTCACCGGCGGCGAGGTGTTGTTCGAGGGCGAGGACCTGCTCGCGATGGATGTCGACGAGCGCGCGGCCAAGGGACTGTTCCTTGCCTTCCAGTATCCGCTGGAGATTCCCGGCGTTGCCACCATGACCTTCCTGCGCACCGCGATGAATGCCCAGCGCAAGACGCGCGGCGAGCCGGAACTGTCGACGCCCGACTTCATGAAGCGGGTGCGCGAGGCGGCGAAAAAGCTGTCGATCGACCAGGAAATGCTGCGCCGTCCGGTCAATGTCGGCTTTTCCGGCGGCGAGAAGAAGCGCAACGAGATCCTGCAGATGGCGCTGCTCGAGCCCAAGCTCGCCGTGCTCGACGAGACCGATTCCGGCCTCGACATCGACGCGCTCAAAGTGGTGGCCGACGGTGTCAACCGGCTGCGCACGCCCGAGCGCGCGATGATCGTCATCACTCACTATCAGCGTCTGCTCAATCACATCGTGCCGGATGTGGTGCATGTGCTCTCGCGCGGCCGCATCGTGCGCACCGGCGGCAAGGAGCTTGCGCTCGAACTGGAGGCGCGCGGTTATGCCGGCTATCAGACGGGGGAAGAGGCGGCTTGAATGCCGATCCTTTGAACGGGGCAATACCGGACGCCGGAATCGCGACTGAGAACTGAGAGTTCAGAACAAATGGCCCAGGTCGGCTTGCTCAGAACCGAAGCGGAGAAGCGGATCGCCGCCGAATGGGCGGGTGCGAAGGCGCATCTGCCGGGACCGGCTAACCTGCGCGAAGCGGCGTTCCGCCGTTTCGAGACGGTCGGCCTGCCGCATCGCCGCATCGAGGAATGGAAATACACCGACCTGCGCACGCTCATGCGCGAGGCAAAACCGCTCGCGCTTGCGCCCGACGCTTCGGCGCTGGCGCGTGCCGGCGCGGCCGGCGGGATCATCGCAGGCATCGACGCCCACCGCGTTCCGATCGTGAACGGCTTTGTCGCCTCGCCTGCGTCCGACTGGTCGTCTCCCGAACCCGGCGTCAGGCTGCTTGAGCTTTTCGCATTCCTCGCCGATCCGCAGCTCAGCGCCGCGCATCGGCTCGGCGGCACGCTGCCGGCGGACGATGTCGCGGTCGCGCTCAACACCGCTTTCATGACCGGAGGTGTTTTTCTCTCGGTCGCGCGCGACACCAAGGTCGAGCTCCCGATCCATATTGCCCATATGTTCGCGGGTGAGGAAGCAGCAGCCATGTTTCCGCGGTCGCTGGTCGTGGTTGAGCCGGGCGCCCGCGTGACGCTGATCGAGACCTTCGAAGGGCCTGCCAAGCTCGATTATCAGGTCCATGCGGCGCTTGAACTCGTGATCGGTGATGGAGCCGAGGTGGAGCGTATCCGCTTCGTGGAAGAGGGAATCGGCGCAATGCACTTGTCGAGTGTCGGTATCGCGCTCGGGGCCGGCGCCAAATATGACGATTTCACCCTGACGAACGGCGGCGCTGTTGTCCGCAATCAGGTGTTCGCACGCTGCGCGGGCGCCGATACCAAACTCGGCATTCGCGGTGTGAACCTGCTGCGGGGAAAACAGCACGCGGACACGACGCTCCTGGTCGATCACGCGGTCGGCGATTGCGAGAGCCGGGAGATGTTCCGCTCGGTACTCGATGACCAGAGCCGCAACGTGTTCCAGGGCAAGATCATCGTGCGGCCGGACGCGCAGAAGACCGATGCGCGCATGATGTCGAACGCCTTGATGCTCTCGAACGACGCCGAGGCGGACAACAAGCCCGAGCTCGAAATCTTCGCCGACGATGTGCAATGCGGTCACGGGGCGACGTCAGGCGCGATCGACGAGGATCTGAAATTCTATCTCAGGGCGCGCGGCATTCCCGCGGCGGAGGCGGAGGCTCTGCTGATCCAGTCCTTTGTCGGCGAGGCGATCGATGCGGTTGCGCATGAGAATGCGCGGGACGCGCTTTCGGCGGCGGTGCTGGGCTGGCTGCAGGCGAGGGCGTAGAGGTCGATGGAAGGTCGCGGGAAACGCGTTGCCGCTTCCCGTACGAACGGCGCGGTGGGCGCGGCAAGGTGAATGATGCACCCGGCAGTGATGAACGGCAGTTATGACGTGGCGCGCATTCGCGAGGACTTCCCCGCATTGTCGCTGCACGTCTATGGCAAGCCACTCGTCTATCTCGACAATGCCGCCTCGGCGCAGAAGCCGCAGGCCGTGCTCGACCGGATCGCGCAGGCCTATACGAGCGAATGCGCCAATGTCCATCGCGGGTTGCATTATCTCGCCAATGCCGCGACCGAGGCCTATGAGGGCGCGCGTGAGACGGTGCGCGCCTTCCTCAATGCAGAGCGCGCCGAAGAGATCATCTTCACGCGCAACGCCACCGAGGCGGTCAATCTTGTCGCCTATACGTTCGGGCGTGAGCGCATCAAGCCCGGCGACGAGATCGTGCTCTCGATCATGGCGCACCACTCCAACATCGTGCCGTGGCACTTCCTGCGTGAGCGCCAGGGCGCGGTGATCAAATGGGCGCCGGTCGACGGCGACGGCAATTTCCTCCTCGATGAGTTCGAGAAGCTGCTGACCGACCGCACCCGGATGGTGGCGGTGACCCATATGTCGAACGGGCTCGGCACGGTGGTTCCGGTCAAGGAGGTCGTGCAGCTCGCCCATGCGCGGGGCATTCCTGTGCTGGTCGACGGCGCGCAGGCCGCGGTGCATCTCGATGTCGATGTTCAGGATATCGATTGCGACTTCTATGTCCTCACCGGACACAAGCTTTACGGCCCGACCGGGAT
>JANQIP010000071.1 GCA_028282095.1 Xanthobacteraceae bacterium | reverse complement strand
AGACCAAGACAAGCATGATCCCGAAAAGTTGGCAGACTTTTCTGACAAGATCATGCGCAAGACCAAGACAAGCATGATCCCGAAAAGTTGGCAGGCTTCTCGGATAAGATCATGCGGCAAAACAAAGAGAAACAGAGTGCGATCGGTTCAACCTGAATGGATCGCACTCTAGAGCGCGATCGATTTAACCTGAAGCGATCACGCTCCAGGACTAGAGAGAGTGCATTGCGGGGATGGGAGGCCCTTCCTCAGCGCCGCTCTCCCCCTGCCGCAGTCGCCGATCCGTCCCCTGACGGTAACCAGATCAAGCATTGGGCAGACCCTTTCCGCGACAGCAAACGGCCGGCGGGGCGGGAGCGGCGCAACATGCGGCCGCCTGAAGCCCTGTTGACAGGCATTTTTGTGCTCTACCCGGTAAAAAAGCCAGGAAAAACGGGCTTTTTCACAATTTGCCGCTAGCCAAATCACGAGAATCGTCTATTTGACGGGCGTTTTCGCGGCTCATGTTCCGCAAATGGAGGACTTCCGATGGCCAAAGCAGCCCAACCCACCGTTACACTCAAGCATCTTGCCGCGGCGCTCGCCTCCGAGCACGAACTCGCCAAGCGACAGTCGGAGGCCATCCTCAATGACATGGTCGGCCTGGTGGTGAAGCACCTGAAGAAGGGCGACCGCATCCGCATCGGCGGCCTCGGCATTCTCCAGGTCCGCAAGCGCGCCGCCCGCATGGGCCGCAATCCCGCGACCGGCGAGCCGATCAAGATCAAGGCCAGCAAGAAGGTCGCGTTCCGCCCCGCCAAGGAGCTGAAGGAAGCGATCTGACGGCGTTTCGATCGTCACGCTTCAAGAGCATGGTCCCGGAAAAGATCATGCGACAGAACAAAGGCAATGGCGCGGTTGATTCGAGACGAAGCAATCGCGTTACAGGCGCGACCGGCCGTCAGGCGTGGGCTTGCTCAAGCCCGCACCTGACGGCTGGCGGGGCGGTCCCCTTCCCCTTTCTAACCCTCCCCCGGCCCAAGTCGGGTGTTCCCGACTTGGGCCACTCTAAACGGAGCCGAACACGGGAACACCCGCGTTCGGCGCGGGGGAGGGAGTAAGGTCCTCAAACCACGACATGACTCGTCACCGCACTAATCAGCCGGAAATCGTATGATAACAAACTGCGTTAACCCTCGACGCGACGCAGTTTCTCTTCGTCGATGGCAATGACGACAAAAAGGCCAATGACTGCGAGAACAAACGTCAGCCAATAGGCGCGGCTCATACCGTTTGCGAATGCCTCGATCAGAAGCGTGTGGACCGTCTCGGCGGTCTGCGCGCTGTGATTTGCAAGGACCCGGCTCACTGCGTCGGCCTCTGGCGCGGCGCCGTTCAGCGCTTTCTGTTCGGCCAGCGACATCGTGATTCCGGCCTGCGACAGCCCGTTCTTCAAGGAGGCAAGGCTCGTCGCATACATGATCGCCGTTGCGCCGGCAACGCCGATCGCGCCGAGGGCGAGATGGACCGTGAAGGAAAGCCCGCCGGCGAGACCCGCGCGCGAAGGAGCAACAGTGCTGATGGTCACGGTGCCGGCCGATCCGATGGCGATGGACGCGCCCAACCCGATCAGCACCATCGCCGGCACAAGCGCGAGATACCGCCACGACGGATCCGTCAGGACGATCACCGACGCAGCGCCGAGGGCGGCGAGCAAATAGCCGATGAACAGCAGACGTCTTGGGCCGACGGCGTCATAGAAATGCCCAATGGTCAAAGAGCCGACCGCCGAGAGCACCAGCATCGGCAACATGCCGAAGGACGATTCAAGCACAGTCCAGCCCATCACCTTCTGCATGTATTGCGGGAAGTACAGAAAGCCCACGAATATCGCCGGTACCACGAGGCCATTGGCCGCCAGAGTCAGCATGAACTCGCGATTGCCCAGCAATGCCGGCGGCACCATGGGGTCCTTGACACGCCGTTCGACAAAGCGGAATGCCACGAACAGGATCGCACTGACCGCCAGCAAGGCAAGCAGGGGCGTCGAGCCCCAGCCCCAATCGGCACCGACATCCAGCCCGTAGAGCAGCGCCACGATGGCACCGGCCAGGATGATCGCGCCGGCATAATCGACCCGTTCGTTCGTATGCACCGGCGGCTCTTTCGGCAGAAAGGTCCAGACCAATACTGTCACCAAGACCGCCAGGACGGCATTGACCAGGAAGAACAATCGCCAATCGCCCAGCGAGACGACAACGCCGCTGATCAGCGGACCACAGACATTGCCGGTCGTTATGCCGGTGAGGATCAGGCCCATCACGAAGCCTTGCTTGCTCTTCTCAACGATCGTCGCACCGAGCGCCAGGATGGATGGCCAAAGGATGGCCGCGCCGAAACCCTGCACCGCGCGGGCACCGATCAACCAACCGATCGACGGCGCAAGCAGGCAGCCAATCGCTGACGCGAATAAGACAGCGAGGCCGACAAGCATCAGGCGCCGGCGCCCATACATGTCGCCCAGGCGCCCGCCTGCGACCATGAGCACCGCAAATGTCAGTGCGAAGACGTTCAGCACCCATTGCGAGGTCGTGATATCGGCCGAATACGCATTCTCGATCGGGGAGACCAGAAGCAGAACGCCGGTGAAATCGGTGCCGATCATGAACGAGGCGATGATCAGCGTGGCAATGCTCAGTCTGGTTTCTCTGTTCATCCGATTCCCTCGGCCGACGCCTTCGGAGTTGGGGATACTCGCGCGCCGATCGGCGTGCCGACCCACCCGCCATACCAAGCGGTCAGTCTCGCCCCGAGCATGATCCCGAAAAGTTGGCAGACTTTTCGGACAAGATCATGCGCAAGACCAAGACAAGCATGATCCCGAAAAGTTGCAGACTTTTCGGATAAGATCATGCGCTGGCTCACCGGCCCCTGTTACCTCTCCCCGCAAGCGGGGAGAGGTCGACGCACGCAG
>JANQIP010000040.1 GCA_028282095.1 Xanthobacteraceae bacterium | reverse complement strand
GCATCCATCCCAAAAAAGTATCAGCAGTAAAATGCGCGCCGCAAAATGGCGAAAAGAATTCTTCTTCGAACTCTTTACTCATATGCGATAGCCCTACCCTGAAAAGGGGGAGGTCGGCGAGCGGCGCAGGCAAGCTTGCGCAGCCTGCGCAGGCTTGGCTGCGTGCTCGCCGGGAGGGGGTCCACAGGACGGCTTCTGTCGCGGATGAAGTTGCCCCCCGTGAGCAACCGGGAACATGGGTGACAGATCTGACCGGCGACATGGGTAACAACTATACCTCTCCCCGTTTGCGGGGAGAGGTCGACGCGCGTAGCGCGGCGGGTGAGGGGTGGCGGCGCGACTAAAGCGCCTGCGATCGATTCAATCACACCTGTGGGGTCTGCCAGTCCCCACCGGGGAGAGGTCAAAAACGCCCCTCATCCGGCTCGCGGCAAGAGCCGCTCGCCACCTTCTCCCCGCGTGCGGGGAGAAGGTGATTTCCTCTCCGTCATTGCCGGGCTTGCCCGGTCTTTGCCTTACCGCATGATCAAGCCCGAAAGCCTGCCAACTTTTCGCGATCACGCTCCAGCTCACCGACCTGCGAAGTCTTACCTCCCCCGCTTGCGGGGCGAGGTCGACGCGCGTAGTGCGGCGGGTGAGGAGCGGCAAACCGCCACGCGAAGCGGATGAAGGTCCCTCATCCGGCTCGCGGCAAGAGCCGCTCGCCACCTTCTCCCCGCACGCGGGGAGAAGGTGATTGCCGCTCCGTCATTGGCGGGCTTAACCTGTCTTTGTCTTGTCGCATGATCAAGCCCGAAAAGCCTGCCAGCTTTTCGGGCTTGCTCGTTGTTTGGTCGCGTGACCTTGTCCGAAAAGTCTGCCAACTTTTCGGGATCATGCTTCAGGTTCTTCTGCGGCCCCCGGAACCGGCTGGCGTCACCGGTTTCCCCGCAGCGGCTTTCAGGTCGCCTTCTTCCTCGTCTTCGCTCGCGGTCTTGGCCCCATCCCAGATTTTCTTCTTGGTGAAATAGAGAAGGGTCGTCAGCACGATCAGATAGATCATCACCTGGAAGCCGAGACGCTTGCGGGCTTCCATATGCGGCTCGGCCGCCCACATCAGGAACGCGGCGACGTCCTTGGCGTGCTGCTCGAGCGTCTCCGGTGTCCCATCGGCATACTCGACCATTTCGTCGAAAAGCGGGGGCGGCATCCGGATGACATGGCCGGGGAAATACTTGTTGTAAGAGGCCCCGTCCGGCAGGTTGAAGCCCTCCGGCGGCTCATCCAGATAACCGGTCAGCAGCGCGACCATGTAATCGATGCCGGCCTCCTGATAGGACGTGAACATATCGGTGATGAAATAGGGGAATCCGCGCTCGAAGGTGCGCGCTTTGGCCATCACCGATAGGTCGGTAGGCGCCGACCCGCCGAATCCCGCGGCCGCTGCCTGCTCGTTCGGGAAAGGGTCGGGGAAACGGTCGGCCAGCCGGCCGGGGCGCTCGAACATTTCGCCCTCGTCGTTGGGGCCGTCCGTGATCAGGGCTTCTTCCGCGATCGCCTTCGCCTGCTCGACCGTGAGTTCGGGGCCGCCCGGTTGGGCGAGGCTGCGGAAGGCAACCATCTTCAAGCCGTGGCAGGCTGCACACACCTCGCGGTAGACCTGCAAGCCGCGCTGCAATTGGGCACGGTCGTACTTGCCGAACGGTCCCTCGAACGACCATTCCAACAAAGGAGGAGCGGGTGCCGCTTCTGCCGCCCGCGCCGGCGTCGCCGAGGCGGCAAGGCCGGCCAGTGCCATAACACCGACGATCCCGTACACCATCGGATTGTTCTTCTTGCGCGAGATCTCCGCCTCGGTGATTGACTCCGGCACCGGCTGCGTTTTCTCGAACCGACTGAGGAGCGGCAGAATGACGAGGAAGTGGGCGAAGTACCAAGCGGTCAGTATCTGTGTAAGGACCAGATACACACCCTCTGCCGGCTTGGCGCCGAGCCAGCCGAGCACAAAGCAAACCGCGACAAAGATCCAGAAGAAGAGACGGAAGAGGGGGCGGTAGCTGCCCGATCGCACTTTCGAGGTGTCGAGCCACGGCAGGAAGGCGAGAATCCCGATCGAGGCGAAAAGCGCAACGACGCCGAGGAACTTATCCGGGATGGCGCGCAGGATCGCGTAGAAGGGCAGGTAGTACCATTCCGGCACGATATGCGCCGGCGTCACATTGGGGTCGGCCGGGATGAAATTGTCAGCGTGGCTGACATAGTTGGGGATGAAGAACACGAACCAGGCGAACGGGATCAGGAAGAGCGCGAAATAGAAAATGTCCTTCATGGTCGCGTAAGGCGTGAAGGGCACTGTTTCCTTTTGCGATTTCGGCTCGACGCCGGTCGGATTGTTCTGCCCGACGACGTGCAGCGCCCACACATGCAGGGCAACAAAGCCGACGATCACGAAGGGCAGCAGGTAATGGAGCGAGAAGAAACGCTGAAGCGTCGGATTGCCGACCGCATAACCGCCCCACAGCCAGGTGACGACGGCCTCGCCCACAAAAGGAATAACGGAGAACAGGCTGGTGATGACGGTGGCGGCCCAGAAGCTCATCTGGCCCCACGGCAGCACATAGCCCATGAATCCGGTGGCGATCATCAGCACGTAGATGATCACGCCGATGATCCATAGTATTTCCCGCGGCTCGCGGTAGGAGCCGTAATACATGCCGCGGAACATGTGGACGTAAACAGCAAGGAAGAAGAAAGAGGCGCCGTTAGAGTGCAAATAGCGCAGCAGCCAACCGTAATTCACGTCGCGCATGATGTGCTCGACGGAATCGAAGGCCCCGTCGGCGGTCGGGGTGTAGTGCATGACCAGGATCACCCCGGTCACGATCTGGATGAGCAAGAAGAAAGTGAGGATGGCCCCAAAGGTCCAAAGAAAATTCAGATTGCGCGGTGTCGGAAAGGCGACGAAGGAGTCGTAGATGAAGGCGCCAATGGGGATTCTATCTTCGATCCACTTAAAAAAACGGTTCGGCGGAGTGTAGGTCGAGTGTCCACGCATTTCTGCTCGTCTCTTTCACCGGTTTCGGCAGCCGATTCAACTGAAGCCGGCTGCCGATATAGCGTTAACCGATTTGAATCTTGGTGTCCGACAGGAACTCGTAAGGCGGAATGACAAGGTTCGTCGGCGCCGGGCCTTTGCGAATACGTCCCGCAAGGTCGTAGTGCGAGCCGTGGCAAGGGCAGAACCAGCCGCCATAATCCCCCTGTTGCGCGATTGGGATGCAGCCGAGATGCGTGCAGATCCCGATCACCACCAGCCACGGCTCATGGCCCGGCTTGGTGCGTTCGGCATCTGTTTCCGGGTCGATCAGGCTGCTGAGTTTGACGGCCTTCGACTGGGCCACTTCCTCCGGCGTGCGGTGGAAGATGAAGATCGGCTTGCTGCGCCAGGTGACTGTCACAACCTGGCCTGGAGCGATCGGCTCGAGATCGACTTCGATCGGCGCGCCGGCGGCGACGGTCGAGGCGTCCGGGTTCATTTGATCGATCAGCGGCACGAGCGTAAACGCCGCGCCGACTGCGCCCACGGCGGCTGTCGCGATATAGAGGAAATCGCGGCGGGTGGGTTCCGGAGAAGTTGTCGTGGCAGTCATGGTGTCAGTCCCTTTTTATTCTAACATTGGGGCGGTTCACCGGGGAGAGCACGGTTTGCCTCACGGAAGGCCGGACCGGCCTAGGGCCAGTGGGCTATGGGGCAGTTAAAAACCCAGCAGCCAAGCGTCAAGTCAGCAGTACACCGCTACTGTCCAGTTTTCTGACACCCTTGCCGGGCGAGCGCAACCCCGCTTGAGCAGATGCAGCATCTTTACTTACTTAATCTCGAAAGTTTGTGCTGCGATAGCCTATTCCGGCAAACCAGATATTCCCTTGAGGAAGGTCAAGGTAAGACAGAACGCGAGAAACCATGCGGATCGCCTTGTTCGAACCGGATATTCCCCAGAACACGGGAACGGTCCTTAGACTATCGGCCTGCCTCGGTTTGGAAATCCATCTTATCGAGCCGGCCGGCTTCCCGACCACCGACCGCGCCTTCCGGCGCGCCGGCATGGACTACCTCGACAAGGTTGCTCTCACCCGTCACAACTGTTGGGAGAGTTTCTCGGTGTGGCGGAACACAGAGGGGCTCCGTCTGGTTTTGTTTACAACGAAGGGCGAGGTGCCCTATCTCGCGCACCGCTTTCGGCCGGACGACATCCTCTTGTTTGGTCGCGAATCCTCCGGAGTTCCGGAGAAGGTGCATGCAGCCGCCGATGCGCGGCTTGTGATTCCGATGCGGACGGGGCTGCGTTCGCTCAATGTCGCGACCGCCTGCGCCATGGCGGTCGGCGAGGGCATACGGCAGATCAACCTACGAAGTGAATCAGAGCCTTGAACAAATACGCGATGCACGCCGCGTTCGAGCAGCGACCGCTGGAAGGGCGCAAGACGCGCGCAAGAACCTGGTTTGAGACATTGCGCGACGGTTTGTGTACGGCGCTTGAGGCGCTTGAATCCGAAGCGCCCGCATCGCTCTATGCGGGCCAACCGGGCCGGTTCGTTCGCACGCCATGGACGCGCACCGATCATACCGGTGCACCCGGCGGCGGCGGGGTGATGGCGGTCATGCATGGCCGGCTGTTCGAGAAGGTCGGCATCCACGTCTCGACCGTGCATGGCGAGTTCGCCCCCGAATTCCGCGAGGAGATTCCGGGGGCAGAGAGCGATCCCCGCTTCTGGGCCTCGGGGATTTCGCTGATCGCCCATCCGCTCAATCCGCACGTGCCGACCGCGCATATGAATACGCGCTTTGTGGTCGCCACCAAGGCCTGGTTCGGGGGCGGGGCCGATCTCACGCCTATGCTCGACGTCCGCCGCCGTCAGGATGATCCCGATGCCGAGGCCTTTCATGCCGCCATGCGCGGCGCGTGCGAATCCCATGCGGCTGTTGCGCCTTATGAGAAGTACAAGGCCTGGTGCGATGAGTATTTCTACCTCGCGCACCGCAGTGAGCCGCGCGGGATCGGCGGCATTTTTTTCGATTGGCACGATTCGGGAGATTGGGACGCCGACTTTTCCTTTGTCCAGGATGTCGGGCGCGCATTCCTCGAAGTCTATCCCGAGATCGTGCGCCGGAACTTCTTAACTCCCTGGGACCAAGCCGAGCGCGAGGAGCAGCTCGTGCGCCGCGGCCGCTATGTCGAGTTCAATCTGCTCTATGACCGCGGCACCGTTTTTGGTCTCAAGACCGGCGGCAATGTCGAGTCGATCCTCTCCTCACTGCCGCCCCTGGTGAAATGGCCGTGAGCGAGCGCACGATTGTTTCGGGTTAAACCAATCACGCTCTCGCTCACTTTGTTGCCCGCATAATCTTGTTCGAAAAGTCTGCCAGCTTTTCGCGATCATGCTTGAACGGAATGATTTCACCTCTCCCCGCAAGCGGGGAGAGGTGAAGGAAATACGGCCCCGGGGAAAGACCATTTTCATCCCGCGAGCGGGGGAGGTCGGCGAGCGAAGCTCGCCGGGAGGGGGCATTGGCGGTGAGGGAGATCGAGCGGATGGGCGCTTCCCCCTCACCCGCCGCGCTTCGCGCGTCGACCTCTCCCCGCTTGCGGGGAGAGGCAAAACTCCGCGGGCCGGCGCTATCGCCTGAGCCAGTTCGCGATGCGGGCGACGGCCTCGGTCATGTCCTCGCGCGCGCCAGCATAGCACAGCCGCACATAATCGCGCCCTTCAAACGGATCGAAGTCGGCGCCGGGGGTGACCGCGACGCCTGCCTCCTCGAGCAGACGCTGGGCAAAAGCATGGCTGTCGTGTTCGGCATCGGTGAAGGCCGACACATCGGCATAGAGATAGAACGCGCCGTCCGCCGGCAGAAACCGGTCGAGCCCGGCCTGCGGCAGACCGTCCAACAAAAGGCGCCGATTGTCCTCATAGCCGCGCTTGACGGCTTCCATCTCGTCGCGGCCCTCGAAGGCGGCTTGTGCCGCGATTTGCGAGAGCGTCGGCACCGAGATCGCGAGATTTTGGTGCAGCCGCTCGATCGGCCGCACCAATGGCGCCGGCGCGATCATCCAGCCGATCCGCCAGCCGGTCATGCAAAAATACTTCGAGAACGAGTTGATGACGATCGCACGCTGGGAACAGGCGAGCGCCGAGGTCGCGGGAAAGGCGTAATCGAGCCCGTGATAGATCTCGTCGGAGATCACGGCGATGCCGGCGTCCTCGGCCGCGGCAATCAGTTCGGCGAGCGCCTCCCCGCTCAACATGGTGCCGCTCGGATTGGCGGGGCTGGCAATCAGCACCGCCTTGAGCGGGGTTTCCCGATGGGCGTCCAGCAGGGCCTGGGGGGACAACGCGTAGCGCGTCTCGGCCGATGTCCTGATCAGCACCGGCTCGCAGCCGAGCGCGGTCAGGATATGGCGATAGGGCGGGTAGGCGGGCGTTGTCAGCGCGACGCGGTCGGCGGGCTCGAGCAGCGCTAGGAAGGCGAGCATGAATGCGGCCGACGAGCCCGTCGTCACGATCACGGTGTGCGGATCGACCGAAAGACCGCCCTTGTCATTATAGTACTGTGCGATGCGTCGGCGCAGCCCCGGCAGGCCGAGGCTCTCAGTGTAGCCGAGGGGCCGTCCGTCGGAGAGCGCGGCGCGCGCGGCATCGATCGCCGCCGCCGGTGCCGGTGCCGCCGGCTGGCCGACCTCCATATGGATGATCCGGCGGCCGCTCTGTTCGAGACGTGCCGCCGCCGTCATGACATCCATCACCATGAAGGGTGGCACATCGCTGCGCCGGGACGGCATGTATGGCCCGCTTGTGTGGTCAAGCGTCATGCCGGCCTCGCGCAAGACCGTGACGCCGCTCTGTTGCCGCATTTTTCGCATTGGTGGCTGCGCGGTGCGCCGGGACGGCGTATTGACCGCTCTGAATCACCTAACATTGGGGCGGCCAGCCCTCCGATCGGGCCGGACCGAGTTATCAGACCGAATGAGCGCAGCAGACGCACCTGTCAAGCGCGAGTTCAGAGGGCGGGCATTTCGCGCCATCGCCGTCACGGCGGCCTGCGCGGTCGCGATGACGAGCGTGCCGACGCCCACATCGGCTCGGGGCCTTCCGATCATCCGCGATGCCGAGATCGAGCAGCTCCTGCGCGATTACATGCGGCCGATTCTTCGTGTCTCCGGCCTCGGGCGGCAAAACGTCCGTGTCGTCATCGTCAACAATCGTTCGTTCAACGCCTTTGTGGTGGACGGCCGCCGTATCTTCGTCAATGCCGGGGCCTTGCTCGATTCGGAAACGCCCAATCAGATCATCGGCGTCCTTGCACATGAGGCGGGCCACATTGCCGGCGGCCATCTCAGCAAGCTGCGCATGCAACTCGCCAATGCGCAGACCGTAACGATCTTGGCGATGCTGCTCGGCATCGGCGCCACTGTTGCGGCGGGGCGCGCCGGCGCCAATATCGGTGGCAACCCGGGCACGGTGGCGGCCTTGGCGCCGCAGACCATGATGCAACGCTCCTTGCTTGCATATAGACGTCAGCACGAGGAGCAGGCCGATCGCGCCGCCGTCAAATTCCTGACCGCGACCGGGCAGTCGGCCAAGGGCATGTATGAGACGTTCAAGCGCATGGCGGACCAGCAGATCTTCGCCGCGCGCGGTGCCGATCCCTATTACCAGTCGCATCCGATGGCGTCGCAGCGTCTTGCGGCGTTGGCCGTCATGGCCAAGACCCGGTACTGGAACAAGAAGGACCCCCCCGAGCTGCAGCTTCGCCATGACCTGGTGCGCGCAAAAATCTACGGTTTTCTCGACAGGCCCGGCACGGTCGCCCGCCGCTATCAGCGCGGCGACCGGAGCCTCCCCGCCCGTTACGCCCGCGCCATCTCCACGTATCGGCACGGCAATCTGCGCAACGCGCTCGTGCAGATCGACGGGTTGATCCAGACGCAGCCGGGCAATCCCTACTTTCACGAGTTGAAGGGCCAGGCTCTGCTCGAATCGGGGCGGGCAAGGCAGGCAGTCCCGTCGCTGCGCCGTGCGGTCGCCAGCGCGCCCAACCCGACTTTGATCAAGGTGATGCTCGCCCATGCATTGATCGAGACCAGGAACCCGAAGCTTGCCGGAGAGGCGATCGCTCACCTGCGCCAGGCGCTCGCGTCCGATCCGGACATCGCCCAGGGCCATGCGCTGCTCGCCAAGGCCTATGGCGCCAAGGGCGATCTCGCGCAGGCCGACCTCGCTTCCGCCCAAGCCGCGTTCTTTCGCGGCGACATCAGGACCGCACGGCAACTTGCCGCACGCGCCAAGAGCCGTTTCCGGGTCGGATCGCCCGGTTGGGTGAAGGCTGACGACATCGCCACCTTCAAGCTGCCGGCCGCGGCCAAACGCCGTCGCTAAAGCATGATCTTGTCCGAAAAGTTGGCAGACTTTTCGGACAAGATCATGCGGCCGGACAGAGACAAATAGAGCGCGATTGATTCTAAGGTGAAGTAACAACGCTTCTGCCCTCACGGTGAGTAGCGGCGTGAGCGGGCTGACTCAGCTCACCTCCCCCTGAAAGGGGGAGGTCGGCGAGCAAAGCTCGCCGGGAGGGGGTCGGTCCATGTTTTCTCGCATGATTTTTCTCGAAAGGTCTGCAACTTTTCGGACAAGATCATGCGAGAAACAAAGAGGAAGAGCGTACGGTTGATTCAACCTGAAGCAATCGTGCTCCATTGAAAAAGTTGAAAAAGGACGATCGCATGCCCCTCCGTCGCCTCTCTCTCGCCGCGCGCGTGGTCGCGGTCGCAACCGGTCTTGTCGTTGCGAGCACCTTCGCCGTCGCCGCCCAGAGCTTCTCGCCGGCACAGCGCGGCGAGATCGAGGAAATCGTTCGTAGCTATCTCTTGCGCAAACCCGAAGTGCTGCAGGAGGTGATTCTCGAACTGGAGAAGCGCCAGTCAGCCATCGAGGCGGCGAATGCCAAGGCGGCGGTCAAGGCCAATGCCGAGCTCTTGTTCAACTCGCCACGGCATGCCGTGGCCGGCAATCCGCAGGGCGACGTCACGCTGGTCGAGTTCTTCGATTACAATTGCGGTTTCTGCAAACGCGCGCTGAGCGATCTGCTCGAGCTGATGAAGCAGGACCCCAAGCTGCGGGTCGTGTTCATGGAGTTTCCCGTGCTGGGCGAAGCCTCGCTTGATGCGGCCCGGGTCGCGATCGCCGCCCATATGCAGGACAAAAGCGGCAAGAAATATTTTGAGCTTCGTCGCAAGATGCTGACCCATCGGGGACGGATCGACAAGGCTCAGGCGCTGGCTTCTGCTGAGGCCGTCGGCCTCGATGTCGCGCGGATCAAGCGCGACATGGGGAGCGACGAAGTGCGTGCCACCATCGAAGAAACCATGAGCGTCGCCCAGGCGCTCGGCCTCAATGGCACGCCGAGCTATGTCGTCGGCGATGAAGTCGTGGTCGGCGCGGTCGGCCGCGATGCGCTCAAGCAGAAAGTGAACGAGGCGCGCTGCGGTAAGCCCTCCTGCTGAGCGCACTCGCGACCGGATGCGGCCAATTCAGCTCCGCTATTGTTCAGCGCGCGCAATGGCTGGTGAAGCGGCCAATCTCACCCGTCGGCACCCCGGCGGCGGTTCCGTAGTGGACGCAGCGTGCAACCCGGTCGCTGTAGCTGTTGCGGCCCGCCGGTCCACGGGGAATGACGACGGTGGGAAGGCCTGGCACTTTGACGATGCGCGGCCGGCCGGCATTGTTGTCATGGTCGGGTGCGGCCACGCCCGGTGCCACGGGTCCCGGCGCGACCGGTGCCGCCGGTCCAGGGGCGATCGGTGCGGCCGGCCCCGGCGCGATCGCCGGAGCGCTCGGTGCGCCGCCCGGCGAGGGAACTGCAGGCGCAACGCCGGGAAATGTCCTGCCGACGCCTTGCGCCGATGCGCCTGTGGATAGGGCGCATGCGAGCAGCGCCATCGCAACGGTCGTGAGCGTCTTGGCCATGTCGCTCCTCCCTGGCGTCGAGCGCGGTTGGTTAAAACGGAGTCAGTCGCGCTCAACTTCTCTTTAGTTCGGGTCGCATGCTCTTATCCGAAAAGTCTGCCAACTTTTCGGATCACGCTCTTGCCTACGACAACGCGTCATGCCGTGCCGGGTTCACGCGGCCCGCAGCGACCGCCGATCCATATCGATGCGGGACGGCCTCGCTCTGCGAGGGATGACAATATTTCCGGCTGATTAGTTCGGTCGCCGTCCCGAAAGCGCTATTTCATCGCGCTCGCGCGCACAAGCGGCACCTGGGCGCCGGCAGATTCCCTGGCCGCAATCACTCGCGCAGCGCCGTTCCGATCTCGCTTTCGCCGGCTCGAAACGGCGCCATTGCGTCGATGATCTCGGCGCGTCCCGTCGAACCCGCCTCCGTGCGTTGCGCCGCTATTGATGTCCACCCGGGGTGAAATGCCGTACCGATCCCGGATATCCAAACATTTTTAAGCAAAAGTGTTCGGCGGTTGTATCGCGGCCGAGTGATGCCTGTTACTTCGCGGCCTGCACCTCCTCGACCGCGCGCTCCATCAAGTCGTTCATCGTGCGGCGGATCTGGTGATCGGACTGATCGACGCCCTTGGCATCGAAGTCCTTGCGTATCTTTGCGAAAACATCGTCGTCGCCCGGCGCCTCGAAATCGGCGGCGATGACCTCCTTGGCGTAGGCATCCGCCTCTGCGCCGGCCAGTCCGAGCTTCTCCGCCGCCCACAGGCCGAGCAGCTTGTTGCGGCGCGCCGTAGCCTTGAAGCGCAACTCCTCATCGTGAGCGAACCGCTTCTCAAAACCTTCCTCGCGCTTGTCGAACGTGTCCATTTTTTGGGCCTCGTCTATTGGCGCGACGGGCTTGCGAGGGCAGATTCGTCGTCGCGCCTTGCACATCGGCAGGCCCAGGTCAAGGCCGCCGCTGCCCTCGCACAGGCCCTCATTGCATGCCCTGAGTGACCGGTCTATGCCGATTGTGCTGGCCCTGGCCTTCGGCTAGTTTGCGGGTCCGATGGGCGAGCCTTTGGCCTGCCTGTTCGACGTCGCCGCCGGCCTTGAACCCGAACTCGGAGCCACGGCATCACATGGATTTCCTCAAGCCACGGTATACCCCCATGAGCCGCCGTCGCCGCATCTATGAAGGCAAGGCGAAGGTCCTCTACGAGGGCCCGGAGCCTGGAACGCTGATCCAGCATTTCAAGGACGATGCCACCGCGTTCAACGCCAAGAAGCACCAGGTGATCGAGGGCAAGGGAGTTCTCAACAACCGAATTTCCGAATACGTGTTCCAGCACCTCAATGATATCGGCGTTCCCACCCATTTCGTTCGCCGCCTCAACATGCGCGAGCAGTTGATCCGCGAAGTCGAGGTCATTCCGCTCGAGGTCGTGGTGCGTAATGTCGCCGCGGGTTCGTTGTCGCAGCGGCTGGGGATCGAGGAAGGCACGCAGTTGCCGCGCTCGATCATCGAGTTCTATTACAAGAACGACGCGCTCGGCGATCCGATGGTGTCGGAGGAGCATGTCACCGCGTTCGGCTGGGCGACCCCGCAGGAGATCGACGATGTCATGGCGCTCGCGATCCGCGTCAACGATTTCCTCAGCGGCCTGTTCCTCGGCGTCGGGATTCGGCTCGTCGATTTCAAGATGGAATGCGGTCGGCTGTGGGAAAACGAGATGATGCGGATCGTCGTTGCCGATGAAATCTCGCCGGACTCCTGCCGGTTGTGGGACATCAAATCGAATGAGAAGCTCGACAAGGATCGTTTCCGCCGCGATCTCGGCGGCTTGCTCGAAGCCTATACCGAGGTCGCGCGCCGGCTGGGCGTCATGAGCGAGAACGAGCGCCCGATGGGAGCAGGCCCCATCCTTGTGAAGGGCTGAGCGTTCGCCAGCGCGCATTCGATTCTTGTATTGGGTTCTCGTTAGTCATGGAGGGGCGAGGAGCCAGGTCCATGGGGGTCCCTACCGTAAGCACCGCGCCGATGACCGTGGAGGAGTTCTACGCCTTCACCGACGCCCGTCCCGACGAGGAGAAATGGGCGCTGATCGACGGGGAGCCGGTGTTGAACGCCGCGCCCAGTCCGCTGCACCAGTGCATTTTCAAGAATCTGACATTCGCCCTCACCGCGCGGGAGCGAGAAGCTGACACCTCGTGGGTCATGCTCCCCGGCCTCGGTGTCCGAGGCTCGGACAGCACTCGCCCTGAGCCCGGTGTGTTGATCCTGCCTCGGTCAGGGGATTCGCGCGACCCGTCGACACGCGAGCGCGGCGATGCAATCGCCGTATTCGAAATCCTCTCGCCCTCGACCACCGACCGCGACCTGCGCTGGAAGCACGCAGCCTACACGTCGATGCCGTCGCTCACACATTATGTGGTGGTCGCACAGGATGCGGTCGAGGTCGTGGTGTTCGCGCGCGAGACCGGCTTTGCGGAGCAGAGGTTCCGTTCGCTCGATGCCAATATCGCGATACAATCGCTCGGCATTTCTTTGCCGCTCGCAGAGGTTTATCGCGACACGGGGCTGTAAGCGCTATGGGCGTTCCCACCGTGAGCACTGCGCCGATGACCGTGGAGGAGTTCTACGCCTTCACCGACACCCGTCCCGACGAGGAAAAATGGGAGCTGATCGACGGGGAGCCGATCTTGCATGCTTCTCCGAGCGGACGTCATCAGCAGATCACTTCGAATCTGATCTTCACCCTGCGCGATCTTCAACGTGCCAGTTCGGCGCCGTGGCTTGCGCTGCCGGGGATCGGCCTGCGCGTGGCGAACACGAACCGGCCCGAGCCCGATGTCATGGTCGTGCCGAAGGCAGGCAGCCGCGATCTAACGGCGCGCGACTGCGACAATGCGGCTGCCGTGTTCGAGGTTCTCTCGCCGTCAACCGTCGACCGCGACCTGCGCTGGAAGCGCACAGCCTACACGGCGATGCCTTCGCTCATGCATTATGTCGTAATTGCACAGGATGCGGTCGAGGTCGTGGTGTTCGCGCGCGAGACCGGCTTTGCCGAGCAGCGGTTCAGCCCGCTCGAAGACACGATCGCTCTCTCCTCGCTCGGCGTCTTACTGCCGCTGGCCGAGATCTATCGCGACACCGATCTGTTGTGAGGATCGCCGTCGAACCGGTTGCCGTGCATTGAGGCCGGGGCGCATCGGTGCTAGAGCATGATCCCGAAAAGTTGGCAGACTTTTCGGACGAGATCATGCTCCAGGTCATCCAAGCATGATCCCGAAAAGTTGGCAGACTTTTCGGACAAG
>JANQIP010000258.1 GCA_028282095.1 Xanthobacteraceae bacterium | reverse complement strand
TGGGCTCGTCTCATTGTGTTGGTGCCGCATCACAAAGTAACGGATTAGCTAGTGTTCCGGGCTGACGGTCCGGGATCGGACCGTCAGAGTCGGAACACTTGCACGTCGGCATTGCCGGGGCCGAGCGAGCGGCCGAGGATCGATTCTCGGCCTTTCCTCGTTTACTCTGAATCGCTGGCCCTTCTTGCGAGCCCGACACCGCGCTGGTATCCGTCGCGTTCTTCCTTGACGGGATGTTTACATGCAAGGCGAAAAGCCCGACATCCTCGTGATCGGGGTTCCGAAACCGGTGATCGTCGGTGGGCTCAGCACCGACTTCACGGTGCATCGTTTGAACGAGACGCGAGGACCGAACGAGGCCCTTGACGGCATCGCGGCGCGGATCCGCGGGATTGCCGTCACCTATATGGTTCCCGGCATCGACGGCGCGTTCCTTAAGCAATTCCCGCGGCTGGAGATCGTCTCCACCTTCGGCGTCGGTTACGATCATGTCGATGCAGCCTGGGCCGGCCGGAACGGCGTCGTCGTCACCAATACGCCCGACGTGCTGACCGAGGAGGTCGCCGACACGGCAGTGGGGCTGTTGCTCAGCACGGTTCGCGAGCTGCCTCAGTCTGAGCGCTATCTACGCGCCGGGAATTGGCTGGAGCGGCCTTATCCGCTGACGCGCATGACGCTGCGCAATCGGACCGTCGGCATGGTCGGCATGGGGCGGATCGGCAGGGCGATTGCGCGGCGGCTCGACGCGTTCGGCGTGCCCATGGTCTATCATGCGCGCCGACCGCAGCCGGGCCTGCCTTACCAGCATTACCCCGACCTCGTGGCGATGGCACGCGCGGTCGACACGCTGATGGTGATCGTTCCGGGCGGGGCCGAGACCCATAACTTGATCGACGCCAAAGTGCTGCAGGCGCTCGGGCCCGATGGTGTCCTGATCAATATGGCACGCGGGTCGGTGGTCGACGAGCCGGCCTTGATCAAGGCCCTGCAGGATCGCGCCATCTTTTCGGCCGGACTCGATGTGTATGCCAACGAGCCGTCGGTGCCGCAGGAATTGCTTGCGATGGAGCATGTCGTGCTGTTGCCGCATGTCGGGTCCGCCTCGCTCCACACGCGCGAGAAGATGGACCGGTTGGTCGTCGACAATCTCCTGTCCTGGTTTGTCGGGAAGGGTCCGTTGACGCCGGTTCCCGAGACTCCCTGGCTGACCGGAAAAGGTTAGGCTGGGTATCGCGGCGCATCCCGCCGCCCGTTGGTGTCGCACGCATCGACCCGCAATGCCGCCTAAGGTCAAATGAGTACGAATCGTAACGCCTGGTTCGCCATCGTCTTCATCGCCGCCCTTTGTGCCGGTGTCTCTTTGTCTACCGGCGTCGGTTCGGCGCAGACTGGCTCATCCGCGCCGACGCCGGCGAAGGAGACGGCCAAAACCATGACCGGCGCCTATGAGTTTTCCAATGCGACACGCGACCGGCGTTGCACCGTCGATCTTTCGAGCAAACGCGCCGGCGCGGCCGGATTAAGGCTCAAATTCAGCGAGGGCTGTACGACGGTCTTTCCTTTCGTGAAGGATATTGTCGGCTGGACGATTGTCGAAACCGGTTCGCTGCAACTGCTCGACAAAGGCGGTGAGCTCGTCCTCGAACTGACCGAGGTCGAGAACGGCGTTTTCGAAGCGATGCGGCCCGGCGACGACGTGCTGTTTCTCCAGTCCGTCGCGGCGGTCGAGCCGCCGCCGCCGACGCCGGACGAGATGGCGGGCGAATGGGATGTGGTGCGCCGCGGCCGCACGATCTGCACGCTGGCCCTCGCCAATGAGCCGGCCCCGGGGGGCGGCTATGCGCTCGCTCTCAAGCCGCAATGCGCCGCCATGATCACGCGGTTCGCTCCGTCCTCCTGGTTTATGGACGATCGCGAGCTGCTGCTGAGAGGCGGCGCCGGCGAGAGCTGGCGCTTTGCGCAGGACGATGACAAGGTCTGGCAGCGCATTCCCGCAACGCGCAACCCGCTCTCGCTGGTCAAGAAGTAATACTATTTCCGGCTGATTAGTTCGGTGACAAACCATGCTATGGTTTGAGAACCTTACTCCCTCCCCCGCTTGCGGGGGAGGGTTGGGGAGGGGGTTACTTCATCCGCGACAGAGGCCGTCCTGTGAACCCCCTCCCGGCGAGCACGCAGCCAAGTTTACGCAGGCTGCGCAAGCTTGCCTGCGCCGCTCGCCGACCTCCCCCTTTCAGGGGGAGGTAATAGGACTTGAGCCCGAAGCGATCACTCGGAAAGCGTAAAAAAAGCCGGCAGCCGGCAGCGCCTGCCTTTTTTTGATAAAGAGCCGCCGTGCGGCTTTGAGAAAGAGCCGCTATGCGGCGCGTGCTCTGAACGAACCCTCGGCTTGATCAGATCAGCCGCAGGCCTTTGAAGCTCGCATGGCCCTCCCTGCCGACGATGATGTGGTCGTGCACCTCGATGCCGAGCGAGCGGGCAACTCCGAGAATGGCTTGCGTCATCTGGATATCGGCGCGCGAGGGCGTCGGGTCGCCGGACGGGTGATTGTGCACGAGGATGATGGCGGTTGCGCTCAGCTCCAAGGCGCGCTTCACCACTTCGCGCGGATAGACCGGCGTATGGTCGACGGTGCCGACCTGCTGCAGCTCATCGGCGATAAGCTGGTTGCGCTTGTCGAGGAACAGCACGCGGAACTGCTCCTTCTCGGCGAATGCCATCGCGGTGCGGCAGTAATCGAGCACGGCCGACCAGGACGACAGCACCGGCCGACGTTTCACCTCGCCGCGGGCGAATCGGTGAGCGGCGGCCTGCACGATCTTGATCTCGGTGATGGCCGCCTCGCCGAGCCCCGGCACCTCGGCCAGCCTTTGGGGCGGCGCGGCGATCGTTTCGGCGAAGGAGCCGAATTTGGTGATCAAGGCCTTGGCGAGCGGCTTGACGTCGCGCCGCGGCAGCGCGCGGAACAAGAGGAGCTCGAGCAGCTCGTAATCCGTTACCGCTTCGCTGCCGGCGTCGCGGAAGCGGGCGCGCAAGCGCTCGCGATGACCGCGATAATGCGGTTCGGCGTCGGGCAGCCGAGCGTCATGCCCTTTGTCGTCGAAGCCCCGACCCTGCGCCATGATGCCCGCACCACTACGCGGCCTTCACGTCCACTGTCCAGCATTGTCCGTTGCCGCACATCGGATTTAGAGCGCGATTGCCCAACGTATCAATCGCGCCAATCGTCTATCCGGGATTGTGCTCAGGGAACTCACCCCACCGGTCTTCTCAAGCGGATTCGTAGTGCGGTTTGTCGAGGCCTTTGGGGGAAAGCGTGAAAATCTCGACCCCGGTCTCGGTCACGCCCACCGTATGCTCGAACTGCGCCGAGAGCGACCGGTCCCGCGTGACCGCGGTCCAGCCGTCGGACAGGACCTTCACATGCGGCCGGCCCAGGTTGATCATCGGTTCGACCGTGAACAGCATGCCGGGCTTGAGCGTGATGCCCTCGCCCGACCGTCCCACATGCACGATATTCGGCTCGTCGTGAAAGAGGCGGCCGAGACCATGGCCGCAGAAGTCGCGCACCACGCTCATATTGTGCTGCTTCACGAAGGTCTCGATTGCCTCGCCAATGTCGCCCGCCGTGCCGCCCGGACGGATCGCGGCAATGCCGCGCATCATCGCCTCGTAGGTGACCTCGATCAACCGCTCCGCCCGCCGGGGAATGGTGCCGACCCCATACATGCGGCTCGAATCGCCATGCCAGCCATCGACAATGAGGGTGACGTCGACATTGACGATGTCGCCGTCCTTGAGCGGCTTCTCGTTGGGAATGCCGTGACAGACGACATGGTTGACCGACGTGCAGGTGGACTTGGTGTAGCCGCGATACATCAGCGTCGCGGGCAGCGCGCCGTGATCCATCGCGAACTCGAAAACCAGCTGATCGATCCGGCTGGTCGGTGCGCCGGGCGCGATCTCGGGCCCGAGCATGTCGAGGCATTCGGCAACGAGACGTCCCGCTTTACGCATTGCAGCGAAGGCGTTATCGCCGTAAATCTTGATCTGTCCGGTTTTTCGCAGCGGCGCAACCGCTGCATCGATATAGGTCATGCCATTGGTCTGGGGTGAGTGCCTGTCTCGAATGTAGGCGAACCGGCATGTGGCGCAAGCCTTAGCCGCAACCGCGACCATGGGCGAGTGGCCACAAGCGGTGCCGGGCGCCAGCGCCGCGCCCACGCGGGCGCCGCCCGCGTCATGGCTCGCCGGGCACCCCCTCCGAAGGTATAGGTACGGCAGCGCCGGGCTGCCTATTTTGTGGGCAGGGATGCTGGCGCAGGGCGTGGCCGGCAAATGTTTGAATTCCTCTTGGTTACGTGCGAGAGCGTTGAAGAAACGATCGAACCGTGCTTCGAACAAAAGAAGAACGCCTTCCGGTCTTTTACCGACAGACGACGTGACGGGCATCGGCTAGGTAAAGGGTCATGGTCTCCGCGCCCAAACGGCTGAACCGCTCCCCGACGCCGAAAGATAAAGACGCGAGGAACGCTTTGTCCTGACCCGACGAGGGTCGGGACATCCTGGAGAAGAATGATGACTCGCAAGCAGACGATTGTAGACGGAAACGAAGCAGTGGCCTCGGTGGCTTATCGGCTGAACGAGGTGATCGCGATCTATCCGATCACGCCGTCTTCGGCGATGGGGGAATGGGCCGACCAATGGGCGGCGGAAGGGGCGCGGAACATGTGGGGCACCGTGCCCGACGTGATCGAGATGCAAAGCGAGGGCGGGGCCGCCGGGGCGCTGCACGGCGCGCTGCAAGGCGGAGCGCTGGCGACGACCTTCACGGCCTCGCAGGGCCTGCTCCTGATGATCCCCAACATGTACAAGATCGCCGGTGAATTGACCTCGGCGGTGATCCATGTCGCGGCCCGCACGCTCGCAACCCATGCGCTCTCCATTTTCGGCGATCACAGCGACGTGATGTCGACACGTCAGACCGGCTTTGCGCAGCTCGCCGCCAACTCCGTTCAAGAAGCGCACGATTTCGCCCTGATCTCCCAGGCCGCCACGCTTGAGTCCCGGGTGCCGTTCCTGCATTTCTTCGATGGTTTTCGTACCTCGCACGAAGTCAATCTGATCGACGAACTCGACGACGACGACCTGCATGCGATGATCGACGACCGGTTGGTGCAGCAGCATCGCGAGCGGTCGATGTCGCCCGACCGTCCGGTCCTGCGCGGTACCGCGCAGAATCCGGATGTGTTCTTCCAGGCACGCGAGGCGATCAACCCTTATTACCTCGCCTGCCCGACCATCGTGCAGAACGCGATGGACCGCTTTGCCGAGCGGACCGGCCGCTCCTACCACCTGTTCGACTATTACGGTGCGCCCGATGCGGAACGGGTGATCGTCCTCATGGGATCGGGCGTTGGCGCCGTCGAAGAGGCGGTGGAGGCGCTGCAGGCGCGCGGCGAGGCGGTCGGCGTGCTCAAGGTCCGGCTGTTCCGGCCGTTCGCAACCGAGGCCTTTCTCGCGGCGATGCCGGCGACGGTGAAGTCGATCGCCGTGCTCGACCGAACCAAGGAGCCGGGCGCGATCGGCGAGCCGCTTTACCAGGACATTCTATCGGTCTTTGCCGAGCGCATCGCCTCCGGGGCGGCGACCACGATGCCGCGGATCATCGGCGGGCGTTACGGTCTGTCCTCGAAAGAGTTCACGCCGGCAATGGTCAAGTCGGTGTTCGACGAGCTCGCCAAGCAGGCGCCGAAAAACCACTTCACCGTCGGCATCGATGACGACATCGCACACACCAGCCTTGCCTTCGATCCGGATTTCTCGACCGAACATCCGCGCACCGTGCGGGCGCTGTTCTACGGCCTCGGTTCCGACGGCACGGTCGGCGCCAACAAGAACTCGATCAAGATCATCGGCAAGGGCACCGGAAGCTACGTCCAGGGTTATTTCGTCTACGATTCCAAGAAAGCGGGGTCGGTGACGGTCTCGCATCTGCGCTTCGGGCCCGATCCGATCCGCTCGACCTACCTGATCACCAAGGCGAATTTCGTCGCCTGCCACCAGTCTCAGTTTCTCAATCGCATCAATATGCTAGGGGCGGCGGAGGAGGGCGCGACCTTCCTGCTCAATACCCCTCACGGCGCGAACGAGGTCTGGGAGCACCTGCCGCGCCAGGTCCAGGAGAAGATCATCGAGAAGAGGCTGAAGGTCTACGTGATCGACGGCTATGCGGCGGCCCGCGAAGCGGGAATGGGAAACCGCATCAACACCATCATGCAGACCTGCTTCTTCGCGATCAGCGGCGTGCTGCCGCGCGATGAGGCGATCCAGCAGATCAAGAAGTCCATCGAAGAGACCTATGGCAAGCGTGGCGTCGCGGCGGTGCAGAAGAACTTCGCCGCCGTCGACACGACGCTCGCACGCCTGCACGAGGTCAGGGTCCCCGAAACGGTCAGCAGCACATTCGAGATCCTGGCGCCGGTGCCCGAGCGCGCGCCGGGCTTCGTGCGCGACGTGCTCGGACCGATCATTGCGGGCGAGGGCAACGAGCTGCCGGTGAGCGCCCTGCCGATCGACGGCACCTTCCCGACCGCTACCGCCCAGTGGGAGAAACGCAACATCTCCCAGCAGATTCCCGTCTGGGACGAGAAGCTCTGCATCCAGTGCGGCAAGTGCGCGCTCGTCTGTCCGCACGCGGTGATCCGCGCCAAGGTGTTCGACGGCGAAAATCTCGCCGACGCGCCGCCGACTTTCAAATCCGCCAAGCCGAAATGGCGCGAGTTCGATTCGCTGCGCTACTCGCTGCAGGTTTCGCCGGAGGACTGCACCGGCTGCCGGCTTTGCGTCGAGGTCTGCCCGGTCAAGAGCAAGAGCGAGGTGAAGCGCAAGGCCATCAATATGGAAGCGCAGGGGCCGCTGCTCGAGGCCGAGCGCGCCAACTGGGATTTCTTCCTCACGCTGCCGGATGCCGACCGTGATCACTTGCGGCATAACAACGTCAAGGACGTGCAGCTCCTCGAGCCGCTGTTCGAGTTCCCCGGCGCCTGCGCCGGTTGCGGCGAGACCCCCTATATCAAGCTGTTGTCCCAATTGTTCGGCGATCGCCTGATGATCGCCAACGCTACCGGCTGCTCGTCGATCTATGGCGGCAACCTGCCGACCACGCCCTACACCGTGAACCACGCCGGGCGTGGCCCGACCTGGTCGAACTCCCTGTTCGAAGACAATGCCGAATTCGGCCTCGGCATGCGGCTTGCCGTCGACAAGAAGATGCAGTTCGCGCGCGAGCTTACGGCGCAGGCGAACGGCCAGATCGGCGATATCCTCGTCAAAGGTCTGCTGGAGGGCGACCAGTCGAGCGAGACGGGAATCGAGGAGCAGCGCCGCCGCGTCGCCGAGCTCAAGCAGAAGCTTGGCGGTCTCAAGACTCCGGAAGCGCAGGCGCTGCTATCGGTTGCCGACGATCTCGTGCGCAAGAGCGTGTGGATCGTCGGGGGCGACGGCTGGGCCTATGATATCGGCTTCGGCGGCCTCGACCATGTGCTCGGCTCGGGCCGCAACGTCAATGTGCTCGTGCTCGACACCGAGGTCTATTCCAATACCGGCGGCCAGATGTCGAAGGCGACGCCGCGCGCGGCGGTCGCCAAATTCGCGACCGGCGGCAAATTCACCGGCAAGAAGGACCTCGCGATGGAGGCCTTGAGCTACGGCTATGTCTACGTCGCCAAGGTCGCGATGGGCGGCAACGACTCCCACACCGTCAATGCCTTCATCGAAGCGGAGGCGCATGAGGGCCCCTCGATCATCATCGCCTATAGCCACTGCATCGCCCATGGCTACGACATGGCGATCGGGCTCAATCAGCAGAAGAACGCCGTACTGTCGGGATACTGGCCCCTGATGCGCTATAATCCGGCGCTGCGGGACGACGGAAAGAACCCCTTCCTGCTCGACTCAAAGGCACCGAGCATCCCGTTCACGCGCTATGCCTACAACGAAGCGCGCTATACCATGCTGGTGCGCAGCAGCCCGCAAGCCGCGCGTGCTCTGCTCAAGACCGCCGAGGACGATGTCGAACGGCAATGGCGCGTCTACTCCAACCGCGCGGCCATGTTGGGGCGTGCCGCGACGCCCGGAATTTCACCACACGATCCGGAAGATACGGAGCAGCGATTGACGAACGGAGCTGACGAAGAATGAGTGATCTGACGACCAAGTATTTGGGTTTGACGCTGAAGTCGCCGGTGGTGGCGTCGGCGTCGCCGCTGAGCGACTCGGTGGATCATATTTGCCAGCTTGAGGATGGCGGGGTTGCCGCGGTGGTATTGCCGTCGCTGTTCGAGGAGCAGCTCGAACTGGAAAGCCTCAACCTCGATGCCGATCTTGAGCGGGGCGCCGACAGTTTTCCCGAAGCGCAGAATTTCTTCCCGGACATGTTGACCTACAATCTCGGTCCGGACGGTTACCTTGATTTGATTCGTAGCGCCAAGGAGCGCGTATCGATTCCCGTCATCGCCAGCCTCAACGGCGACACCATGGGCGGCTGGCTACAATATTCGCAGTTGATGCAGGAGGCCGGCGCCGACGCGATCGAGCTCAATATCTATCAGATCGCCACCGATCCGGAGTTTAGCGGATCGGACGTAGAGAATAGCTGCCTCGCCCTCGTCAGCGAGATCAAGCGCCATGTCGATATCCCGCTGGCGGTGAAGCTATCGCCGTTCTTTAGCGCGCCCGCCAATATCGGCAAGCGCCTGGCGGATGCCGGCGCCGACGCGCTGGTGCTGTTCAATCGGTTCTACCAGCCCGATTTCGACATCGAGGATCGGGAGATCGTGCCGTCGCTGATCCTCAGCCGGCCGGAGGAACTGCCGCTGCGGCTGCACTGGGTCGCGATCCTCTACGGCCATGTTGGAGCCGATCTCGGCGTCACCGGCGGCGTGCACAGCGCCCAGGACGTGGTGAAATGCATCATGGCTGGCGCACGGACCGCATTCATGACTTCGGCGCTGCTGCGCAACGGCGCACCACATGCAACCCGGGTGGTGACGGCGCTCAACAATTGGCTCGACGAGCACGAATTTGAGTCGGTGTCGGAAATGTGCGGCAGCATGAGCTACAATGCCGTGCCCGATCCGACCGCCTATGAGCGCAGCAACTATATGAAGGTACTCGGCTCCTACCGGCTATAGGCGCAAGGCCACCCTCTCGTCCTCCGCGGGCTTCGGTCGTGCGGGCGCGCCGGGACAAATCGCTTACAAATCTGAAGTCGTACGGGTACTAGCTGCGAGGGCGCTCGGCGGCGCGGACGAGATATCGGAACGGCTTTTCGTTCACCGTCCGCGGGCCGCGGTCGATGAAGTCAAGTTCCTCAAGGATTCTGTTCGACCGCACATGCTCGGGGGCGATGCAGGCGGCAAGATCATGGTCCGGATGCGCCGAGCGCAAATGACCGATGAGCGCCGTGGCCGCGCTTGTCGCATAACCGCGCCCGCGATGCGCTTCAAAGACCAGATAGAAGATCTCGATTTCCGTGTCGCCGGTCTCAAACGCGCCGCATGCGCCGATGATGGTCGGATCGCGATGACGGTAGATCGCAAGTGCCATGGTGGCGGTCGGTTCGCATACGCATTGATGGTGTCGCGGATGATCGCGGCCGCCGCGTCCCGGTTCTTCATCTCTTCAGGAAAGGTCATGAACCGGGTGTTTTCCGGGAGCGCCATGAAGTCGCCGAACGGCTCAATATCGTCGGCAGTGAACCGCCGCAGCACCGTATCCTCGAATCCGATTTCGTCCGGGGCGATCAAGACCACTTTTGGGGCCTGCACAAATGGGCGATGGCAAACTTGATACACACGACACGCTAGAGCATGATCCCGAAAAGTTGCAGACTTTTCGGACAAGATCATGCGGCAAAACAAAGAGAAACAGAGTGCGATCGATTCAATCTGAATGGATCGC
>JANQIP010000257.1 GCA_028282095.1 Xanthobacteraceae bacterium | reverse complement strand
GCATTTGCCGTTGGTGCCGATGCGCTCGGCCTCGATACGGCCGAATGCGGTGAGGCCCGGCAGCAGGGCCCGCGCTTCGGCCGGCGCCGGCAAGACGCTCGCCCGGCGTTTCTCGCTGCGGCCATGCCCCCGCTCCTCGCTGGCAAAGAAGGGCGGTTTGCGTCGCGGACGTGCGAAGGCGCGTTCGGCCGCGGCCAGGAGCGGGCCGTTGTTGCCCTTCAGGCCGAGCGCGTAATGGGCCTTGGCGGCGCAGATACTGTCGGCCATCTTCGGATGACAATGCAGCGCATCGGCGGTCACCGTGCAGCCCTTGAGGACCAGGCCGCGCAGCAGGGACAGCGTCGCTGCAACCTCGTTGCCGGACGGGGCGCGCGCCTGCGCAATGGTGACCCGCGTCTCGCTGTCCCACACGCTCACCATCAGCGGCGGCAAACAGGCGCGGCCCTTCTCGTAGCCGCGCCGCAGGCTCTTGCCGTCAATCGCCACCACGCCTTTCGCCGGCCCCAGCCCCAGCCCGCTCCGCAGCGCCGTCATGAACGCCGTGAACGCCTGCGCTAATTCGCCCGGATCGAGCAGGCGGAACAGGCGGCTGAAAGTGTCGTGGCTCGGTGTTCCATGCGGAAGATCAACAATCGCCGAAAGCGCTTCAACGCGCCCGTCAACAAAATCGGCGATCTCTACACAGCTCTTGGCGCCGCACAGCGTCGCCGCCAAAGCCAAAAACAGTAGAGTGCCAACATCGTGCCGCGTATTGACATCGCGCGGATCGCGCACCTCCCGCAAAATCGCAATAAAAGACTGCATCAGGCCTCCTCAAAAAAGAGAAAGCCCCTACAGAATCTCTCATCCTCCGAGCCGCAAGCCCCCCTCTACTCATATGCGATTCCCCTAGCGTAGCGGGGAGAGGTAGCCTCTTACGCCGGAAGCCTCTTGGCGAACCGGTTCCCATTCCGCCCGGAAATGATCTAACCATCGCCTATGGGCAAGATTCTGATTCCCCCCGATCCTTCCGACGTTCACGACGTCGCGCTGCGCTCGGCGCTTGAGGAGCGCTACCTCGCCTATGCGCTGTCGACGATCATGGGTCGCGCGCTACCCGATGCGCGTGACGGGCTCAAGCCGGTGCATCGCCGGCTGCTCTATGCGATGCGGCTGTTGCGGCTCGATCCGGGCGCGGCCAGCAAGAAGTGCGCGCGCGTCGTCGGCGACGTGATCGGCCGCTTCCATCCCCATGGCGAACAGGCGGTCTATGACGCGCTGGTGCGGCTCGCCCAGGACTTCTCCCAGCGCTACCCGCTGATCGACGGCCAGGGCAATTTCGGCAATGTCGACGGCGATAACCCGGCCGCGATGCGCTACACCGAGGCGCGCCTCACCGAGGTCGCGCGGTTGATGCTGGAAGGGCTCGACGAGGACGCAGTCTCGTTTCGCCCGACCTATGACAGCTCCGAGCAAGAGCCGGTCGTGCTGCCAGGCGCCTTCCCCAATCTGCTTGCGAACGGCGCGCAGGGCATCGCCGTCGGCATGGCGACCGCGATCCCTCCGCACAATGCCGCCGAGCTTTGCGACGCCGCGCTGCATCTCATCGAGCGTCCGGCCGCCAAGAGCCGCAATCTGACGAAATTCGTCCCCGGTCCCGACCTTCCGACCGGCGGCCTGATCATCGATTCGCGCGAATCGATCGCCGAGGCCTATACGACGGGGCGCGGCGCCTTCCGGGTGCGGGCGCGCTGGACCACGGAGGATACCGGTCGCGGCACTTATGTCATCGTCGTCACCGAAATCCCCTGGCAGGTGCAGAAGTCGCGGCTGATCGAGCACATCGCCGCGCTGCTCAACGACAAGAAGCTGCCGCTCCTTGCCGACCTGCGCGATGAATCGGCCGAGGATATCCGCATCGTGCTGGAGCCGCGGGCGCGCACGGTCGATCCCGAACTGCTGATGGAATCGCTGTTCAAGCTGACCGACCTCGAGTCCCGCATTTCGCTCAATATGAATGTGCTCACGCGCGGCAAGGTGCCGAGGGTCATCGGGCTCGCGGAAGCATTGCGCGAATGGCTCGATCACCGCCGCGACGTGCTGCTGCGCCGATCGAATCATCGATTGGGCCAGATCGCGCACCGGCTCGAAGTGCTGGGCGGCTATCTCGTCGCCTATCTCAACCTCGACAAGGTGATCCGCATCATCCGCCGCGAGGACGAGCCGAAGCCGGTGCTGATCCGCACCTTCACGCTGACCGAGGTGCAGGCGGACGCCATCCTCAACATGCGGCTGCGCAATCTGCGCAAGCTCGAAGAAATGGAAATCCGCGCCGAGGACAAGGCGCTGCGCAAAGAGGAGCGCGAATTGCGGGCGCTGGTGCGCTCCGAACAGAAGCAGTGGGCGAAGGTCGCCGACGAGATCAAGGCGGTGCGCACGAGCTTCGGGCCGAAGACCGCGCTCGGCAAGCGCCGCACCGGATTTGCCCAGGCGCCCGCCCATGACGACGCCGCCATCGAGGAAGCCATGGCGGTGCGCGAGCCGATCACCGTCGTCGTGTCCGACAAGGGCTGGATCCGGGCGCTCAAGGGCACGGTGACCGACTTTACCGGAATTAGTTTTAAATCCGACGACCGGCTTAAGTTCGCTTTCCCCGCCGAGACCACGTCGAAATGCATGGTGTTCGCCACCAATGGCCGGGTCTACACGATCGAAGCCGGAAAGCTCCCCGGCGGGCGCGGTCATGGCGAGCCGGTGCGCCTTTACATCGATCTCGAGCAGGACGCCGATCTCGTCGCCGCGTTCACTTATGTCGGCGGCCGCAAGTTCCTGGTGGCAAGCCGGGACGGTCGCGGCTTTGTCGTGCCGGAGGACGAGTGCCTCGCCAATACCCGCAAGGGCAAGCAGGTGCTCAACGTGACCGCCCCGGACGAAGCACGGGCGCTGACCACGGTCGATGGCGACCTCGTCGCCGTCATCGGCGAAAACCGCAAGCTGGTGGTTTTCCCGCTCGACCAGGTGGCCGAGATGTCGCGCGGGCGCGGTGTGAGGCTGCAGCGTTATAAGGATGGCGGGCTGTCGGACGTGACGACCTTCAAGGCCAGGGAGGGGTTATCCTGGACCGATTCGGCCGGACGGGTGTTCACGCTGACGCTCAAGGAGCTGAGGGATTGGTGTGGTAATCGCGCCGATGCCGGCCGCATCGCACCAAAGGGCTTTCCCCGCATCAACCAATTCGGTCCACCGATGATCAGCAAGGCCGGCAATGCAAACGGCAATGGGGCTGGAAACGGCGGGCGAAGCTAAAGCATGATCCCGAAACGCTGCCAGACCTTTCGGGATCATGCGAGAAAAAAAAAGAAAGCGAGCGCGATCCAGTCAGATTGAATCGATCGCGCTCTCTTTCTATTTGTTTGGTCGCATGATCCTGTCCGAAAAGTCTGCCAACTTTTCGGGATCATGCTCTAGGGCAGCGACGTCACGAGGTCGCCGCTCCACGCCGCGTCGCACTCAATTACCCATTGCCTTTCCGATCTGCGCGGGCTTGTCGACGACCGTCTCCTGATAAAGCTTCACGCGCCATGCGCCGTCTTGCTTGACCCAAACCGCAGACGCGAAAACCCAGGCCGGCAACGGCTTCCCATCGAAGGTTCCCTCAAAATCCGTATAGAGAGTCATCAAGGCGTCATCGGCACCAAGCGGCGTGACCTTGACGCTGTACGACGTGTGGCGGTCGATCTTAAACGTGTCCAACTTGGCCATGACATCGTCGGCCGTCGCCACGCTATAGAATGGTGTGATCAGAAGACCATCCGTAGTCATCATGTTCTTGATCGTTGCACCATCTTTTTTGGCAAAGGCAGTCTTGAGAGTTTTCAGTTTCGTCTCCAACGCGGCGGTCATGTCGGCATCCGAGGCCGATAGCGGCGAAGCCGCGAGCAACGCAATTGCAACCACTTGGAAGTATGTCAGTAGTCGTCCTGTCATGTGACCTCCTCGCCCTGCTCGGGGTAAAATGAAGTAACGCGCCAAGAAAGGTAATAGGCTATAGCCGTTTGCTTTCTTATCGTGCGCTCTGAAAGAAGCTCATGGAGCGAGAAAGATAAAGAGCTTTGACGGCGAGGATCGGAAATACAGCTAACGTACTGTCAGCACTTAAACTCAAACGTTCTAGATTGCTTGCGAAATACTACTATAGTGCCAACATCGTGCCGCGCACTGACGTTGCGCCGATCGCGCTTCTCCCATGACATCACGATCAACGACTGCAAAAAGGCCTCCTCCAGAAAAAAGAGAGACTCTACAGAATCTCTCATCCCCAGTCCGAAGACCCTCTTCGCCCATACACACACCTCTCCCCGGTGGGGAGAGGTCGGATTTCGAAGCGAAGCGAGAAATCCGGGTGAGGGGCAAACATGCGCGGCGCAGATTCTACCAAGACTGATAGCGCGATCCCAGGGCTACCGCGTTCCGCCATTTTTGGAACAACATGGTCTGACCAACGCGACAGGCGTGCTTGCAACGATCGCGAGCGCCGTGGCAGCACCGCAGCCCCCTCACCCGCCGCGCTCCGCGCGTCGACCTCTCCCCGCAGGCGGGGAGAGGTAAGACTTCCGCGAGGCCTCAAGCTAACGCATAATCCCGAAAAGTTGGCAGACTTTTCAGACAAGACCCTGCAAATAAGACAAAGAGAAACGGAGCGCGGTTGATTCAAGGAGAAGCCATCGCGCTTTAGCGGCTGCAGCATTTCACTATAGGTTGACGCGTTGCGAGATAAAGCCGTTACCGACACCACCGCACCGATCGGTCACTGCCGCGCTATCCGCCACGCATTCTTCAATGCAGGAATCCGCCGGAGCGGATAGCGGCGATAGATGCCGTAGTGCATCAGGAGCCGCCTGACAAATGCACGCATCGGCCTGTCCTCATCAATCAGACTGTCTGATTACACACTACGATTGACAAAGTTCCAACTGTTCAACCAAAAACCGTTGCCCGCCCAGCAAATCGGTTCATTAGTTCACCACAGACGAACCTAATCGGCAACAGGTTGGTGTTTTCTTACGGGCGCTTTTGTGGGCCGTTCTCGCAATTAACGCTCGCCGCCGGGTGTTGCAGCGCGAACGCGGCGTCGATGAATCCGGCGTTTACTTTGTTTGCGATTGATCGGGCCTTGCATGGTCCGAGCGATGCGCGAGGGCTTTGAGGAAATGCGCGCGCGCCGACGGCAGGGCAAGCCCCCGCGGCTCGAACAGATGGCGGGCGAGGAAGAACCCGGTCAGCGCGAAGCCGGCATTGACCTCGGCCCCCGAGGGCGCGCCGCGATCTTCCGCGAGGAAAGCCGGCAGCGGCAGAAGCCGGTCATGCCAGGCCGCGCCAGCCGCCCGCGATACCGCCCGGCCCGATTTCGGCGACACATAGACGAGGTCGGCGCTCTGCCCGGTCGCGGCACAGGTTGTAAGATCGAGGCCGAAGCCGAGCTCGGCGAGAATCAGCAGCTCGAAGCGGACCACCAGCGCTCCTGCGCGTGCGGGATCGCCGATCAGCTCGAGCACCATTTCCAGCGCATCGTGCACCGCAGGATGCGGATCGCGCTCCGGCAATAGCCGCACGAGGCCCGCAAGGTGCGTCACGCCATAGAGCGCATGCGGCAAAGGCAGGAACGTCGCGGCACGCAGACGCAAGCCTTCGACGGTGTATTGGCCGAGATGCTCATCGAGCCGCGCCCGCCAGGTCGCGCTCACCACATTGCCGGGCTGCAGCACCGGCCGCAGGCGCGATCCCGCCCCTCCCCGCACCAGGCCGAGATGGCGGCCATGCTCGCGCGTCATCAGTTCGACGATGGCGTTCGCCTCGCCGTGCCTGCGCACGCCCAGCACGATGCCGTTTTCCGACCATTGCATGGTATGGATTCAGTCCATGACCTTCAGAAACGAACCACCTTTTCGGTGGAACGAAATCTCTTTCGTAGGTATGCACCACCTGTATTCACGGCAGATAGGCCCCCTCCCGGCGAGCTTTGCTCGCCGACCTCCCCCGCAAGCGGGGGAGGCCAAGAACAGCCAACGAAAAATCGCTTCAGCTCGGGAAATCGAGGCCCATCTCGCGGTAGCGCTCGGGATCGTCGGCCCAGCCTTCGCGCACCTTGACGAACAGGAACAGATGCACCGGCTGGCCGATCAGTTCGGCGATCTCCTTGCGCGCCTGCGAGCCGATCGCCTTGATCGCCTGCCCACCTTTGCCGAGCACGATCTTGCGCTGGCTGTCGCGCTCGACATAGATCGTCTGCTCGATGCGCACAGAGCCGTCCGGCTGCTCCTTCCAGGTATCGGTCTCGACCGTCGAGCGGTAGGGCAGCTCCTGATGCAGGCGTAGAAAGAGCTTTTCCCGCGTGATCTCGGCGGCAAGGCTGCGCAGCGGCGCGTCCGACATCTGGTCCTCGGGGTAGAGCCAAGGGCCGGCCGGCACCTTATCCGCAAGCCAGGCCTTGAGGTCGGCGACGCCCTCCCCGTTAAGCGCCGAGACCATGAATGTCGCGGCGAACACGACCTTCTCGTTCGCCGTCTGCGCGAGATCGAGCAGGACCGGCTTGGCGATGAGGTCGACCTTGTTGAGCACCAGCGCTTTTGGCGCGGCAAGGCCTGCGAGCCGGTCGAGGATCGCCTCCGTCTCCGCATCGAGCCCGCGCTTGGCGTCGACGACGAGCACGGCGAGATCGGCGTCCTGCGCTCCCGACCAGGCGGTCGTCACCATCGCCCGCTCCAGCCGCCGGCGCGGCGCGAACAGGCCGGGCGTATCGACAAAGATGAGCTGGGCGCGCCCTTCAAGCGCAATGCCGCGAACGAGCGCGCGAGTCGTCTGCACCTTGGGGCTGACGATCGTCACCTTGCCGCCGACCAGCGCATTGACGAGCGTCGATTTGCCGACATTGGGCGCGCCGATCACCGCGACAAAGCCGCACCGGCTGGCATCCGCGGCGCTGTCTGCGGGTTCAGCCATTGTGGGCCAATAGCACGCCCTCGCGGGCAAGGAATGCGGCGGCGGCGGCCTGCTCGGCGGCGCGCTTCGAGCGGCCGAAGCCTTCCGTCGGCAAAAGGTCCGGCAGTTCGACCACCACCCGGAACTCGGGATCGTGGTGCGGCCCGCGCCGCTCGACCTCGCGATAGGACGGCGTGGGCAGGCCGCGTCCCTGCGCCCATTCCTGCAACATGGTTTTCGGATCGCGCAACGGCCGCACCGGCGTGCGCATGCGTTCGCCCCACAGATGCTCGATCAGCGCCGCGGCAGCGGGATAACCGCCATCGACGAACACAGCCCCGACCAGCGCCTCGCACACATCGGCGAGGATCGCGGTGCGCCGCCGGCCACCGGCATTCGCCTCGGACGCGCCGAGCTTGATCGCAGCGCCGAGATCGACCGCGCGGGCGATCTCGGCACAGGTCTCCTTGCGCACCAGATCGGCGAGCCGGCGCGAGAGTTCGCCTTCCTCTGCCTTGGGATAAGCACGGTAGAGCATGTCGGAGACGACGAGCCCCAGCACGTGATCGCCGAGGAATTCGAGCCGCTGATAGCTTGACGCCCGCGCCTTGCCCGAAAGCGCAGAGATGTGCGTGAGGGCACTTTCCAACAAGTCGGGCTCGGCGAAGCTGTACCCGATCCGGGCCTCGAGATCGTGTCGGATCTTCGCCCGCGACGTCATCTCACGATCATGAATAGCCGGCCCCAGCGCACCGCCCAGGGCCATTTCCACACCTGCCAGGCGGGAACGCCATCGGCGAGCGAGAAGAAGATGATCTGCGCCCGGCCGACAAGGTTTTCGAACGGCACATAGCCGACCTGGCTGAGCACCCGGCTGTCGGTCGAGTTGTCGCGGTTATCGCCCATCATGAAGTAATGATTGGGTGGAACCTGGTAGACCTGCGTGTTGTCGAGAAAACTGTTATCCTGCAAATCGAGCGTATCATAGCTCACCCCATTCGGAAGGGTCTCCCGCCACCTCCGGACCCTGACGGCGCGGCCGCTCTCCTCGTCAATATAGTCGGAGAGGCGCTCGCGCTTGACCGACCGCCCATTGATATAGAGCAGGCCCCCGATCAACTGGATGCGATCGCCGGGCAGGCCGATCACGCGCTTGATGTAGTCGGTCGAGTCCTCTTTCGGCAGGCGAAACACCACGACGTCGCCACGATCGGGTGGGGAGCCGAAGACTCGGCCGGAAAACAACGGCGGCGAAAACGGTATGGAATAACGGCTGTAGCCATAGCTGTATTTCGAGACGAACAGGTAGTCGCCGATCAGCAGCGTCTCCATCATCGAGCCGGACGGGATATTGAACGGCTGGAACAGGAAGGTGCGGATCACGAGCGCAATGATCAGAGCGTGAAAAATCACGCGGACCGTCTCGATGAAGCCGCCCTCTTTCTTCTTCTCGCGCCTTTTCTCCTGACTGGACACGCGCCTCGGCCTCTCTTTTTTGTCGCTTGCCAGCTCTATCCGCTCGGTCCGTCACGGCTCCGGTCGGAAGCCGGCTGCTCCTTGCCGCCGAAGAAGCGATCCGCCGTCATGCCGGACGTCGGCAGACGCGTGGCCGGTGGGGTCGTGGAAAACGAAATCGCAGCGGTCGGAGTTCTAGCCGCTCGGGATCGATCGCGCAATTCACGCGATCGGCCCCTCCCCGTTGTCGGGCAAAGCGGAAATGACCACAAATGCCTGCGCGATCGGCCAATCATCGGTCAAAGCAAGATCGATCCGGCAGACCGAGCCGGGCGGCGTGAGGTCGGAAAGACGCTTTGCCGCCCCTCCGGTGAGTTGCAGGGTCGGCTGCCCGGATGGCAGGTTGGTCACCCCGATATCGCGGAAGAAAACACCCCTGCGGAACCCGGTGCCGAGCGCCTTGGCGCAGGCCTCCTTGGCGGCGAAACGCTTGGCATAGGTTGCGTCCCGCTGCGCCCGCCGCTCGGCGCGGGCGCGTTCTTTCGGGGTGAAGATGCGGTCGAGGAAACGCTCGCCGAAGCGCGCAATCGTCTTTTCGATCCGGCGGATGTCGACGAGGTCGGTGCCGATCCCGATGATCACGAGGCCGCCTTCGCCATCGCCCGCCCGCGCCGCATCGCCGCCAGCATGCGCTCGACCGCGCCGCCGAGGCCGACGACAAGCGCCTCGCCGATCAGGTAATGGCCGATATTGAGCTCCACGACCTGCGGCAGGGCGGCGACCGCCTCGGCGGTCAGGTAGTCGAGCCCGTGCCCGGCATGGACTTCAAGACCGAGCCGCCGGGCAAACTCTGCGCCCGCGGCAATGCGTGCAAACTCGACGGCACCGCGCGCGGCATCCCCTGTCGTCACGGCGTCACACCAGGCGCCGGTATGGATCTCGATGACCGGGGCGCCGACGGCGACCGCCGCCTCGATCTGGTGCTCGTCCGGGGCGATGAACAGCGAGACGCGAATGCCGGCTGCGGAAAGATCGTGGACCACCTCGGTGAGCTGCTGCCGGTTTTCGGCAACGTCGAGGCCGCCTTCGGTCGTGCGCTCGGCCCGTCGCTCAGGGACAAGGCAGGCCGCATGCGGCCGGGTCGCGATCGCGATCGCAACCATCTCGGGTGTCGCCGCGGTCTCGAGGTTGAGCGGCTTCTGCAACTGCTCCTTCAGCCGCTCGACATCCTCGTCGTTGATGTGCCGGCGGTCTTCGCGCAGATGCGCGGTGATGCTGTCGGCGCCGGCCGCGATCGCGATCTCGGCGGCGTGCACGGGATCGGGATGGCGCCCGCCGCGCGCATTCCTGATGGTCGCGACATGGTCGATATTCACGCCGAGGCGAATGGGAGAAAGTCCGCTCACATCGAGCTCCCGCACACACATCCGTCCGCTAGAGCATGATCCCGAAACGTTGGCAGTTCTTCTCGGAAAAGATCATGCGACATAACAAAGAGAGACAGAGAGCGCGATCGATTCAAGGAGAAGCCATCGCGCTCTCGGACGCCGCCTATCCTATGGAATCAATCCGGTGACAAATTCAAGTGCCGGTGGTTCCGGCCATCGGAACGCGAGCCGTTCTCACCCCATCAACCGGTCGGCCTTCGCCACCACGGTCTTTGCCCGCAATTGCGAGATGATCGCGGTCAGATGCTTGAGGTCATAGACTTCGAGATCGATGACGAGCTCGGTGAAGTCGGGCGATCGACGGGTCATATGGATATTGTCGATGTTCCCGTCATGCTCGGCGATTACATGGGCGATCTGCGCCAATGAGCCGGGTTCATTCACCGATTCGACGATAATGCGGGCGGGAAAGCGCTGCGGGTGTTTCTCGTCGACATCCCAGCGCACGTCGAACCAGCGCTCGGGCGCGTCGTCGAACGCCTTCAGCGCCGGCGACTGGATCGGATAGATCGTGATCTGCTCTCCCGGCGTCATGATGCCGACGATGCGGTCGCCGGGCACGGCGCCCCCCTCCGGCGCGAAGCGCACCGGCAGGTCGCCATTGATGCCGCGGATCGGGATCGCGCCAGCCCCGTCCTTGGCGCCGGGGAGCTTGAACTTCACGGCGCGGGCCATCTTCAGCCCGAACCAGCCGCTGTCGGGCTTGGGCACCGCCGTCACCCGCTCTTCCTTGTAGTCGGGATACATCGCCCGCACCACGTCCGCCGCCTTGATTTCGCTGCGTCCGACGGCGGCGAACACGTCCTCGATCGAGCTGCGCGCAAGGCGCGGGAGGGCGCCATTGAGCTGCTCGTCGGAGTAAGTCCGGTTGGAGGTCTGGCACAGCCGTTCGACGATGCGCCGCCCGAGTTCGGTATATTGCGTGCGCACGGCAGCCCGCGTCGCGCGCCGGATGGCCGCCCGCGCCTTGCCGGTGACGACCACCGATTCCCAGGCTGCAGGCGGTGCGACCTGCGCCCGCGAGGTGAGGATCTCGACCTCGTCGCCATTATGCAGCGGCGAGATCAGCGGGCTGATATTGCCGTTCACTTTGCAGCCGACCGCGCGGTTGCCGATATCGGTGTGGACCGCATAGGCGAAATCGATCGGCGTCGCGCTGCGCGGGAGCGCGATGAGCTTGCCCATCGGGGTGAAGCAGAACACCTGGTCGTGGAACAGTTCGAGCTTGGTGTGTTCGAGGAACTCTTCCGGATTGGAGCCCTCGGCCAAGAGCTCGACGGTACGGCGCAGCCAGGCATAGGCATTCGACTCACGCGACAGCATGTCCGAAGGCGAGCCGACTCCGTCTTTGTAGAGGGTATGCGCCGCGATCCCGTATTCGGCGATCTCGTTCATCTCCGCCGTGCGGATCTGCAACTCGACCCGTTGATTGCGCGGGCCGATCACCGTCGTATGGATCGAGCTGTAATCGTTCTGTTTCGGGGTCGAGATGTAGTCCTTGAACCGCCCCGGCACGACCGGCCAGGTGGTGTGGACGATGCCGAGCGCCTGGTAGCACTCCGGCACCGTGTTGACGATCACGCGGAAGCCGAGAATGTCGGACAACTGCTCGAAGCCGAGCGCCTTCTGCTCCATCTTGTGCCAGATCGAATAGGCGTGCTTGCGCCGCCCGGTCACGCGCGCCGCGATCCCGCGATTGGCAAGCTTGGTCGTGAGCTGGTGCTCGATGTCATTGATCTGGTCGCTGTTGCGGGTGGCGAGCGCGTCGAGGCGCGCGCTGATCACCTCGAACGCCTCCGGATGGAGCTCCTTGAAGGCGATGTCCTCCAATTCGCTGCGCATCGCGTGCATGCCCATGCGGCCGGCGAGCGGCGCATAGATGTCGATCGTCTCCTCGGCGACCCGCCGCCGCGCATCCGCCGGCATGTGGGCAATAGTGCGCATATTGTGCAGCCGGTCGGCGAGCTTGACGAGGAGCACGCGCACGTCCTCGGCAATGGCGAGCAGGAGCTTGCGCAGGTTCTCGGCTTGCTTGGCCTCGCGCGAGACGAGTTCGAGCTTGTTGAGCTTGGTGAGGCCTTCCACCAGATGCCCGATATCGCTGCCGAACAGCGCGTCGATCTCGGTGCGGGTCGCCTCGGTGTCCTCGATCGTGTCGTGAAGCAGCGCGGCGACGATCGTCGCATCGTCCAGCTTCAGATTCGTGAGAATGGCGGCGACTTCGAGCGGGTGGGTGAAATAGGGATCGCCCGAGGCGCGCGTCTGCCCGCCATGCGCCCGCATGGCATAGACATAAGCGCGGTTGAGGAGGTCCTCGTCGGTCTTCGGATTGTATTTGCGCACCAGCTCGACCAGCTCGTACTGGCGCATCATCGTCGGCTTCGGCACGATGACCGGCGGTGCGAGCAGCTTCGGCGAGGTCAAAACCGACGGCGCGCGGGGCGCGTGAACGGGCCCCTGAATCTTCATTCTCGGCAATGTGGTGGCGGGCGGACCCACGATGAAGGTTCCTGTTCCTTCCGCGAGGATGTGGTTGTCCCCGCACGGAGCCGCAAGCTGGTGCCTTGGGACTCCGGCCGCCATTATGTCGGCGTCAAGAGCACAAGGGAAGATCGCCAGATTCCGTCGCGGCGCCCGACCCGAAGATCCTATTAAAACTTATTTAATTCAGAGTGTTGAAGAAAAAACTCAATCCTCGTCCTCGGGCTCGACCGGCTCGGACTTCTCTTCCGGCGGCGTTAGTCCTTCGAGCCCTTTGAGCAGCTCTTCCTCGGTCATGCGCTCCATCGCCACCTCGGTATCGTCGGCGTCGACCCCCTCGCTCGTGCCGCCGATCAGCGGAATCGCCTCCGGCTCCGGTTCGTCAACTTCGACATATTTCTGCAGCGAATGGATGAGATCTTCCTTAAGATCCTCCGGCGAAATCGTTTGGTCGGCGACTTCGCGTAAAGCAACAACCGGGTTCTTGTCGTTGTCGCGTTCGACCGTTATTTGAGCGCCGGACGAGATCATGCGCGCACGATGGGCCGCCAGGAGGACAAGCTCGAACCGGTTCTCGACCTTGTCGATACAGTCTTCTACGGTGACACGGGCCACGGGTGCGTTCTCCTGATCGATGAGCAAGCCATTGGGCTTGCAGCGGTCATCGAAAAACGTCGGGCGGACCCCAAAATCCGCTCCACTCGTCCGTCGATGCTGGCTTCTGTGCAGGCAACCCGCCTTCACCCCGAACAAAGCCAAGGGTACGGCCGGGTTCCATCACCTGAATTGTCTAGTCGGGCAGGCAGCGAAGCGCAACACGGATTTGCACTTCGACTCGTTATCGGCTATTTCCACCATAAATCGGCTAGAACAATTCTTGAGTCGTGATTATGTGAGGGTCAGATTGATGACATGTGGCGCGTTTTTCGAAGCGGCAGGATGACGCAGGCATTGCCCGCAACAGCATGACGAACGCTTTGCGCGGCAAGTGTTTATACGAATGCAGACGACCTCGGACCGGCCAGGCCTACCCTGGCAGGTATTCTCCCTTTCCGAATTGACGAGTCTCAACATGGCAGTTCAAAACGAGAAGATTGCTTTGTTCATCGACGGTGCGAATCTCTATGCGACGGCGAAGTCGCTTGGATTCGATATCGACTATAAACGACTTTTACGCGAATTCCACGGGCGTGGCTACCTCCTGCGTGCGTTCTACTACACCGCCGTTGTGGAAGACCAGGAGTATTCTTCGATTCGGCCGCTGATCGATTGGCTCGATTACAACGGCTACACGGTGGTCACCAAAGCCACGAAGGAGTTCGTCGACCAGACCGGCCGGCGCAAGGTCAAAGGCAACATGGATATCGAGCTTGCGGTCGACGCCATGGAGATCGCCGGAAGCATCGATCATATGGTGTTGTTTTCCGGCGATGGCGATTTCCGGTCCCTGGTCGAGGCGATCCAGCGACGCGGCTGCCGCGTCACCGTCGTCTCCACCATCGCGACCCAGCCGCCGATGGTGGCCGACGAATTACGACGGCAGGCCGATGTGTTCCTCGACATTACCGAGCTGCAGCCGAAGATCGGGCGCGATCCGGGCGAGCGGATCGAGCGCGCACCGCGCGAGCCGCGCCATACGCCGCAGTTCCTGCAGCGTAGCACCGGTGTGAGAGCCGAATCGGGGAACGGCGAGCCCTTCGGCGACGACTGAGCCATGCCGCCCATCGGCGCTGCCGAGGACCCGGGCAATCGCATTTGGAAGTGGCCGCGAAACCTGGTCCTCCGTAGAGTCGATCGCAGGAATCTGGATTCTCAATCAAACACATTTGGCGGATTCTTCCGTGGAAGAATCCGTTTCCCATGCCAATGCTCAAACTCGATCGTCCTGCCGAGGAACCTCAGCCCGACTGCGCGCTTTGCCCGCGGCTGGCCGCTTTCCGGCAAGACTGGCGGACCCGTGAGCCGGGTTGGTTCAACGCGCCGGTGCCGTCTTTCGGGCCGATCGAGGCGCGGCTGCTCATTGTCGGTCTTGCGCCCGGCCTGCGCGGAGCCAATCGCACCGGCCGTCCCTTCACCGGCGACTATGCCGGCCATCTGCTCTATGCGACGCTAAAGGAGTTCGGATTCGCGCGCGGCGACTACCGGGAGCGTGTCGATGACGGGCTCCAACTCATCGACACGCGCATCACCAATGGCGTGCGCTGCGTGCCGCCCGACAACAAGCCGCTCCCGATCGAGATCAACACCTGCCGCGAGTTTCTCACAGGTGCGATCGCCGAAATGGCGCAGCTCGAGGTCATCGTTGCGCTCGGTCGCATCGCGCATGACACCGTCGTCGCCGCGCTCGGCCGGCGCCGCGCCGCGACGCGTTTTGCGCACGCCGCCACACATCGGATCGATGCGTTGACGCTCTTCGACAGCTATCACTGCTCGCGCTACAACACCAATACCGGCGTGCTGACGGCCGACATGTTTCGCGCCTTGTTCGCGCAGGTGCGCAAAAGCCTCGACGGGAAGAAACCGAAGCCGGCGCCGCAATACGGGTCGGCGCCCAATGGCTAGTGATGCGGCACCAACGCGTGGGCTCGTCTCATTGTGTTTGTGCCGCATCACTCGCAGAAACTTCGCGGGTCCGCTTGTCCACCTATAGGCTCGTCATCTTCGACATGGACGGGACGCTGTCCGACAGCTTCCCGTGGTTTGCCCGGGTTCTCAACTCGGTCGCGGACAAGTACCGCTTCCGGCGCGTTGCGGCGGGTGACGTGGAGATGCTGCGTCGCCTTGACTCGCGAGAGATCCTCGACTGGCTCGGCGTGCCCCTGTGGAAGCTGCCTCGGATGGCTCGCCATATGCGCGCGCTGAAGACGCAGCAGATCCACGAGATCGCGCTGTTTGCCGGCGTCGATCGTCTGCTCGCGGACCTTGCCGCGCGAGACATCACGCTCGCCATCGTCAGCTCGGACACCGAAGACAATGTTCGCCGCACGCTCGGTCCCGATAACGCACGGTTGATCGCGCACTATGCTTGCCGATCCTCCATGTTCGGCAAGCGGGCGAAATTCCGGACGGTGCTGCGACGAAGCCGAGTTCCCGCGCAGCAGGCGCTCGCGATCGGCGACGAGACGCGCGACGCCGAGGCCGCTCGCGCGACCGGCATCGCCTTCGGGGCGGTCGCCTGGGGCTATGCGCATATCGATCTGCTGCGCACCTACGCGCCCGATGAGGTCTTTCTGACCCTCGACGACATCGCGGAAAAACTTGCGTGAAAAAGTTGCAGACTTTTCAGACAAGATCATGCGGCAAAACTAAGAGAAATGGGGTGCGGTCGATTCAACCTGAAAGGATCGCACTCTCGAGCGCGATGGCGTCACCTTGAATCGATCGCGCTTTCCTTGCTTGTGCTGTCTTGGATGATCTTATCCAGGAAGCCCGCCGGTTCTTCGGGATCATCGCGCGCGTCGACCTCGCGTGTTTGCGTGATCTTTTGGGGCAGCGTGCCGTCGGCGGTGATCTCGTAGCCGGCAACGCGCAATAATCCGCGCGCGGGACACATCTCGGCGGCGATCCGCGTATAGGGATTGAGCACGGGCGGAGCGACCCAGTCGAAACCGGCGCTCGACAGGTGCCCGTCGAAGGCTGCGAGCGCATCGCGCCGCGCCCGGCTACGTTGCGCAGCGTCCTCGCTCGAGATCGTGAACAGATGTGCCGCGATCATGCGCGCCTCCCAGGAGGGCCGCGGCACCATCCAGTCATTGGCGGCACAGGTGTCCTCCTCATGGGTGACGAACCCTTCCTCGGTGCGCTCGATGATGCATTGCTCGCCCGGCACGCAACCTGCAAGTGTGAAGATGACCGGCCGTGCCACCTTCTCGGTCTCCAGGAACCGGCGCGCCTCGCTATAGCTTGCGCAGGTCTCGAATGCCTGCCGCAGCAATTGGTCGGGCGGGATGTGCCGGATGCCCCAGGTGTTCATCACATTGGCGGCCATGTCATAGAGCCGCAGCCAGCGATGTCGCGTTCGCCGCCATAGTGGCGCCTGGTTCACGCCGGCTGCAAACCGTCCCGGCGCCATCGCGGTCAGCGCCCCGGCATAGCCCGGCCAGGTCAGGCTGAAGAACTCGCCTGCCGGTCCCCGCATGCGCGCCACCTCGATATGGCGGCCAAGTCCCGAATAGGGCCAGTCGAGCGTGCGGGCAATCCACACCGCGCCGTCCTCCTCACGCGCGAGCGAGGTGCAGCCCCAATTATACGAGCCGTTAAGGAACCAAATGCCCGAGAAACCAAGGACCGCCGCGATCTCGGCGATCTCCTTCACATAGGGCGAATGCGCGCGTGTGAGCCAATACCGCGCAAAGCGATCGGCCACCGGAACCAGCAAAGTCATCCCGGGGGGGAAATAGGCCAGGCAATCGTCCCGCAAGGCTCGCGCCCGTGCGGCGTATTCGCGCGCATGGCGCAGCGGCCCGCCCTCGCGGATATCGACGAGCGGAATCGACCACATGGCACTGGGCATGGTTTGATCTTTCATGCTCTGGCAAATCCCGCGCCTCGATGTCGGTTCCGTGGCGAGCGCGATCCCCGGCGCGGCTCAACCTCGCCGCCCGCCGCCGGCGGCCGGGGAGCGACCTTGCCCGTTAGCCGATATGCTGATGTCCGGCCGCCTTGCATAGACCGCAAACGCATAGTTAATCTTCGCTTGCAGCGTGCAAAACGGGTGGTGGGACGCGACCATTAGACCAAGCGATCCTAGCCAACCACCAATTCATGGAGGAAGTAATGAGGAAGGCGGCACTGATTTCGACCATCGCTTCGGTTCCCCTACTATTCGCGGCAACATTTGCCAGCGCCGACCAGCTCGGCACCGCGGCCGAGGCCAAGGCCATGTTGGATAAGGCGGTTGCGGAGCTGAAGGCCGACATGAAGGGGGCGATCGACAAGTTCAAGAAGGGCGAAGGCGGCTATAAGGATCGCGACCTCTACGTGTTCTGCTTCAACACGACGGACGGCAAATTCACCGCGCATCCCTCGCTCGTGGGCAAGGACATTCGCACCCTGAAGGACAAGAGCGGCGCCCTGTTCGGACAGAAGATCTTCGATTCCGCCAAAGAGGGCTCCGTCACCACGGTCGAATACATGTTCCCGAAGCCGGGCGGCACCGAGCCCGTGGCAAAGGAATCGTACATCACCAAGGTCGGCGACCAGGGCTGCGCCGTCGGCTATTACAAATAGCGCCGCGGTCGGATCGACCCGTCGCATAAGATGATCGCGGACGGCCGGCCCTGCGCCGGCCGTCTTCGTTTTGGTTGCGCATCTCATTTGCCAAACGAGCGGAGCGGACAGAACCGCCAGTCATGAGACCGGAAGAGCGGAGCGGATGCTACATCCAACGCCGGCCGCTCCGAGGCTGTCCATGCACAAGGTCGAGGATGAACAGGAACAGGATCGCGCCGCCGGCCGAAACAACAAGGCTCGGCAGGAATCCCGCATAGGTGAACCCGACGAGATAAGCGACGAAGGCGCCGACGAACGAGCCGATCACGCCCACGATCAGGTTGGTGAGAAGCCCGTGATCGCGCGCCATCACGCGCTCGGCGATCCAGCCGGCCAACAGGCCGATCACCAATGCACCGAACAGTCCGACCCCTCTCATCTGCGCCTCCCGGTAACGATATAGTTTTCGCGACCCGACGATAGGCAGAAGTTAGGCGGGCCCTTGCCGCACGCAAGCCCGCGGTCATGGCCGCAGCGAAGACGCGTCGGTCGCGGGAAGCGATCCGACAAGGCCGATGAACGCTTCGAACCAGATAACAGCCCGAAAGCCGGACGGTGGACCCGAAGCCGGAAAACGGCTTGAACCGGAAATCCAGTGATGCGGCACCAACGCTTGAGCTCGTCTCATCGTGTTGGTGCCGAATCACGAAGCATCCGATTAGCTAGAGCATGATCCCGACAAGTTGCAGACTTTTCGGACAAGATCATGCGACAAAACAAAGGAGAGCAGAGCGCGATCGATTCAAGCTGAATGGATCGC
>JANQIP010000224.1 GCA_028282095.1 Xanthobacteraceae bacterium | reverse complement strand
TTCTGTCTTCGCCCGCTAAAACATGATCCCGAAAAGTTGGCAGACTTTTCGGACAAGATCATGCGACCAAACAAAGACGAGCATGATCCCGAAAAGTTGGCAGACTTTTCGGACAAGATCACGCGACAGAACAAAGCGAAATGGAGCGCGATCGATTCAAGCTGAATGGATCGCGCTCTGCCGTGGCAATTTCTTCCGTGACAACTGGCATGAGCTAGTTTATTCTCAATGGAGAATATGGAAGAGTTGCCATGGAAAAAGGTAAGTCGGTTGGTGCGGTTCGGCAGGCCGTTGCGATTTTGCGGACGCTAGGGCGACACCCGGAGGGATTGGGCGCCAACGAAACCGCCCGGCGGACGACGCTGAACCCGTCCACAGTCTACAACATTCTCCGCACGCTGGTGGATGAGCGCCTGGTCTCCTTCGACGAGAGTGAGAAGCGCTACCGCATCGGTATCGGCGCGCTGCAGATCGCCGGCGCCCACGAGGCGCTTTCCCTGGTCGATATCTTCAGGCCGGAACTCGTTCGCATCGCAACCAATTTCGAATGCTTGACAGTGCTCTGGCGCTTCACGTCGGACGACCGTGCCATCCTGGTCGAGAGGGTGCTTGCCGATACGCCGATACGCCTTGATATCCGGGTTGTGGAGCGCATCCCATCGGCCAGCGGCGCGGTCGGTCGGGCCTATGCGGCAGAGATGCAATGGCCAATGGATGTGCTTCGCGCTCGCTTCGCGCCGCTCCGATGGGCCAACCCCATGCCGTTCGAAGTCTATCGCGCCGAAGTCGAGGAGGCCCGGCGCCGTGGCTTCGGCGTCGACGTGGATGCGCTCTATGCCGGCATCACATCAGTGGGCAGCGTCGCGGTCGATCACACCGGCCTGCCCCATGTTGGGCTGTCAGCGATCATGGTCACCCGCGCCCAGAGCGCTGAGACCATCAATCGTATAGGCGAGGCATTGGCCGCGACATGTCGGGCGGCGCGCGGCCTTACAACAATTACCGCTTGACTTTTCTCCCAAGAGAATACCATTCTCTATAAAGATAAGAAAAGCAGGCTGCCTTTGGCAGCTTGCGGGGAGGAATGGTGATGATTCGGGCCACGCGTTTCGAAGCGGCAGAGTTTGGTGGACCGATCATGCCGCGTCTGCGTGATTTGCCGGCGCCGCAAGGCCGCGAGGTGATCGTCGAAGTTTCCCACTGCGGCGTCTGCCATACCGATCTGCACGTTCATCACGGCGGTTACGCGATCGGCGGCGGTCGCGAGCTGCGCTTCTCCGATCGTGGCGTGAAGCCGCCGCTTGTGCTCGGCCATGAGATCGTCGGTCGCGTTATCGAAGCCGGACCTGACACTGGGCCGCTGCCCGAAGGGCCGGTGGCCGTCTATCCCTGGATCGGCTGCGGCAGGTGTTTCCGTTGCGACGCGGGCGAAGACCATTTGTGCGCTTCGGGCAAGTTTCTGGGCGTTTTTGCGCCTGGCGGTTATGCCAGCCATGTCACCGTGCCCGACCCGCGCTACCTCATCGACATCGGCGACATCGATCCGGCGATCGCCGCGTTGTTCGGCTGCTCCGGGCTGACGTGTTTCGCAGCTCTGAAAAAGGTCGCACAACTGCCCGACGCGGCCGGCCTGATCATCATCGGTGCCGGTGGACTGGGGCAGACGGCCATTGCGCTGGCGCAGCAGACCGGTCGCCGAAACATCGTTGCCGTCGACACAAGCGCCGATAAACGCGCCCAGAGCCTGGCGCTTGGCGCCAAGGCCGCGCTCGATCCGGCCGAAGCGACACCGAAGGCGCTGGCAGAGGCGGCTGAGGGCCCTATCCTTGCCGTGCTTGACTTTGTGGGCTCCGAAGCCACGACCGCCCTTGCCACTGCCGCGCTCGAAAAGGGCGGCACGCTGGTCGTCATCGGCCTTTTCGGCGGCGAGCTCCGCTATCCGTTGCCGCTCGTGCCGATACGCGCGCTGACAATCGTCGGCTCCTATGTGGGCAGCCTCGCCGATATGGCGGAATACGTTGCCCATGTCCGCGAGCATGGCGTGCCGCATATCCCGGTCGACAGAAAGCCGATGGCAGCGGCCGGTGAGGTGCTGGCAGCGCTCGGCCGGGGTGAGATCGCGGGCCGCACCGTGCTCGTCAACAGCGCAGACGGCGAGACGGCCTGATGGCGTCTCCCGCACAAGACGTACTCGCATTGATGACCCGCATCGGCGAGGCGCTTGCCTTGGCGGGCATGGCGCTCATCGCCGGCATCGGTCTTTACACGGTTGGCGATGTGGTGATGCGTTACGTCTTCAACTCACCGCTACCCGGCGCCGTCGATATCGTCACCTATGGCCTGGCTGGCGGAGTTGCTCTCGTCATGCCCCACAGCGTGGTCACCGGTCGGCATGTGGCGGTGACACTGCTTGTCAATGCCGTCGGCAGACGCGTTCGCGTCGTGCTCGATGCCGTTGTTTTGACCATCGTTGCGCTCTTCTTCAGCGTTTTCACCTGGCGGCTCGCCGTCTTCGCCGCCGAGCGTTTCGCGGTAGGCGACACGATGTGGATCCTCGGGTGGCCGGTCTGGCCGGTCTGGGGGCTGGTGACCGCGGGTTTCGGCACCGCCACGCTGTTCGCGCTTTGCATGGCCGCGCTCGCATGGACACGCCCTTTTCTGCCGCTTTCGCATACCGCCGCGTCCGTCCCGGAGGCTAGCGAATGAGCGGTTTCCAGATCGGTCTGGCGGGTTTTGGCGTCATGCTGGTCATGATCTTCCTTGGCGTGCCGATCGGCGTGGCGATGGCCACGGTGGGGTTCCTCGGTCTTGTTGCGCTGATTGGGATCGATGGCGCGCTCAATTCGCTTGCGATCGTCTCGTCCGCCGAAGTTGCCAACTACAATCTCTCCGTCATCCCGCTGTTCGTGCTGATGGGCCTTTTCGCGGCGCGCGCCGGGCTTTCGCACCAGCTTTTCAACGCGGCCTCCGGTTTTGTCGGTCACTTGCGTGGCGGCCTTGTCATGGCGACCGTTTCAGCCTGCGCGATGTTCGGCGCAATCTGCGGTTCCTCGCTCGCCACCGCTGCCACGATGACCAAAGTCGCCGTGCCGGAAATGCGTGCGCGGAACTACGATGACAGCCTGACGCTCGGCTCGGTTGCGGCCGGCGGCACACTCGGCATCCTGATCCCGCCCTCGATCATGCTGGTGATCTACTCGCTGATCACCGAAACCCCGCTTATCGACCTTTTTGCCGCCGCACTTATTCCGGGGCTTTTACAGGTCCTCATGTACATCGTGGCGATTGGCGCGCTGTGCTGGTTTGTGCCGGGGCTTGGGCCTGCCGCACCCAAAGTGAGTTGGGGGGAGGCGTTGCGCGGGCTTATGTCTGCCGCGCCGGTCCTGCTGATTTTCGTGATCGTGATCGGCGGGCTTTACCTTGGCGTCTTCACGCCGACGGAGGGCGCTGCGGTCGGGGCGCTGGCCACCTTCATCTATCAGATTGCCATCGATGGCTGGAACTCGAAGAAGACCCGCGCCGTCTTGATTGAGACGGCGGAGACCGTGGCGATGGTGTTCCTGATCGTTGTCGGCGCCTCGGTCTTTTCCTTCTTCATGTCCTTTTCCGGCGTCCCAATGGCCTTTGCGGGTTTCGTTCAGGACCTGGGGCTGTCGGGCATCCAAATCGCGTTCGCCATCATGGTGCTCTACCTGTTGATGGGCTGCGTGGTCGACAGTCTCGGTCTGCTGCTTCTCACCGTGCCGGTGCTCTTCCCGGTGGTGCAGAGCATCAGCGGCGAGCTTGGGATGACGCCGCAGGAAGCAGCGCTCTGGTTCGGCGTTTTCGCCATCATCGTCATCGAGATCGGGCTGATAACGCCGCCCATCGGGCTCAACGTCTTCGTCATCCAGGCGGCGGTGCGCGATGCCAGCCTCGCCACTGCCTTTCGTGGCGTCATTCCATTCCTGCTCACCGACATTGTGCGCGTGGTTCTGCTCATCCTGTTCCCGGCCATCGCGCTTTGGTTCCCGTGGATCTTGGCGGGCTAGTGTTTCCTTCTCTGACGGTCCGACCGCGGACCGTTAGGTAAGGAACACCAGCTCATCCGATGCCCTGTGATGCGGCACCAACACAATGAGACGAGCCCAAGCGTTGGTGCCGCATCACTGGGCTGGCGCAAGCTTGTCTGCGCCGCGATCCGGCCTTCCCCGCAAGCGGTGGAGGTAAAGGAAATCAAGTCCGAAGCGATCAATAGGAAAGCGTGTCATCGCGGCGTTCCCGGAGTGGCTTTCGCGCCGATCAGCCTGTATGCAGGCGCCAGCCTGCCTGCATTTCCTCCCTTCCAGGCTCTCCGAGGAAGTGTGTCGCGTATCCTCGATATCGCAATAAAGGATTGGACCGCGCGATGCTTCGCTCCGCTCTGCTCAATGTCATGGTCGCGGCGGCGCGCAAGGCGGGCCGCGGCCTTCGGCGCGATTTCGGCGAGGTCGAGCATCTGCAGGTGTCTTTGAAGGGGCCGGCGAACTTCGTCAGCGCTGCCGACCGGCGTGCCGAAGAGGTGCTGCGCGGGGAACTGGAGAAGGCGCGTCCGGGCTACGGCTTCCTCGGCGAGGAGGGCGGGCTGCAGGCGGGAACCGACACCACCCATGTGTGGATCGTCGATCCGCTCGACGGCACCACCAACTTTCTCCACGGCATCCCGCAATTTGCGATCTCCATCGCGCTCGAACGCGAGGGTGCGATCGTTGCTGGCGTAATCTACAACCCGGTGAACGAAGAGCTGTTTTTGGCCGAGCGCGGCAAGGGCGCCTTCCTCAATGATCAACGCCTGCGGGTCGCGGCGCGACGGCGGCTGGCGGACGCCGTAATCGCGTGCGGCCTGCCCCATCTCGGCCGCGGAGATCTCACGCTGTTTCGCCGGGAGTTCGCCGCCGTGCAGGAGAAGGTCGCCGGGTTACGGCGGTTCGGCGCCGCCTCGCTCGATCTCGGTTGGGTCGCCGCCGGCCGGTTCGACGGTTTCTGGGAGCGCGATCTTGCGCCCTGGGACATGGCGGCGGGCCTGTTGATGGTGCGCGAAGCGGGCGGGTTCGTCAGCGATTGCGACGGGGGAGACGCGATCCTTGCCAAGCGGCAGATCGTTGCCGGCAACGATACGATGCACAAGGCGCTGCTCACGCTGATCGGCGAGGCCGCGCGAGTCTGAGCAGGCAGGCGGGACCGCGCAGCGAATTGCGCGAATATTAACCGATTCTTCGCCTCCCTTTGATCTCCCATTGTACCCGGAAGACCTGCGCTCAGCCGGCGCAATGCGAATACCTAAAAAATCCATGCTTCGACTGCCGTAATCGCGTTTGACCGCGCCATCGGCTGAGAGTACGACACCCGGGTCAAGAGCAGGACATGTCCTACAACACGTTCGGTCACAGCTTTCGCGTGACGACCTTCGGTGAAAGCCATGGCGCGGCCATCGGCTGCGTCGTCGATGGGTGCCCGCCGCGCATTCCGTTGACCGTGGCCGACATTCAGCGCGACCTCGATCGCCGGCGGCCAGGGCAATCGCGTTACACGACCCAGCGCAAGGAACCCGATACGGTGAAGATTCTCTCCGGCGTCTTTGTCGATCCGGCCGGAGGGGAGATGACCACCGGTGCGCCCATCGCGCTGCTGATCGAGAATGTCGACACGCGCTCCAAGGACTACGCGGACATCAAGGACAAGTACCGGCCCGGTCATGCCGATTATGCCTATGATGCCAAATACGGCATACGCGACTATCGCGGCGGCGGACGCGCCTCCGCCCGTGAGACCGCGGCCCGCGTTGCTGCCGGGGCGATTGCGCGCAAGATCGTGCCGGGCCTGACGGTCCGCGGTGCGCTGATCCAGATCGGCCGCCATCGCATCGACCGCGCGCGTTGGGATTGGGCCGAGGTCGGGCGCAATCCCTTCTTCTGCCCCGATGCGACCATGGCGTCGGTCTTTGCCGATTTTCTCGATGAGGAGCGCAAGAGGGGGGCATCGGTCGGTGCCGTCATCGAGGTTGTCGCCGACGGCGTGCCCGCCGGGCTCGGCGCGCCGGTCTATGGCAAGCTCGACAGCGACCTGGCCGCGGCGCTAATGGGCATCAATGCGGTCAAGGGCGTGGAGATCGGCGCCGGTTTCGCCGCCGCCGAGCTCAGTGGCGAGGAGAACGCCGACGAGATGCGGGCCGGTGCCGATGGCAGGCCGCGGTTCCTCTCCAACAATGCCGGCGGCGTGCTGGGCGGCATTTCGACCGGCCAGCCGATCGTCTGCCGCTTCGCGGTCAAGCCGACATCATCCATCCTCATCCCGCGCGCGACCCTCGACCGTTACGGCCGCGAGACCGAGATCGTCACCAAGGGCCGCCACGACCCTTGTGTCGGCATCCGCGCGGTACCGATCGGGGAGGCGATGGTCGCCTGCGTCATTGCCGATCATTTCCTGCGCCAGCGCGGCCAGGTCGGCGCGGCGCCGGCATGGCCCTTCGCCGACGAGGCCGAGTCCGACGAACAGGCGCTGCCGGCGCGCGCCGAGGTACGCGAATGAACGCTGTAGAAACGCACCAATCCGTCGAAGACGCCATCGCCGCATTCGGCCGGGGCGAGCTCGTCATCGTCACTGACGATGACGATCGCGAGGATGAGGGGGACCTCTTCCTCGCGGCGAGCCTGTGCACGCCCGAGAAGATGGCCTTCATCATCCGCAACACCTCCGGCATTGTGTGCGCGCCGGTCTCGGTCGAGCGGGCAAAGCAGCTCCATCTCGATCCGATGGTGGCGTTCAATGATGCGCCGCTCGGCACCGCCTTCACCGTCTCGGTCGATGTGCGGCACGGGCTCACCACCGGCATTTCCGCGGAGGAGCGAAGCAACACTGCGCGGGCGCTCGCCAACCACAACAGCGCACCGTCCGATTTCGTCCGCCCCGGCCATGTCTTTCCGCTGGTCGCGCGCGAAGGCGGGGTGCTGATGCGTTCGGGCCATACCGAGGGCTGCGTCGACATATGCCGGCTTGCCGGCCTGCCGCCGGTCGGCGTGCTCGCCGAGCTGATGAACGAAGACGGCACGGTGATGCGCGGGCCGCAGGTTACGGCCTTTGCCGCGGAGCATGGCCTCGCGCGCATCTCCATCGCCGACCTCATCGCTTATCGGCAGGCGCGGGAGAAGCTCGTCGAGCGCATCAGCGAGTTCACGGTCCCAACGGAAATCGGCCCGCTGCGGGGCTATGCCTATGTCACGCCGTTCGATGTGGTCCATCATATGGCATTGGTGCATGGGAGTATCGGCGACGGCCGTAACATGCTGACACGGCTGCACCGCGCCAATCTCCTGCGCGATGTGTTCGGCGGGGCGCCGCTCATACGCGACTCCTTGCGCCGCTTCAAAGAGGAGGGGCGCGGCGTCCTGGTTTTTCTCCGCGACGGCGCGGTCGGTGTGCCGGTGGCCGAACTGCCGCAAAATGGCGAGCCGGCCTCGGCGACGCAGCGATCGCATCAATGGCGCGAGATCGGCCTTGGGGCGCAGATCCTGAGAGACCTTGGCATTTCCTCGATCAAGCTCCTGACCTCGGGCGATCATCGCTATGTCGGGCTCGGCGGGTTCGGCATCGAGATCGTCGAGTCCGAGCTGATCGGCCCCTGATATTCTTGTATGAGCGGCGACCGATCGTGGGGTTTGCTCCGCCTGTCGCGGTGACAGTGGGGCGTGTGCCGCAAGATGCGGCGTCTTCTCGAAATGGACTGTAGGGTGGGCATGCAAAGCATGCCCACCAATTCGTGCTCTGCTGCGCTGATCGCGTGGGCACGGCGCGCCGCGCGCGCCTTTGCCCACCCTACGGTGCGGCGTCTTCTCGAAATGGACTGTAGGGTGGGCATGCCAAGCATGCCCACCGCGTGCCGTTTCGCTCGCGTTACCGGACGAAGCGGGCGACGATCTCGACATGGTAGCTATAGCGGAACTGGTCGACCGGCATGACCTCGGTCAACCGGTAGCCGCCGGCGATCAGTGTTCTGGCGTCGCGCGCGAAACTTGCGGGATTGCATGACACGCCGATCACGACGGGGACCGTGCTGGCGGCAAGCTCGCGGGCCTGCGCATCGGCGCCCTGGCGCGGTGGATCGAACACCACGGCGTCAAGCTTCAAAGCCTTGAGCTCGCTCACGAGCAGCGGTCGGCGAAACAGGTCGCGCTTTTCCGCTGTCACCTGCTTCAGGCCGCGGGTCGTGGCAGCCGCCTGGCGCAGCGCTGCCACCGCAGCTTCATCGACCTCCGCCGCAATCACACGCGCGCGCTCGGCAAGGCGCAGGGCGAAGGGGCCGAGGCCGGCGAATAGATCGGCGATGATGTGTGCATCGCCGACATAGCGCGATACGAGATGAGCGAGCTGGGCCTCGCCTTCGGCAGTCGCCTGCAGAAAGGTGCCAGGTGGAATGGCAATACACGCGCGTCCCATCGTCACCGTCGGGGTGGCGCGCTGGGCGATCAGCTCGCCATGGCGGGTGATGCGCGCGAGCCGATGCGTCTCGGCGATACCGGCGAGCGCGAGCATGTCCTGCGGCGTCAGCGCGCCGGAGCCGCGCACATCGATGTCGAGCCCGCCGTCCGTTGCGGTCGCGTGGATGTCGAGCGGCTTTGCCCTCGGGCGCAGCGCCTCGGCGATGACCCAGGCCGCCCCGATCGCGCCGGCAAGGCCCGGCGCCGTGACCGGGCAGCGATCGATCGGCACGATCTGGTGGGCACGGAGCGCGGCAAAGCCGACGCCGAGCACGTTGTGGGTGCCGCGCCGCGCATGCAGGACGACGCGCCGCCGCCCCTCGCCATGTGCGTCGATGAGGTCGCCGACCTCGGCGGCGATACCCGCCTGCGCGAGCGCAGCGGCGACGAGATCCCGTTTCCAGGCCTTGTAGCGGTCCCAGCGCCAATGCTGCACGGCGCAGCCGCCGCACACGCCGAAATGCGGACAGATCGGGGCGATCCGTTCAGCGTTTGCGGTTTCCACCCGCAGCAATCGGCGGCGATCGGGATGGCCATGCCAGGACTCGACCTCGACCGTCTCGTCCGGCAGCGCATAGGGAATATAGACCGGACCGTCGGGCGTATCGGCGATGCCGTCGCCGCGCTTTCCGAGCCGGGCAATGGTGAGTTGCTCGATCACGGTGCGCCGCGCCACGCGATAAGCAGGAACTCGCGGTTGCCGTCGCCGCCTTCGATCGGCGAGAGCAGGAGCGCCCCGACCGTGCAGCCGAGCGAGCGCACGAACGCGGCGATGTCTTCGCACACCGCGGCGTGGACCTGCGGATCGCGCACGATACCCTTCTTGAGATGCGCGCGTCCTGCCTCGAATTGTGGTTTCACGAGTGCAACAAGGTGGCAGGCGGGCGCTGCAAGCGCGAGTGCCGCCGGCAGCACGAGCTTCAAAGAAATAAAGCTCACATCGATGACGACGAGCGACGGTGGCTCGGCAAGCAAATCGGGATCGAGGGCGCGGATGTCGGTTCCCTCGATCGAGACGACGCGCGGATCGGCTGCGAGCTGCGGGTGAAGCTGGCCACGTCCAACATCGACGGCATAAACGAGCCGTGCACCGCGTTCGAGCAGGACCTGCGTGAAGCCGCCGGTCGAAGCCCCGACATCGAGGCAGACCCGGCCGGTCACATCGAGCCCGACGTCGCCCGTAACATGGAGCGCGGCATTCACCCGTGAGAAAAGCCACTCCTCTTCTCCCTCCCCCGCTTGCGGGGGAGGGTTGGGGAGGGGGCATGGATGACCCCCACCCGGCGCTCGCGCGCCGACCTTCCCCTTCCAGGGGGCGGTTGTCTGGTCCCGTCCGATGCTCGCTCGCGAGAGAGCGTCGAGCGCAGCCGCAAGTTTCACCCCGCCGCGCGATACGAATGGATGCGCGGGCGCGGCGCTCAGTTTGGCATCGCGGTCGATCTCCTCGGAGGGCTTGCGCACAAGCGCGCCGTCGGCGCTGACGCGACCGGCAGCGATCGCGGCCTGTGCCTTGGCGCGGCTGTCGAACAGGCCGCGCTCGACGAGTAGCCGGTCGGCGCGCAGGCGAGGGGACATCGCTCTAATATGCCTCTCCGTGCAGGAGAGGTGGAACTCCAAAGGCCCAAAGAGACGCCGCGTAGGATCACGCCGTTCGCGATCGCCTCGAATTGAATTTAATGCGCTCTCTTAGTTTTTCGTTTTTGCACATGATCTTATCCGAAAGACCTGCGATTTTTCGCGATCATGCTGAAGTTTTTGTTTTCGCGCATGATCTTACCCGAAAAGCCTGCGGCGCTTGACGAATGCGGTCATTTACCCCCTCCACCATGCTGCGCATGGTTTCCCTCCCCCGTTTCACGGGGGAGGATGACTACGTGACCGCGCTTCGTGCCGTGCCTCTTCGTTAAACGAGAGGCACAACTGATTGAACGAGGAAAGATAATTAGGCGAGCAGCACGGTCTCCGTGCCGGCATCCTTGCCGAGCGCCTCGAAGACCTTGGCGACGATGCTGCGCGTATCGAGGCCGGCCTTGGCGTACATTGCCGCCGGCGAATCCTGGTCGACATAGATGTCCGGCAGAACCATGGAACGCACGCGCAGGCCGCGGTCGAGCACGCCGGCTTCGGCGAGCGCCTGCATCGCGAAGCTGCCGAACCCGCCGATCGATCCCTCCTCGATGGTGATCAGCACCTCATGCTCGCGCGCAAGCCGCAGCAGGAGGTCGACATCGAGGGGCTTGGCGAAACGCGCATCGGCGACCGTGGTCGAAAGCCCGTGCGCCGCCAACTCGTCCGCCGCCTGCAGGCATTCGCCCAGCCGCGTGCCATAGGAAAGCAGCGCGATCTTGTGGCCTTCCCGCACGATGCGGCCCTTGCCGATCTCCAGCGGCTGGCCTTCTTCCGGCATGGTCAGGCCGAAACCTTCACCACGCGGATAGCGCAACGCGGTCGGGCGATCATCGACGGCAGCTTGCGTCGCCACCATGTTCATCAGCTCCACCTCGTCGGCCGCTGCCATCAGGACCATCCCGGGCAGGCAGCCGAGATAGGCGACGTCGAACGATCCGGCATGGGTCGGGCCATCGGCGCCGACCAGGCCCGCGCGATCCATGGCAAAGCGCACCGGCAGCCGCTGCAAGGCGACGTCATGCACAACCTGGTCATAGGCACGCTGCAGGAAGGTCGAATAGATCGCAACGAAGGGCTTGTATCCCTCGGCGGCGAGCCCGGCGGCAAAGGTCACCGCATGCTGCTCGGCGATACCGACATCGAAGCAGCGGTCGGGGAATTGGTCCGCAAACAGGTCGAGACCGGTCCCCGCCGGCATGGCGGCGGTGATGGCGACGATCTTCTCGTCCTTTTTCGCTTCTTTGATAAGGCTTTCGGCGAACACTTTAGTGTAAGCGGGCGCCTGCGCCTTCGACTTGACCTGCGTGCCGGTCGCCACGTCGAACTTGACGACGCCGTGGTACTTGTCGGCTGAAGTCTCAGCTGGCGCGTAACCCTTGCCCTTCTGCGTGACCACATGCAGCAGGATCGGGCCGGTGCGATTGGCGTCGCGCACGTTTCTCAGCACCGGCAAGAGGTGGTTGAGATTATGGCCGTCGATCGGGCCGGCATAGTAGAAGCCGAGTTCCTCGAACAAAGTACCACCGTGGGTTATCATGTTGCGGGTGAACCCTTCGGCGCGGACCGCTTGTTCGTGGATGCGGCGCGGCAATCTTTGCGCTATTTCGCGTCCAATCTCGCGTAAAGAAAGATATGATCGTCCAGTCAACAGCCGGGTCAGATAGGCCGAGAGAGCCCCGACCGGCGGAGCGATCGACATATCGTTGTCGTTGAGGATGACGATGAGATTGGAGTCCATCGCGCCGGCATTGTTCATCGCCTCATAGGCCATGCCGGCCGACATCGCCCCGTCGCCGATCACGCAGACGACGTGCTTCGAGCCCCCCTCAAAATCGCGCGCCACCGCCATCCCGAGGCCGGCGGAAATGGAGGTGGACGAATGGGCGGCGCCGAAGGGGTCGTAGCTGCTCTCCGTACGCTTGGTGAACCCGGACAACCCGCCGCCCTGCCGCAGGGTCCGGATGCGGTCGCGGCGACCGGTAATGATCTTATGCGGATAGGCTTGGTGCCCCACATCCCAGATCAGCCGGTCGCGCGGCGTGTCGAAGACGTAATGCAAGGCGACGGTCAGCTCGACCACGCCCAGCCCCGCGCCAAGATGGCCGCCGGTCTGGGCGACGGCGTCGATCATCTCCTGCCGCAGCTCATCCGACAGCTGGCGGAGCTCCCCGGGATCCAGACGCCGCAGGTCGTCCGGTGTGATGACGAGGTCGAGCAGCGGAGTCTTGGACGATTGGAGCACAGCACATTCTCCCAGCAAGGGTCCGATTTGGCTCGGCGATTGGCTTACACCACATTTTAGAACAAGCCAATTATCCAGAGGTCGGCAGGTCGTTCAGAGCATCCGGTGGTTCGGGAACCTAGGCGCCCGAGCAGCGTTTAGCTTCAATGGCTTAACCACGCTAGTGTTTCCTTCTCTGACGGTCCGATCCCGGACCGTCAGGTAAGGAACACTAGCTAATCTGGTGCTTTGTGATGCGGCACCAACACGATGAGACGAGCTCAAGCGTTGGAGCCGCATCACTAGCCGAGTTAGAGTCATACGCCATGGCACCCCGTCCGAACTGGAAAGGTTACCTCAAACTATCTCTGGTGTCTTGCGCCGTGGCATTGTTCCCGGCGACATCGACCAGCCAACGCGTCCGTTTCAACATCGTTAGTCGCAAGACCGGTCATCGGGTTCGAAACGAGGTCGTCGACTCCGAGACCGGCGATCCGGTACCCGATGAGGATCGGGTCAAGGGCTACAAGATCGAGAACGACTCCTATGTGCTCGTCGAGGACGAGGAACTCGACCGGCTCGCGCTGGAAAGTACGCATACCATCGATATCGAGGCGTTTGTGCCGCGCCGGGAGGTCGATGCGATCTATCTCGATGCCCCGTATTATCTTTCTCCCGGCGATCGCGTCGGGCAAGAGGCCTTCGCCGTCATCCGCGAAGCCATGAAACGCGAGGACGTGGTCGGGATCGCCCGCGTGGTACTCAACCGGCGCGAGCGCATCGTCATGATCGAGCCGCGTGGAAAGGGTCTGCTCGTCACCACGCTGCATTACAAGAACGAGGTCCGCAACGCGGCGGTCTATTTCGAGGACATCCCGGACATCAAGATCGCCAAGGACATGCTCGACCTTGCGGCGCATATCGTTGAGACCAAGGCCGCTCATTTCGATCCGGAAATATTTCAGGACCGTTACGAGCAGGCGCTTAGCGAGCTGATTCAGTCCAAGCGCGCCGGCCGGATGGTCACCGCGCAGCAGCTCTCGCCGCAGCCGAGCAATGTGGTCAATCTGATGGATGCCCTGCGGCGCAGCGTCCGCTCCGAGCAGAAGGAGAGCGGCGGCAAGGCCCGCAAGACGTCACAGAACGCAACGGCCGCCAAGGCACCCGCTTCCGCCCGCGGGGATGGGCGGGCAAAGAAGTCCGCCGGCAAGGATGCCGGCGCCACCAAGCGCAAGCGGATGAAGCAAGCGGGCTAGCGATGCGGCACCAAGGCTTGAGCTTGTCTCATCGTGTCGGTGCCGCATCACAAACGAGCCGGACTAGCTAGAGCGTGATCCCGAAAAGTTGCAGATTTTTCGGATAAGATCACGCGACAAGACAAAGAGAAATGGAGCGCGATCGATCCAATCTGGATGGATCGCGCTCTCGGGTTCCGGGCTGACGGTCCGGGATCGGGCCGGCAGAGTCGGAGCACTAGAAGGTGGCGCTCGACCTTTACCGCCGCAAGCGCAAGTTCGACGCAACGCCGGAGCCGCGCGGCCGGCGCGCCCGGGCGCAAGGCGACAGTTTCGTTGTGCAAAAACACGCGGCGCGCCGCTTGCATTACGACTTTCGTCTCGAGCTCGACGGCGTGCTCAAGAGCTGGGCGGTAACGCGCGGACCAAGCCTGGTGCCGGGGGACAGGCGGCTCGCCGTCCAAGTCGAGGATCACCCGCTCGAATACGGAGAGTTCGAGGGCACGATCCCCAAAGGCCAGTATGGCGGCGGCACCGTGATGCTGTGGGATCGCGGACACTGGATCGCCGAGGGCGACCCGCATGCCGGATACGCCAAGGGGCACCTCGACTTCACGCTCGACGGCGAGAAGCTCAAGGGGCGCTGGCATCTCGTGCGGATGCGCCGGCGCGAGGGCGACACGCACGATAACTGGCTGCTGATCAAGGCCGAGGACGGGCAAGCGCGCAGGCAGGGCGACCCGGATATCCTCGAGGAATGCCCGCTGTCGGTCGCGACCGGGCGCTCGATCGAGGAGATCGCCCGCGGGGACCCCTCGAAAATCCGCTCCAAAGTAAAGGCCGCCGCGGTGTGGAACGCGGTCGCCCGCAGCGCGCGCGCACCGGCGCCGGCCGCTGCCATGGCTGGACCCGCCGCCACGTCGGCGCCTACAACGGCGGCCAAGGCTCGCCCGGCGGGCCAAAGCAAGCGCAGAGCGAAAGCAGCCGGCACCGACCCACTGCCGGATTTTTTAGCCCCCGAACTCGCCGAACTCACCGCCGCACCGCCGGACAGCGCAAGCTTCATCCATGAGATCAAGTTCGACGGCTACCGACTGCAGGCGCGGCTCGACCATGGCGCGGTGACACTGAAGACACGCAGCGGGCTGGACTGGACCGCGCGATTTCCGAGCATCGCCGAGGCCGTTGCCGGCCTTTCCGCCGAAACGGCGCTGATGGACGGCGAGGTCGTCGTTCCGGGCAAGAACGGCGTGTCGAACTTCTCGGCCCTGCAGGCCGCGCTCAAGCAGGGCAGGCGGGGCAATTTCGTTTACTATGTCTTCGATCTTCTTCATCTCGACGGACGCAACCTGACCGGGAAGGCGCTGACCGAGCGCAAGGCGCAGCTTGCGGCGCTGCTCGCCACCGCGTCCGACCATTCCCGTCTGTGCCTGAGCGAGCATCTCGACGAAGGCGGCAAAGTCGTGTTGGAACATGCCTGCCGCATGGGCCTCGAGGGCATCGTCTCCAAGCGCATCGATGCACCGTATCGCTCGGGACGCACGCGCGACTGGCTCAAGAGCAAATGCACGGCGCGGCAGGAATTCGTGGTCGGCGGCTTCACGCTTGCGACGGGGTCGCGCCGCGCGGTCGGCGCGCTCGTCGTCGGCACTTACGAAAACGGCCGGCTGCGCTATGCCGGCCGTGTCGGCACCGGCTACACGCGGGCAAGTGCCGCGGATCTGTGGCGGCGGCTCGATCCATTGCGGATCACCCGCTGTCCGTTCTCACGGCTGCCCGCCGATGAGCGCCGCCACGATGTCGTCTGGGTCATGCCCGAGCTCGTCATCGAGGCCGACCTGCGCGGATTTACCGATGGCGGGCTGGTGCGCCAGGCGGCGTTCAAGGGCATACGCGAGGACAAGGCGCCTAAGGAAGTTGTGCGCGAAGTGCCGGCGACGGCAGCATCGTCGTGCCGCTCGGGCGCCGCCAACGGTGGGCAGGCGAAAGACCCGCCGGGCGCAGCAACGAAGCCGCGCAAATCGCTTGTGGTCGCGGCGACGGCGAATCCGGGAAATCTCGGCGTCAAGTTCACCAATCCGGGCCGGATCTATTGGCCGGATATCGGCTTCACCAAGCAGGACCTGGCCGATTACTACACCGCGATCTGGGACTGGATCGCCCCGCATGTCGTGCGCCGCCCGCTCTCGCTGCTGCGCTGCCCGGACGGGGTCGGCGCGGAGTGCTTTGTGCAGAAACACGCGCACACAACTTTCGACCGTCGCCGCATTCTCACTTTCGACGACAATGGCGAAGAGGTCATCGCCATCGACAATCTCGAAGGGCTGCTCGCGCTGGTGCAGGCGGGCGTGCTCGAGGTGCATGTCTGGGGATCGACCATCGACCATATCGATCTTTGCGATCGCATCGTGTTCGATCTTGATCCGGCGCCGGGCGTTGTTTGGGATGCGGTGATTGCGGCTGCGCGCGAGGTGCGCGACCGGCTCGCGTCATTTGGGCTTACGAGCTTTGTGAAGACCTCGGGCGGCAAGGGCCTGCACATCGTTGCGCCCTTGACCGGCGCCGACTGGACAGCGGCGAAGGAGTTCACGCGAAAGGTCGCGCTCGCCATGGCGCGCGATGCGCCCACGAGATATCTCGCCAAAATGACGAAGAGCGCGCGACAAGGCCGCATCTTCATCGACTATTTGCGCAACGGTCGCGGCGCGACTGCGGTTGCGGCCTTCTCGCCGCGCGCCCGTCCCGGCGCGCCGGTCTCGACCCCGGTCGACTGGAGCGAATTGAACGCCGAGCTTTCGCCCGGCCGCTATACGGTGCTCAATCTGCAGAAACGGCTAGCGCGCCTAAAGGATAATCCCTGGGCCGAGATCGGCACATTGCGACAGCAATTGCCGGCGGTATAATGGCGGCATGAACCGCACCGAAGTGATCGCCAAGCTCAAATCCGTCGAGCCCGAGTTGAGGGCGCACGGCGTTGGGGCGCTTTATCTTTTTGGGTCCTATGCCCGCAACGAAGCACGCGAAGCATCCGATATCGACGTGTTTGTCGATCCGGGATCGGAGGGCTTCTATAGCCTCGACCATTTCATTGGCGCGTATGACGCGATTTGCAGAGCCATTCCCGGGCGGGAAATCGGTTATGGCACGCGTAACAGCCTTTCCAAGTACTTGCGCGCCGCGGTCGAACGGGAAGCCATCAAGGTGTTCTGATCCCCGCTATCTGGCGCGCATCGCTCACACCGGCAGCGCCATGATATCGCGGTCGCCGGGAACGGGGGCAAAGCGCCCGGTTTCCCAGTCCGCTTTGGCCGCCTCGATACGCTCGCGGCGCGACGAGACGAAGTTCCACCAGATATGGCGCGGGCCGTCCATCGCCGCACCGCCGAGAATGGCAAGGCGTGTCGGAGCGACGGCGGTCGCAGTGATGCGGTCGCCCGGTCGGAACACCAACAATTGGCCGGCCGTGAAATGGTCGCCGAGAATCTCGACCTCGCCGGACACGAGATAGATCGCGCGCTCCTCGGCCTCGGCATCGACCGGGAGACTGGCGCCCGCAGCAAGCCCCGCATCGGCGAACACCGTGTGCGACAGCGTGGCGAGCGGTGAGGCCTTGCCGTAAAGCGAGCCGGCGACGATGCGGACCGTCTTGCCTTCGCTCGCTTCGACCGGAAGCTCGTCCGCATCATGGTGAATGAACTCGGGAGCCGTTTCCTCCTGCGCGGCCGGCAATGCGACCCAGCACTGCAGCCCGTGGAGCATTTCGCCTTCATGGCGGCGTTCCAGCGCGGTGCGTTCCGAGTGAACGATGCCGCGGCCCGCCGTCATCCAGTTGACCTCGCCCGGGCGGATGGCCATTGCGCTGCCGAGACTGTCGCGATGCATGATTTCGCCCGCGAACAGATAGGTGACGGTGGCGAGCCCGATATGCGGATGCGGCCGCACGTCGAGGCCCTGGCCGCTACGGAATGCTGCCGGTCCCATCTCGTCGAGAAAGATGAACGGCCCGACCATGCGGCGCTGCGTGGAGGGCAGCGCGCGGCGAACCTGAAAGCCGCCGAGATCGCTGCTGCGCGGGACGATCAGTTGCTCGATCGCGTTGCAGGCGAGCGCATCGCCTTGCGCGGGGTCCTCTGCCGGGAAGAAGCTCATGCTGTCTCCACTCGCTCCGCGTTGCCTCTCGCGGCCGTGTGTCGGGGGTGAACCGGTTCTAGAGCGCAATCCATTCAGGTTGAATCGATCGCGCTCCATTTCTCTTTGTTTTGTCGCATGATCTTGTCCGAACAGTCTGCAACTTTTCGCGATCATGCTCCAGCTCACCGCCCTGCAACGTGTTACCTCTCCCCGCTCGCGGGGAGAGGTCGACGCGCGAAGCGCGGCGGGTGAGGGGCCAGCACAGCATCGCGGAGAAGCAAGAACCCCTCATCCGGCTCGCGGCAATGCCGCTCGCCACCTTCTCCCCGCACGCGGGGAGAAGGAAACGTGGCTCTAGAGCGCGATCCATTCAGATTGAGTCGATCGCGCTCTCTTTCTCTTGGCTTGGTCGCATGATCTTGTCCGAACAGTCTGCAACTTTTCGCGATCATGCTCCAGCTCACCGCCCTGCAACGTGTTACCTCTCCCCGCTTGCGGGGAGAGGTCGACGCGCGAAGCGCGGCGGGTGAGGGGCCAGCACAGCATCGCGGAGAAGCAAGAACCCCTCATCCGGCTCGCGGCATTGCCGTTCGCCACCTTCTCCCCGCACGCGGGGAGAAGGAAACGTGGCTCTAGAGCGCAATCCATTCAGGTTGAATCGATCGCGCTCCATTTCTCTTTGTTTTGTCGCATGATCTTGTCCGAAAAGTCTGCCAACTTTTCGGGATCGTGCTCTAGTGACGCACGGGGCGCTCGCCGGCGGTCTCGGCCCG
>JANQIP010000236.1 GCA_028282095.1 Xanthobacteraceae bacterium | reverse complement strand
CATGATCCCGAAAAGTTGCAGACTTTTCGGACAAGATCATGCGGAAAAACAAAGAGAAACAGAGTGCGATCGATTCAATCTGAATGGATCGCACTCTAGCGGCGCACGAAGCCGACAATGTCCTTGACCGCTTTCATGGTCTCGGCCGCGATCGCCCCCGCGCGCGCGGCACCATCGGCGAGCACGGAGTCGATATAGACCGGGTCCTGCACCATCCGCTTCATCTCCCCGCCGAGCGGACCGAGCTTTTCGACCGCGAGATCGACCAGCGCCGACTTGAACACCGAGAACTGCGCGCCGCCAAATTGCGTGAGCACTTGCGCCTTTGGCACGCCGGAAAGCGCCGCATAAATGCCGACGAGGTTGTCGGCTTCGGGGCGCGGGTCGAGCCCCTTCTCCTCGCTCGGCAGCGGTTCGGGATCGGTCTTTGCCTTGCGGATCTTCTGCGCGATGGTATCGGCATCGTCGGTGAGATTGATGCGCGAATAATCGGAGGGCTCCGACTTCGACATTTTCTTGGAGCCGTCGCGCAGGCTCATGATGCGCGTCGCCGGCCCGGTGATCAGCGGCTCCGGCTGAGGAAAGAACGCCTCGCCGAAGCCATGCGCCTTGATCGAGGCGTCGAAGTCGTTGTTGAATTTCTGCGCGATGTCGCGCGCAAGCTCGAGATGCTGCTTCTGATCCTCGCCCACCGGCACATGGGTGGCGCGATAGACGAGAATGTCGGCCGCCATCAGCGTCGGATAGGCGAACAGGCCGACCGAAGCGTTCTCCTTGTCCTTGCCGGCCTTCTCCTTGAACTGGGTCATGCGGTTGAGCCAGCCCATGCGGGCGACGCAGTTGAACACCCAAGCAAGCTCGGCGTGCTCGGCCACCTGGCTCTGGTTGAACACGATGTGCTTTTTCGGGTCGATTCCGGAGGCAAGAAACGCCGCGGTCACTTCGCGGGTGGCCGGCGGCAATTCGGTCGGATCCTGCCAGACGGTGATCGCATGCATGTCAACGACGCAGTAGATGCAGTCGAATTTGTCCTGCAAAGCGACGAACCGCGCGATCGCGCCGAGATAGTTGCCGAGATGCAGATTGCCGGTCGGCTGCACCCCGGAGAATACCCGTTCCTTGAAGGTCATCGCATGGCTCCTGGCTCAAGCGCGCGTGCATGCCATGGCCGGGCCTTAATGCGCAAGGTCCGTTGAAACCGGGCGCAGGATCGCTATAGTGCGCCGGAATTTCCCTTCCGCCCTCCCCACCATTTCGTGAGCACCGCCCCATGCCCGCTTCCCGCTTCGATGTGCTCGGCATCGGCAACGCCATTGTCGACGTGATCTCCCGCGCCGAGGACGACTTTCTCATCGGTCAACAGATGCGCAAAGGTGGCATGGCGCTGATCGACGAGGCGCGGGCCGAAACACTCTATGATGCAATGGGGCCGACCGTGGAGGTCTCGGGCGGGTCCGCCGCGAATACGATCGTTGGGGCCGCAAGCTTCGGGGCGCGCGCCGCCTTCGTCGGCAAGGTCAAGAACGACGGGCTCGGGCAGGTCTTCACCCATGACATCCGGGCGGCCGGGGTCGCCTTTGAAACTCCGCCGGCCGCCGACGGCTCCTCGACCGGGCGCTGCTATATCCTGGTGACGCCGGATGGCGAACGCACGCTCAACACTTATCTCGGCGCCGCGCAGGACCTGCACCCGGACGATATCGACCCACAGGCGATCGCCGATGCGGCGATCACCTATCTTGAGGGCTATTTGTGGGACCCGAGAGACGCCAAGGACGCATTCATCAAGGCGGCGAAGATCGCGCATGAGACGCAGCGGCTGGTTGCGCTGACGCTGTCGGATTCCTTCTGCGTCGATCGTTGGCGCGACGAGTTTCTCGATCTCATCCGTTCGGGAATGGTCGACCTACTATTTGCCAACGAGGCCGAGCTGCACAGCCTCTATCAGACCGCCGATTTCGACACGGCTGTCGGCGCGCTGCGCGCCGATGCACGGCTCGCTGTCGTGACCCGCAGCGAGAAGGGCTGCATCATCGTCTCGCGCGAAAGCACGACAGGCGTGCATGCGGTGCCGGTCGAACGCGTGGTCGACACCACCGGCGCCGGCGATCTTTTTGCTGCCGGATTTCTGTTCGGCGTCGCGCGCGGGCTTGCAACCGAGGATGCCGCGCGGCTCGGCACGCTCGCCGCGGCGGAGATCATCCAGCACATGGGCGCACGCCCGGAGATCTCGCTCAAGGCGCTCGCTCAGGAAAACGGTTTTTTGGATTAGGCAACTTGGGGAATTAAGTGAATCGAGTTGGCGGTCATTTTGCAGGAAAATGCCCGGAATGTCTAACGTTGCACGGTTCATTTATTTCCCGGCGTCTCCTTAGTGCGTGCAGCGGACTGCTAGCGGGCCGGCAGGCATTACCTCCGTCGCCATTTGGAGAATCTGGGGTTCGCTCCGCTCATCTCGGAGTTGTCGGCTTTCCTGTGGCGAAACGACCTCTCCCGCCGGCTCAGGTTAGAGGGAAGGCCCACCTCACCGAAGGTCCGCTTCGGCCGATGAGTGACTGCATCGCCGTAGTGCCCTGAACTGTACGATTTCCAACGACGGACATTCCCACCCCCTTCGAGAACTCCTGCATTTCGGCACACTGCAATACCAACTAAAGAAACCGCCCCAATATCAGAATAGGCCGACTCCCAAGGATATCACAATATTCTGATAGTTGCACACTTGTATTGCCGCAACTTCTTGGGCATTATGCGAGTTCAAACCTCATCCCCCTGTCGGGCTTTCAGACTCAGAGGGCCTCGAATGCTAAGCGTATTATGGGCGATTTTTGAATTTTTGCTGTATTGGATAAAGGCGACCGTGGCTCTTTCTTTTGTTGCATATTTAATCTTATTAATAATTAATAGACTCTTTTTTTCCGCCTCTAATGCAAAAGCTCATCCCGTTGTCAGTAATGATCGTGCCGGTCAGACATTTACGCTTATCCACGGGACATGGTCTCGAGATGCAAGCTGGATTAGCCCTGACTCGCCACTATGCATGGCTTTAAAAGAAACGGCGGACGTTCCGGTGCAAATTGATGAGCTTCAATGGTCAGGGAGAAACTCTTTTATTGACAGAGGCCGAGCAAGCGAGGAATTAAGAAAGAGATTTCTGAAGAAAGGAGTAAAATCGATAAAGAAAGATAAGAACTATATTATCGCTCACAGCCATGGAGGAAATATAGTTTTTGATTCGTTAACGCCCGATGTAATGGAATATGTCGACGGAGTTATATTACTTTCGACGCCGTTCTTGCATGCAAGAAAAAGGCATTTGGATTCTTACACCAAATTATCAATTTTTGTTTCCCTGTTTATTGTTCTGGCTTCTGGCATGTATATCACATTTGGTATAGTGTTGAATCTTGTTGAACTATCGACTGTCAATGCGAAGATCGCATCTGTTTTGTTGTCAGCCATCATTGCCGCATTAATTCTGTTGTATTTTTTCAAAGTTCGCCTGCCAACAATCTATAAACTATCGCAAAAAACTAATAGCGATAGCATCGATCCTTCGAAGGTTCTTCTGTTACGGGCAACTGGTGATGAGGCCTCTGCTGCACTCGGCGCAGTTCATCTGCTTAGCTGGATAGCATTCTGGCTCCTTTCTCGCCCCTCAAAAGTAGCAGAATTTGTTTTGGTCAAATACGAACGGTTTAAGAAGTGGTTGATTTTTTTCGTCTTCATTGGCGCAATATTTTTTCTGGCAATATCCGTACTCCTACTTTACGATGAGGAGACGCTTGTTTTAATTGAAGGCATACTTGTGATGGCGGTAATCTCATTCATTACCGCCTTTGTTACAGTAGCTTTTTTTGGTGCGGTTGACTTAGTTATAAGACTAACGATTGTAATTATTTTAACTATATTTGCAACCTTGTTGTTGCCGTCGATATTGTTTCTCGGGACCTTGGCTTACGGCAACGAATTCATGATAACAACCTTATTTGTCGAAGTTACAGCAGAGCCGACACCTGCGGGAAACTGGCAGGTCGTACAGCTACCGGCTGACCCACCGGGTTCCGAAAAAGAGTCTGATGGGATTGCTGGTCCGGAAGATAGTCCGAGAAAAGAAAATTTGCAGCACAGCCTCGCCTTTTTGCGTGCGGATGCTATTGTGCTGATATGTAATTGGATCAAGGAAAAGAACATGTAAAGAGTTACGAACTCGGATTCTCTCGAGGCGTGCCAGTGAACCCTGTGCGGTTTGAACAGTGACGGGTTAGAGGGAAGGCCAGGTTAGATAAAGTTGGTTTAGATCGACCGTGCTCTGAGCCGGTCCGGTCGATTCTTTGTATCTGCAACCTATGCCATTTCAGCTCTTTTCCGTATTTTTCATAAACACCACCAGACCGACCTTCTGCTCGCCACGCACATCGAAATTTGCAGGATCAAGCCATTGACAGAAGGCTTGTTCGATCAAAGGCCATTCCCGATCGAGAATCGAATACCACGCGGTATCCCGACTGCGGCCCTTGTAGATCGTCGCCTGACGGAAGATCCCTTCAAAACGAAAGCCAAGGCGCTCGGCCGCACGGCGTGACCGCGCATTCAGTGCGTCACATTTCCACTCATATCGCCGGTAGCCGAGTTCAGAAAAGACCCGGCGCATCATCCGGAACATGGCCGCGGTCGCGGCGGGCCGGCGCTGCAACAGGGGAGAATAGTGGATGTGCCCAGTATCAACGACACCGACTGCGGGATCAATCCGGAGATAGCTCGCCACCCCGACCGCTTTGGCTGTGTCGTTGTCTACAATCGCATGAAAGAGCGGGTCGTTTCCGAGGCAGGATGTGACCATCCTTGTGGAAATCAGCTTCGGTCCCAAAGGGGCCATAGGGCAGATAGGTCCAATTCCTATTATCGCCGTCCATACGAAATGCGGTGAACAGGTCGCGTGCGTGGAGATCCACATCGAGCGGTTCGATACGGCAGAACGTGCCTTCGATCGCGGTGCGAGGGGGTGGCGAAACCGGCTGCCAATCCAAGACTGGCTGGCCAATGGGTTGGCCGAGAGAGTTCGCAGGCATATTCTGTCCTGATGGTTCCACGCAAGGCAAGGCATCAATGTGATCTTGTCTTGGCGCTTCGGACAGCGCCAATTGCTTGGGCCACGATCGCTCCGGTTGAAACCGGTCGCGTTCTCTTTCTCGTTGTCTTGTTGCACGATCTTGTCCGAAGAGTCTGCAGGCTTCGCGGGTTCATGCTTTGGCGAATGGAGGAGCAGCATTCCGGACGATGTCGTGAGAGAGGTTTGATGGTGTTCGTGCTTTTCTTTCCATTCTGGACCGCACATGGTCGTTCAGCGCCTTCACGCCCCGCGAGTTCATCGATGGCGGGAACAAAGTCGTTGTGCCGAGCGAAGAGGCAGGAACCGACCGGGGCACGAGCGAGAAATCCGAGAACCGCGGTGCGCACGGAGCTATATCGAGCAAGTCCTGACAAAGCCCAGGTGAGCGACATCCTCGCAGACTTGGAATCTGGCATTTCGGGCAGTTCGCCAAAGACTACCGGGAGGCATTCGGCGAACGTCCGTCGGACACTCTGAGGCGAAGCAGTGTTCCGCAAAGAACGGCGAACAAGGCGCGCGGCGCGTAGGATTCCGGTGTCTCCGAGTTAGGTTGTTTTCTGATCGGCCGGCTTGACTCTTGGCTCGCTGCCACTTCACCGCCGAAGGTAGACTTTCGGCGATGGCGACAATCGGCATGCCGGCCATGTCGTAATCACATACGGATTGCCCTTCTAACTCCGCCAATTTGTGACCATGTCACCGACACAGGCACCGCGGTGTCGGTAACTGCGCGGGCGTTCAAGCTGGCTGCAACACAAAGAACGGCCGTTGCGCCATGACACCTCCAACAAGGAGACTGCGCGATGATCCCCGAAGCGCCGGGGGAGGAATGCCAGACCTCCAGCACCGCCCGTCCCGCCCGCACCAGTCAGCCATACGGCGACAAGGCGAAACAGCGTATCGGCGCCATGCCTTGCCTTGCGCTTCTGGCATCCTTGATGCTCACAGCCTGTACCAAGGAGCCGCCTGCCCACTGGCTGTCCGATACCAAGATACCTTTTGTCGACTTTGGGCTGGTTTGGATGGACAATGAGCGGCTGCTGTTCCAGCGGATGGAACAGGTCGCCATGGCCACTCGCTCCAATCCCATGGGCACCTTCGACCATCCTTTGAGCACCTGGTCGCGCGATGATGGCCTCAACACGCTGACCCGTACCAAAATCTCCAAGCCCTGTTTCGCGCGCGAGACCGGGACGTTTTCCTATCGGATTGTCAAAGACGCTGAGAATGGACCCACCTTTCGTATCGGCAAACCCGACGCGATGGTCGATAAGTCGCTCAAAGCCGAAGCGGCGGATCGGGCGTTCAATCCATTCACCTGCTCCTTTCAATCGCAACCATCGGAGCTTTCCGGCCACACCGTGGTACCTCTGCGCCCCGGGCACGGGATCGTCGACCTCGGCCGTCCGAACAGCGCAGACAAGGCCCACCTGCTGGCTGACGACGGGCAGTCGGTCAACCTGCCATTCACTCAGGCGATCGTGAGCCCCAAAGGCATTTCCGCGGATGGCGAGGGTTACTTGGTTGTTGCCGATGCGCAGCGGAACGCGTCGTGCCGCCGGGTGTGGCGCCTCATTCCGGGTCAGGGCGCCTCCGAGGAGGCCTGTCTGCCGGAGATGTCGTCCTCCCGAGTGGTCCGCACCGCGCTCGGCTGGGCATTGGACAAACGAGAATACGAATGCGGCACCGACATTGGCGATTCCGGAATTTTCCTGATCACCGCGGATGGTGACTTGGTCAAGCTGGCGTGGGGGTTCGTTGAGAACTTGGCGGTCTCACCTGACGGCTGCCGCCTCGCCTTCGGCCACGCCCCCGATTTGAAGACCTCTTGCCTGGACGGCAGCTTCAGGCGCAAGACAGTCAAGTATATCGACCTCTGCGCCCTCAAGGCGGAGATCCTAGCCCAATAATATCTTGAGAGTATTCGGGCTTCGGCGGTCCTGACTGATCGAGGCCTGCACTCGAAGGCGTAGGCCGGTCCATTGTTCGGCATCTGCAAGCTATGCCAGCTCAGCCCTTTCCACACTCTCCGCAAACGCTGTCAGGCTGACCTTCTGCTGGCCACGCTCATCGAAATTTTCTGGATCAAGCCATTGGCAAAGAGCTTGTTCGAGCAAAGGCCATTCACCATCAAGAATGGAATACCACGCGGTATCCCGATTGCGCCCCTTGTAGATCGTCGCCTGACGGAAGATCCCTTCAAAGCGAAAGCCAAGCCGCTCGGCGGCACGACGTGACCGCGCGTTCAGCGCATCGCATTTCCACTCATACCGCCGGTAGCCGAGTTCGGAAAAGACCCGGCGCATCATCAGGAACATCGCCTCGGTGGCGGCGGGGCGACGTTGCAATAGTGGAGAAAGGTGGATGTGCCCGGTCTCGATAACGCCGACTGCTGGGTCAATCCGGAGATAGCTTGCAAGCCCGACGGCTTTGGCCGTTTGGTTGTCCACAATCGCATGAAAAAGGGGATCGCTTCCGAGGCAGGAGGTGACCATCCACTCGTGGAGATCAGATTCAGTCTCAAAGGGGCCATAAGGCAGATAGGTCCAATTCCTTTGGTCCTCGTCCATAAGAAATGCCTTGAACAGACTGCTTGCGTGGCGATCGACATCAAGCGGTTCGACACGGCAGAACGTTCCTTCCATCGGTGTGCAAGGCGGCGGCGACGCCGGCTGCCAATCCAAGACCGGCTGACCAATGGGCTGGCCGAGAGCGTTCGCAGGCATGTTCTGTCCTGAGGATTTCGCGTGACGTGGCGTACAGCGCAGTGGTTCTACCGCCCGCTTCTCGTGAATCGTCCGGTCCGCAAGAAGCTGATCGTTTGGTCCGCAACATCCTTGTCGTAGCGCATCATTGAGTGACCTGACTCGACGACGACAAAATCCTGCATGCCTCTCACTTTCGTCGACTCAAGCGAAACCAGACCGTCATCGGGTCCTGGCAGCAGATGTTCGTTGCGCAATATCTCCGACTTTTTTCCGGCAATCACACCCAGCGGGTAATTCGGCCGGGGGAGCGATCGCGCCAAGCTGCCGCGCTGTGTTCCCAAAGCTTGCACGGTCGGCCCCAACAATTTGAGCCACCATTTATCCTTATACTTATCGACAATCTCGCTGCCTCTATTGGGCGTGCCGATTAGAACGACGCGGCCCAAATTGGGGACGGTATTATTCGCCAAGTAAGCTCGGATGAGCAGTCCCCCGAGAGAATGACCGACGAAATGCAATTCGCTCGACTTGCCGATGCAGCACTTTGCAATCTTCCGCGCCATCGCGTCGAGGATCTGGTCAGGCGACTCGCTTAGCGATCGGTATCCTATACTCTCGACTCGGAATCCCGCGTTTTCGAGCCGGCGTTCGAGCAACCACATGGCGTACTTGCTACGGCCTAGCCCATGAAGGAGTACGACCCCGGCCTTTCCCTCGTGTCTCGGTGTTCGCAAAGTGGCAAGCGCCGTCGTAGCAGCCGAAACGAGCACCGCTGCAACAACAAGCGAAACGAGGGCTCTGTGGTAAATCTTCATGTCAGTGTCACACGCGATAGCCGATAGGCGGCTCTGACTGTCGGAATTCGTGGAGTCATGATCAGGCCCCGGACTCGCGGGCTGTTCGCTGCTGACGCTGTGACGATTGTCGCCTGTCGGCGTTGCGTGGTTCTTCTGCCGCTACTTGATCATGCTCATGACAATTCGGTCGAAAACGCGATCGCCGAACCATTTGCGAATGAACAGCAAGAGTGTGGCGTATTTGCCGCCAGCGTACCGCGTGTTCGGCTTACCCGATCGAACGGCTTTCACAATCAAATCCGCGATAACTTGGGGTGGAGAGCCGCTCCCCTTTTCATATTCTCGATTCTGGACGCCGGCCACGGCGTTGGCAAGCTTCGCATAGGGCCCATGGCCAGATCGCTTCAGCATCGGACCGGTCATGACATCCCCGAAATCGGTTTGAATGATGCCCGGCTCGATAATCACCACGTCAATGCCGAATTGCTTCAGTTCCAGACGAAGACAGTCTGACCAGCCCTCGAGCGCGTGTTTTGTCGCGTGATACCAACTCCCCAGGGGCGCATAGATTTTGCCGCCGATGGACGAGATATTGACGATCTTTCCCGCTCTCTTCTCACGCATGTGCGGCAGCACAAGCTGAGTCAGCCGCGCCAAGCCGAACAGATTCACCTCGAATTGGTAGCGCGCATCGTCAAGGCTCGTGTCCTCCATGGCGCCATACAGGCCGAACCCGGCATTGTTAATCAGAATATCGACGCCCTCATGCTCGCGCGCGATCTGGTCGACCACTGCGACGATATCCTCGTCCTTGGTAATATCCATCTTGAGCGGGATGCAGCCGAGCGCTTTCAGATCATCCATCTTCTCAGTGCGCCGGGCAGCCGTGTAAACGACATATCCGTTTTCAACCAAGGTTTTGGCGGTCGCCTTGCCGATGCCCGATGACGCGCCGGTCACCAGTACGGTCTTGCCGGTTCGGTTGTTCATCAGTCCGTCCTCATGAACCCGCAGTCGTCTCGGCAACATATGTCCTTTTTTTGATCGTCATCTTCGTCGATGGATCTTCACATTGCGCAATCGGATGATCATGACGTTCCGCGAGTTTCTCTGTTACTGGCGCGGAGACCAGCGTCCGCCGGACATGAGCTGGCAGTGATCGTCATGTTGTGAGCAGCGTCACCTCGTAGACGACAAAAAGGCTAACATCGTCGTGGGCTTGGTCGATGCGCCGAAATCGCCCTCCGTGCTCCACGATCAATTGTTCGACAAACTCAAGGTCGGCGAAATCGGCCCAACCGAGATAGATGCGGCCCTCCGGCTGCAGCACATCTGCGACCGCGGAGAAAAAACGGCGGACTGTCTCGTGTCCCGGATCCCAGACGGATCGCTCAATCACATCAGCGGCAGGATGATCCGTATAAGGTGGATTGAAGATCACGACGTCGAAGCGCTCCGCCCTGTGCGCGGGAAACAGATCGGCTTCGACCACCGATAATCGATCGCTCAGTCCAAAACGCTCAGCGTTGAGGCGGACCGATTCAACGGCTGCCGGATTGATGTCGGTCGCAACGACGCTCGCGGCTCTTTGCGCGGCGGCGATAGCGATGATGCCGCAGCCGGTGCCGACTTCCAGCACATGATCCCCATTGTAGATCGTCATCGCGCGGATCATCAATGTGGAGTCGAGATAGGGCGGGAACGCACCCGGCAGCACAACGAGCTCGTTCTTGTCGAACTCCAGCGTCTGCGGCATTCGTTGCGCCCGCATTTTGTCGACATAGGCACGTTGCAGATCGAGAACCCGCTCGCGGTCTATTTCCAAGGCCACTTTTTCCAAAAGGAGGCGCAGCCCTCATGAAGGCCGCGCTGTACCAATAGCAGACATTCACAATCTGCGAGCGGCGGCACTGCCCCTTGGTGTGCGCAGCTAATTTGCCTGCTCGCCTTTCGGGACCGTCAGCAAATCGCGAAGGCGGCCGGTCTTTTGATCGTCCAGGCCAAGCCCTTCTTGGAGGTATTTATCGAGCGACCCGTATTTTTCCACCGCCGCGCCACGAGACGCATCGATATACTCCGGCTGCAAGACGTAGAAGGCGCGGATGGCCTCACTGTTCGCCTTGCGATCGTCATCCGACATTAGAACCTTGGTTGCCAGGCCCTCAAGCTGCGCTATGCGCGGGGTCACTTCCGATTGCCGCGCGACGTTCGACAAGAGGTAATCGTCGCGCACCGTCTCCCAAGGGACATTCAGGGCGGTCAGCAAGAGCGCCGTCGCGGTTCCGGTTCGGTGCACGCCGTGCGAACAATGATAGACCAACGGATAGTTTGACTTATCCGCAAGGATCTCGAAGAGCTTGCGGTATTGCTTGTCGGCGACGCCGCTCACCAGGTCCTTATGAACTTGCGGGTTGAACTCCGGCGGAAATTTTCGGAAGTCGCCTGTCTTGCGTGCTTCGACGAGTTGGGCGGTGGCGTCCGGAACGTCCGCGATTTCTCCGGTAATCGGAATGATGATCTCGCGAACGCCCTCCGGCAGGCGGTCTTTCCCGCGATACGCGATTTCATCGGGCGTGAGAAAATTGACGACGGTCTTCACGCCCAGCGCCCGCAACTTCTCCACGTCCGCGTCGGTTAATCTTGGCAGTTCGCCGGAACGATAGATGAGGCCGGGCTTGATCTTGCGGCCGTCACTCGTTTCATAGCCTCCGATATCGCGGAAGTTCGGCTGGCCTTCGAGGCCGATGATCCGCTCGTCCGCATGAGCCGCCACCGAGAAAACGATGACCACGATCGCCAGAACGGCCGTCAATCCACCTTTCGGATTCATGATCTCCTCCCAGAAGCCCGAGCTCCAAGGCGCCGCGTGCGAACTTAACGGCGACGCCCGCAGCGGGAACCGGCGCCGAAAGAGCGGTTGCCGGTGCCCCCGAGACTGCTTTGGCACCTCCACCGAGCGCCTTCCGGACGGCTACTGCCCGAAGTCCGGATCCATGCTGGGATCGAACGGGAGCTGATCGAGATGCTCGATATACTCCAGCGGATCGAACGGCACCTTTGATAGATCCAGCTTGGGTTTTCCCAGAGCCTCGACCTCGGGCGACGGTTTTGCAATACCGGCCCACGGCACGCCATGGGCTTCCTTGGCGTCGGGATACTTCTTCTTCCACAGTTCGTGCCGCAGCTTCATGCGATTGAACGGCGACTTGAGGTGAATGAGGTTGGTCAGCATCGGCGTCTTCTCCCGCGGATCGGCGGGAAGAAAGTAGAAGGCAGCGGGAATACCGCTCGCTTCACCGACAGGGTCCGGCGAGATCCAATGGCGCTTGTAGTTTCCCTTCACGGTCGCACCAAGCTGCGGTCCCGCGTAGATGAACACATAATCGCGCCGGCTATTGGTATCGCCTTCGAACAGCAAGGTGGTCTGGTCGATCCCATCGATAATGCGGTCGGTCGGGATGTGCTGCATCGCGCCTGCCAAACGCGCAAACGTGGTGAACAGATCCGTCTCGTGAATGATATCGCCAACGATTTGGCCCGGCTTGATGACGCCCGGCCACCAGGCAAAGGCAGGTACGCGAACACCGCCCTCCAAGAAGTCCCCCTTGCCGCCGCGAAAGATCGTTTCGGCCATCCCAAGGCCCGGCGGTGGATTGTGGGACATCGGTCCGTTGTCGGCCATCGCGACAATCAGGGTATTGTCTGCGATCTCCAGCTCCTCAAGCTTGGCGATCAGCTTGGCGATGAAGGGATCGATATTGCATTGCAGCGCGTCTTGCAGAAGGCTTCGCGCCACCGAACACTTGTTCGGGTTGGGAAGGAAACTCGCCAACACCGGCCAATTGGCAATGTAGAACGGTTTGCCGGCCTTCACGTTGCGTTCAATGAAGTCCAGCGTGCGCTTTTGGGCTTCAGGATCGATCTTCATGTAAGTGTCGTGGGAGTTGTCACCCCACTGACGGGCTTTCTCACCCTTCTTGCCCTCGGCGACCATGACCCAGCCCTTGGTCACGAATGTGTTGTCGAGCTTGTAGGGGTCGGGCGGCAGGATGTCCTCATGCAAACCTATGGATGCATTGGCGCGCTCGGCAAGCTTGGTATTGAGTGACAGGATCTGATTGTAGCCGGTGAAGAACGCTTCATCGAAACCCTGGTTGTTCGGATAGCTCTCTTCGATATCGCCGAGGTGCCACTTGCCGTAGAACCCCGTGGCGTAGCCGGCCTTGGACAGCACCTCGGCCATGGTTACTTCTTCACCGCGCATGCCGTGGCTTTCCAGCAGCATGCCGATATTGTACATGCCGCTGCGAATCGCGAGCCGTCCGGTGACGACGGCCGCGCGGCTCGGCGTACACCCGACCTCGGTATACATGCGCGTGAATAGAATGCCCTCGTCCGCCAGCCGGTTGATATTTGGCGTCGTCAGGCCGCGCACTTTCTGTATCGCCGGGATGCCCACATCGCCGTAAGCCGTGTCGTCCCACATGATGTGGATGATGTTTGGCGGCCGGCCGTGCTTCTTCTTCAACTCGTCGAGCTTTGATTGCAAAGCAATATCTTGAGCGGCCCATTCCTTGCCGTGTTGGGCTTCAAGCACGTAGTACTCGGCGTCGTGGACGATCTTGTCCTGGGCGAAGGAGGCAGGCACCGAGCCAAAAACCAATGCGGTCGCGATTGTGGCTGTTGCAAGCCCGTGGGGCCTCCAACTACGTTGCTCCATGTTCGTCTCCTTACGACGTCGCCGAGCCCCAGAAAAAGCCGCCGATAGATAAACTAAACGCAGATTCCGGCGTTATCGAAAAACCGCAAAGAACTGTTTTAAGGATCCAAGAGAGGACGTCGGATATGCGAGTGCTCGATGCCGAGTTCGATGATCTTGAACGAATGCGTGAATGCGTTGGCGCCTGGAACCTTGAATTCCAACCGCTTTCTATCGCAGCGAGCACGCCCCGCGTCGGTCGTGTCGTTCAATCGAATGTGAACGGCTCAATGCTCGCCCATGCTCGCTTTCGTGCCTGTTTAGACCAGGCCGGAGCGCCCCCACCCGGCCTCGTCACCTTCGCTGTTCAGGAAACAGGAATGCGGGGGCTGTGGTGGCGCGGTCATGATGTCGATGCAGATACGGTCTTGGCGTTTCCCGTCGGCGGCGAGCTTCGCAGCCTCTCGGGTGCCGACTTTGATATCCACACGCTCTCGGTCAGCGAGGAGTCGCTCGGTAACGCCGCCGTGGCGCTCGAGTTGGAGCTGCCGAAAATCGGTGCGCGGCCCGAAGTCTTCCCTGTACCGGCGGCGATACTCGATCCGATCCGTTGGCGCCTCAGGTCGTTTCGCGACGGTCTTGCGGTCGCGCGCCCGGACGACATTGCCGAAATCCTGATCGCTTTACTGCCAAACTGGCTTGGGCGTGAAAGCCATGCACTTCGTCCTCAACCTGCTCCACGCGCCAGACGGCGCGCGATCCGCATGAGCCTGGAGTTGATGGAGTCCCGGGACCTCACTGCGTTGGGGCCGGCTGCATTGCGGGCACACAGCAAGGTGAGTGAGCGAACCCTTGAATACGCATTTCGAGAGCGGTTCGGTATGACGCCCGCGGCATTCATCAAAGCGCGGCGCCTCGCCGCGGTGCGCTCGGAGCTGTCGAGAGCGAGCCCGGACAAAGCCCAGGTGAGCGACATCCTGGCGGAGTTCGGATTCTGGCATTTCGGACAGTTTGCCAGAGACTACCGGCAGGCATTCGGCGAGCGTCCGTCCGACACTTTGAAGCGACACAGGGTTGCGCACATGGCGAGCGAATGAAGCGCTCAACGGCCGATTCTCTTTTGGGTTCGAATTAGGTCGTCATCGACCTGCTCCGCCGTCCGCAGGCGCAAACAAGAAGCAATCGCGCTCTTCGTTCGACAAACGACCGCAGTCGTTGGATCGTGCTCGCACCATCGATTGGACCAAGCGGGCGAGCGCGGCCCTCATTCAGTCGGTGCGTTCGGCTGTGTTTCGATTTCCCCGAAATAGGAACCAGGCAAAGCCGGCCTCATGCGTACGAGACGAGAATCGGCGATCGCAGCCTGTCGATGGCGAACCGCCCGGCGATAATCGGCGTCACGTAGCATGGCAACAAAAGCGTCCACGCTCGGATATTCGGCGATGAACGCAAGGTCCCACTGCTCGTGCGAAGGCCCGATCAAAGTCAGTTCAGGCATTCCGACCCATACTTGTCGACCACCGAGGCGAGCGAAAATCGGTCCGCTTTCCCTTGCGTAGTTTTGATATGCTTGCGCTCCTGTTGCGACGGTGCCGTCATCATACGCGGCCCTTTCCCGAAACCGTAACAGATTGAGCATGTGTAGCGGACCCTCACGCTGCATCTCGCGAAACCGCGCGAAGTCCTCTTTTGTCGGGTCAACATAACCGGTCATTCGTTTGTGCTTCCGTCATTCAACTGGCATTGCATCGTCAGGCTTCGTGTCATATCCAACCATATCCAAACCGATTTGGCGATGGCGACAAGGGGTGTGTCGGCCGTGCTGAGGTCAACCGTCGGGACCGTGCCCAATTCGACAGAAGGCGGCTTAAAGCGCGATTCCGAAAAACTGATACTACTTCCGGCTGATTAGTTCGATGACAAACCGTGCCGTGGTTTGAGGACTTACTCCCTCCCCCGCGCCGAACGCGGGTGTTCCCGTGTTCGGCTCCTTTTTTGAGTGGCCCAAGTCGGGAACACCCGACTCGGGCTGGGGGAGGGTTAGGGAGGGGGCTGCTTCATCCGCGACAGAGGCCGTCCTGTGGACCCCCTCCCGGCGAGCACGCAGCCAAGCCTGCGCAGGCTGCGCAAGCTTGCCTGCGCCACGTTACCTTCTCCCCGCTCGCGGGGAGAAGGTGGCGAGCGGCTCTTGCCGCGAGCCGGATGAGGGGCTTCTTCGTCTTCGCCCGGGCTGCTGGCCCCTCACCCGCCGCGCTTCGCGCGTCGACCTCTCCCCGCAAGCGGGGAGAGGTGAAGATAAGCCCGAAGCAATCACTCGGAAAGCGTATCACAGCGCCGTTCCGAAAAACTGACAGGCTTTTCGGATAAGATCATGCGGCCAAGTGAAGAGGAAAAAGGGCGCGATCGAGTCAACCTGCGGCGATCGGGCTCAGTGATGCGGCACCAACGCTTGGGCTCGTCTCATCGTGTGGGTACCGCATCACAAGGCATTGGATCAGCTAGTTTTCCGGGCTGACGGTCCGAGATCGGACCGTAAGAATCGGAACACTAGAGCGTGCGGCTCACAGCGAGCGGGCCGGCATGATGTGCGCCGCCATTTGTTTGCCGGCCCGAGGCGCCATAGACCTGCGGTGTTGTCTTGCGGGTCACTTCCTGTGACAGCCCGCGGACGATCCCTTCGGACACCGCATGGGCGGTGGCGAGCACGGTCAAATTGACTTGCAGCCGCGCATGGAAATCGGCATGCCGCGTTTTGACGGCGATCAGCGCATCGCCGAGTTCGCCGCGCAGCCGCGGCAGACACGCCTTGAGCCGCTGGGTATCGGCAAGATAGGCGCGGGCGAGTTCGTCCTTGCGCGGCGCGAGCTGCGCGACCTCCACGAGGCGGCCGGCGCGCGCATGCGCGCCCTCTTGTTCGAAGAGCTGTTCGAGCGCATCGACCGTTTCGTCGAGGCGGCGGATCGCTTCCTCGGCTTCGGCAGCGGTTACGATCGCGGGCATCGGCGCAGGCATGGCTTGTTCACTAGTCATAGGCGTCTTCCTTCCGTCACCGGAGCATCCGCTCGCGCTTCCTGGCCGGCAAGCAGCGTCTGATAGACGTGATCGGCAAGCCCGATGCCGCCGGCCTTCACGAAGTCCTTTGCGTATTCCTCGGTGAGGAACGACCGCCACACGCCCATCCCGGCGGAGTTCCCCAGCGGGCCTTCCTCGCCGATCCCTGTGAACATGTGCTGGAGCATGGTGTTGACGAGCACGGCCTCGAACGCCTCGGCCTCGCGTCGCGCCTGCGCGGCCGGGCTCGCCGCGTCCGCCCGACCGCCCGCGCGCGTTGCGAGCGAAGCGGCACCGCCGGGCGTTAGTAACAAAGCGGTTTCGGGCGTCATCACATCACCTCGAGGTCGGCCTGGATGGCACCGGCTGCCTTGATCGCCTGGAGGATGGCGATGAGGTCGCGCGGACCGATACCGAGCGCGTTCAGCCCGTCGACGAGTTCCTGCAGCGACACGCCTTGGCGCACCACGGCAAGCTTGTGGCCGTCCTCTTCCACGCCGACCTGGCTACGCGGCACCACCACCGTCTCGCCGTCCGAGAACGGTGCCGGCTGGCTCACCTGCGGCGCTTCGGAAATGGTGACGGTGAGGTTGCCCTGCGCCACCGCGACCGTAGAGACGCGGACATCGCGCCCGATCACGATGATCCCGGACCGCTCGTCAATGATGATGCGCGCCGGCTGATCGGGCTCGATCTTGAGCTGCTCGACCTCGGTCAGCAGGCCGACCACATTGCGTGTGTATTCCTTCGGCACGCTGATCTGCACGGTCGCGGGGTCGAGCGGTTCGGCCGTCGGCATCCCGAGAAAGTCGTTGATGGCCGCCGCGATGCGCTTTGCCGTCGTGAAGTCGGGATTGCGCAGCGCCAGCCGCACCTGGGTCAGCCGGTTGAGGGCGAAATCGATCTCGCGCTCGATGATGGCGCCATTGGCGATACGGCCGACGGTCGGCACGCCGCGGGTGATCTTGGCCCCCTCTCCCTCGGCCTGGAAACCGCCGATCGCCAGCGAGCCTTGTGCCACGGCATAGACATTGCCGTCGGCGCCCAGGAGGGGCGTGACGAGCAGCGTCCCGCCTTGCAGGCTCTTGGCATCGCCGAGCGCCGAGACGGTCACATCCAGCCGGGTCCCTTGGGTCGCGAAGGCAGGCAGATTCCCTGTCACCATCACCGCAGCGACATTGCCGGTGCGCAGCGTCTGCCCACGGATATTGACACCAAGCCGCTCCAGCATTGCCTGCAGCGACTGGCGGGTGAAGGGCGAGTTGTTGATGGTATCGCCCGTGCCCTGCAGCCCGACGACGAGCCCGTAGCCGATCAACTGGTTCTGGCGAACGCCTTCGATATTGGCGAGGTCCTTGATCCGCGAGGTGGCAAAGGCCGGAGCGCCGCCGGCGATGACGGCGCAGGCAAGCGTGAAGGCAAGCACCCATGTCGCCATTGGCTTCATCACTTGCTTCCTCTCCGCACGGACGTCTTCGCCGCTTGCACTGCCAGTCTTGTGCCAGTCGCCCAACGTCTCTATGTAATTGTTATTAAATGTGATTTAGTCTCGACCGGGCGTGTCGCGGGCAAAGATAGGAAGCGTTTGACGCATCAGGCCGGCAAGAATTGCCGGCTTTAAGGCGCTGTTAACCATAATGGTAAGAATTTGAGGCTAACCATCAGCGGCGAAGCGGCGAGCCATGCGCATCCACGGACCGAACAGACCGACGGCCCCCGGCGCCAAGCCGGCGGCACGGCAGAACACGTCGGGCACCTTCACCCTTCAAGAAGCCGCAACCGCGCAGCAGCCGGCCGCGACTGCTGCCCCCCGCAGCGTTGCCGGGATCGATGCCCTCATTGCGCTGCAGGGCGTTGAGGATCCCACCGAGCGGCGCCGGCGCGCCGTCGCCCGCGGGCGCTCCGCCCTCGATGTGCTTGAGGAGCTTAAGCTCAGCCTGCTCGCGGGCACGCTCGACCGTGAGGTCGTTGCCCGCCTTAAGACGGCCGCCGCCGGCTTAAAAGAGGCAACCGGCGATCCGGGTCTTGACGACCTGCTGGCCGAGATCGAGCTTCGGGTCGAAGTCGAGCTCGCCAAGATGAACCCGGCTCCGGCCTGACGCGCACGCCCGCTTGCCCGCCCGAGGCTGATCTAGCGAGACCGCTGCACTGCAGCAGCCGATACTTGGGCTCGCGACTATTTGCTCAAACTCTTGTTGTTGATATGTCGTGTGGAATGTATATACCTGCGCAAACCTTCGATGCGACCAGAGAAGTCGTGCGCCCAAGAAGGATTGTGGTGGGAGTGAACGTGCCATGCGCGCGCCGAACAGCAATGGCTTTTATCAGCCAACCGACAAAGAACCTTTCATGAACGAGCGCCAGCGGGAGTATTTCCGCAAGAAACTGCTGGCGTGGAGAGAGGACATTCTGCGGGAGGCGAAGGAAACGCTCGCGCACCTGCAGGATGAGAATCAGAACCATCCCGACCTTGCCGATCGGGCTTCTTCGGAAACCGAGCGGTCGATCGAGTTGCGCGCCCGCGACCGTCAGCGCAAGCTGATCTCCAAGATCGACGCCGCGCTGCAGCGCCTTGAGGACGGCACCTACGGTTACTGCGAGGAGACCGGGGAGCCGATCGCGATCAAGCGACTCGACGCACGCCCGATCGCCACGCTATCGATCGAGGCGCAAGAGCGCCACGAACGGCGCGAGCGGGTCTATCGCGAGCTTTGAGGCGGCCGGCGGCCGGCGGCCGGAGCCGTCTCGAGCAGGACTGAGCATGATCCCGAAAAGTTGCCAGACTTTTCGGACAAGATCATGCGACCAACAAAGCAAAGCGCATGATCCCGAAAAGTTGCCAGACTTTTCGGACAAGATCATGCGACCCAACAAAGCAAAGCGCATGATCCCGAGAAGTTGCCAGACTTTTCGGACAAGATCATGCGACCAAACCAAGAGCCCGGCCTCGAATTGGCCGTAGGGTGGGCATGCGAAGCATGCCCACCGAAGCGGGTTCGCCGCCCCAATCGCGTGGGCACGGCGCGCCGCGAGCGCGCCTTTGCCCACCCTACATTTCTGGCGGATGTGACCCTCGGCCCTTCAAGACGCAAACGAGCATGATCCCGAAAAGTTGCCAGGCGTCTCGGACAAGATCATGCGACCCAACAAAGCGTACGAGAGTGCGATTGATTCAAGGAGAAGCAATCGCGAATGACCTCTCCCCGCGAGCGGGGAGAGGTAGGATTGTCGAAGCGTGAGCTTCGGCAATCCGGGTGAGGGGCAAACACCGGCCGCGTAGATGCCACCAAGACCGAACGCGCGATCACGGGATGCCGTCTTCCGCGCTTCAGGAACAACGATAGTCTGACCAAGGCAACTGGTGTGCTTGAGACGATCTCGGGCGCCTTGGCAGCGTCGCAGCCCCCTCACCTGCCGCGCTTCGCGCGTCGACCTCTCCCCGCTCGCGGGGAGAGGTAACACTCCGCGGACGGTGAGCTAGAGAATGATCCCGAGAAGTTGGCAGACTTTTCGGAAGGGGTCATAGGATCAAAGAAGAATCAGGGCGCGATCAATTAGACTTGACGCGTTGCGCCGGCGCCGGACACCGCTCCCCCAATACGGGACGACGGTCTGACGAAGCGCGATTGGAGCTTCGTGGTTGATCGGTTCTGCGCGCGGCCCTATCTCCGACCCATGACAGCGAACCCACCTGATAAGGCCGGCGTGATTGCGCCGCCGCCGGTGATTGCGTTTGCGGCGGTCGCGCTCGGCCTCGCGCTCGATTGGCTGTGGCCGACAAGCGGGATCCAGGACGCGTTGGGTCTTGCCGGGCGGCTCACGCTGGGCGGGCTGCTAATGGCCACAGGACTAGCCATCGCGATCATTGCCGAGCGCACTTTTCACCGGGTCGGCACTGACCCGCTGCCGTGGAAGCCGGCAACGCGGCTCGCCGCGACCGGCATTTACGCGCATACCCGCAATCCGATGTATGTCGGGCTCGCGCTGCTCATGGCGGGGCTCGGCATTGCGCTCGCCTCAACGGGCATATTGCTGATGCTGATCCCGGCGGCGCTGGTCTTGCATTACGGCGTCGTCAAGCGCGAGGAGCGCTATCTCGAGCGGAAATTCGGCGAGGACTACCGCCACTTCAAGGCGACCGTGCCGCGCTATGGCTGGCGGATGTGACCCTCATCCTTCGAGACCCGCGCTACGCACACTTCTCACGATGAGGCGCCTCTCGACGAGAACCGTAGGGTGGGCATGCGAAGCATGCCCACCGAAGCGGGTTCGCTGCCCCAATCGCGTGGGCATGGCGCGCCGTTAGAGCATGATCCCGAAAAATTGGCAGACTTTTCGGACAAGATCATGCGACAAAACAAAGAGAAACAGAGCGCGATTGATTCAACCTGAAGCCATCGCGCTCTAGCGCGCCTTTGCCCACCCTACATTTGCTCCAGCTCACCGACCCACATTACCTCTCCCCGTTTGCGGGGAGAGGTCGACGCGCGAAGCGCAGCGGGTGAGGGGCCAGCACAGGCATCGCGGAAAAGCCCAAGCCCCTCATCCGGCTCGCGGCAAGCGCCGCTCGCCACCTTCTCCCCGCAAGCGGGGAGAAGGCAATTCCAGAGCGCGATTGATTCAACCTGAAGCCATCGCGCTCTAGTGTTCCTTACCTGACGATCCGATCCCGGACCGTCAGCCCGGAACACTAGCTAATCGGTTACTTTGTGATGCGGCACCAACACAATGAGACGAGCCCAAGCGTTGGTGCCGCATCAGTAGCGCGCCTTTGCCCACCCTACATTTCCATCGAAGGATGAGGAGCCTGCCCCTTGAGGCTCACTCCGCCGCCTTGCGGGCGGCGACGATCTGGTCGGCGGTCTTGCCGGTGAGTTCGGCCATGTGGTCGAACTTGAAGGTGAAGGTGCCAACGCCAGCGGTCGCCGAACGCACCTCGATGATGAGGTCGCCGATCTCCGATTCCGGCATCAAGGCACGCACGGCGTCCCAGCCCGGCCAGCCCTCGCGGGTATCGAAGCCGAGAATCTGGCCGCGTCGGCCGGACAGAATGGCGTTGATCTTGGCGGTCGCGTCGTTCGGGCAAACGATCTCGACCTGGTGGATCGGCTCGAGCAGCACCGGATTGCAATTCGGCAGCGCCTCGGTGATGCCGATGCGGCCGGCGGTGCGGAACGCCATGTCTGAGGAATCGACGGTGTGGTAGGAGCCGTCGATCAGCGCCACCGCGACGTCGACCACGGGAAAGCCGAGCGGTCCCTGCTTGAGCCCGTCGATCACGCCTTCCTCGACCGAGGGGATGTAGTTGCGCGGCACCACGCCGCCGGTGATCCGCTCGCTGAACGAGAAGCCGTCGCCGCGCGGCAGTGGGCCGACCTCGAGCACCACGTCGCCGAACTGGCCATGCCCGCCGGACTGCTTCTTGTGGCGTCCGCGCTGCGTGACCGGCTTGCGGATGGTCTCGCGATACCCCACGCTCGGCCGCCGGCGCTCGATGGCAACGCCAAAGCGGTCGGCCAGCCGCTCGGTCGCGACCCGCAAATGCATCTCGCCCTGGCCCCAGAGCAGGACCTCGTGCGCCTCGGGGTTATGCACGACCGTGATCGAGGGGTCCTCATCGACCAGCTTGGCAAGCGCCTGGCCGAGCTTGACGTCGTCTTTGCGCTCCTTCGCCGCGATTGCGATCGACAGCACGGGCGGGCGAGGAGCCTCCTCCGCGACCGCCGGGTAGGCCGTCTTGCCGGTCGAGATCGTGTCGCCGGTCTTGGCGCCGTCGAGCTTGCCGAACGCCACGGTGTCGCCGGTGGCAGCCGCCGGCCGCTTCTCATTGGACGTGCCGAGCATCTTGAAGACGCCGGCAATGCGGCCGGCCTCGGTTTCCGGCGTCTGCAGGGTCGAACTATCGGGAATCTGGCCGGAGAGCACGCGCGCGACCGAGAGCTTGCCGCCATGCGTCGTGTGGAACGTCTTGATCACATAGGCCACCGCCTCGTTATTCGGCTTGATGCCCAGCCGTTTCGCCGTCTCGGCAATGTCCGGTGCCTCGTGGCGCAACGCCTTCAGGAGCCGCAGCACGCCATTGGTGCGCAGCGCCGAGCCCAGGAGGATGGGGCAGGCTTGGCCTTCGCGTAACTCCCTTGAGAGATCCTCGAAGACCTTGTCGCGCGGCGGGGAAATATCCTCGAGCAACTGCTCCATCAGCTCGTCGTCGTGATCGGCGAGCGTCTCGAGCATCGAGAAGCGCGCCTCCTTCTCGCGGTCGAGCGCCTCGCCTTCGAGCGGAACGATCTCCGAGGGCATATGCTCCTTGTAGACATAGGCGCGTTCCAGCGCGAGATCGACGAAGCCGTTGACGATGTCGCCATTCCAGGTCGGGATTTGGCGCATGAGGAGCGGCACGCGCGAAGCCGGCTGCAGGATTTTGAGCGCCTCGGTGAGCCGCGTATCCGCCTTGTCGATCTTGTTGAGGAAGAGGAAGTGGGGGATCTTGAGTTCCTCGAGCTCGCGCAGGATGAGCTGGAGTTGGGCAGTCTTCTTCTCGTCGGCTTCGCACACCACGATCGCGGCATCGACCGCCGGCAGCGCCGCACGCATGTCGTTGATGAACTCAACCGATCCAGGGCAGTCGACAAAGGTGTAGGCGTCGCCCATGAAGCTCGCGCTGGCCACCGTGAGCTCGACGCTCATCCGATGCTCGCGCGCTTCTTTGCTGGCGTCCCCGACGCTCGAGCCGGCGTCCACCGATCCCTGGCGCCCGATCGTTTCCGTGCGGGCGAGGATCGCCTCAAGCAGCGTCGTCTTGCCGCTCTGGAAAGGTCCGACGATCGCAATGCAACGTGGTCCTTTAGGTCCGCCGCCATTATCTGCCATGTTGTTCTCCATCGTTATTGAGCTCGGCCCCGCGCGGGTTGGAGCTATGGTTCCAGTGGCGGCGCGACTTGGCAAGGGTGAGTGCAGCCACACGCTCGCGTTGCGAGCCCTGCGCCTTGGCGCATGATCTTGCAGGCTTTTCGGAAAAGACCGTGCGACCCATAAGAAACAGGGAGCGCGATCGATTCAAGCCGAAACGATCACACCCTAGAGCGTTTTCAGGCGAGGCGGAAAAGCCGTTCGCCGCAGAAAAGACGACCGACAAGTCCAACCCGTCTTGCCGGCGCCGCAACCGGCCAGTGCAGCGCGCAGCGACGGCGAAGCTATGCACGCTCGCCAAAGCGCAATCTGTAGCGCACTGCGATCGAGTCAGCGGGGCGGGACCGGTGGCGGGGCTTGACGTACGAATTTCAGCTCTAAGCCGGCGATGCCCGCAGCGAGGTTCACGCCTGTCTGGCCTTGGACCGAAACCGGCTGCAGTGCAACGGTATTACCGGAGCCGCCGATCAGGACATTGGCGCCGAGGCCGGCGATGAAGGACGCTTCCGCGCTGGGGCCGGCATATTCGCCGGCAAGCGCGCCGACGGCCCGATCGGTCGGCGCGTACACCACCCAGATCATGACACCGCCGCTGGTGACCCCCAGATCGAGGCCCAGCCGGGTGATGCTGCCGGTATAGGTCTCGATCGGGCCAGGAAGGGCCGGCGTAAAGGTGCAGTAGACCAGCCTTTGTGATCCGACAATGAGCCCGATCCCGGCCGACACATCGCAGGTGAGGCTGCCCGCCTGAACGCGTTCCTTCGCAAGCGAGGTCGTCGCAGTCGCAATCGCCATCACCGCAAGGAAACCGAGTATCGCAACATATTTGCGCATTGTTCTTACCTCTTGTTCGGGCGCAGGGCGGGCCGGTGCGCAACGCACATCAAGCGCTCAGTTCAGGTTGCCGCAGAAGCGCTGGATGCGCGCGCAGGCTTCCTTGAGCGCAGAAGTCGCGGTCGCGTAGGAGATGCGAAAATTCGGACCGAGACCGAAGGCCGACCCCTGCACCACGGCAACGCCCTCGGCATCCAGCAGCTCGGTGGCGAAATCCTGGTCGGTATCGATCACCTTCCCCGACGGCGCGGTCTTGCCGATCACACCGGCACAGGAGGGATAGACATAGAATGCGCCTTCCGGCGTGGGGCAGCTCAAGCCCTTCGTCTGATTGAGCATGCCGACGACCAGGTCGCGTCGCTCCTTGAACACCTGGTTGTGCTTCTGAATAAAATCCTTGGGCCCGTCGAGCGCCTCGACCGAGGCCCATTGCGAAATCGAGCACGGATTGGAGGTCGATTGCGACTGCACGGTCAACATCGCCTTGACCAGGGGCTCGGGTCCACCGGCAAAGCCGATCCGCCAGCCGGTCATGCAATAGGCTTTCGATACGCCGTTGAGGGTCAGCGTGCGGTCATAGAGTGCAGGCTCGATCTCGACCGGGGTCGAAAAGACGAAGTCGTCATAGACGAGATGCTCATAGATGTCGTCGGTCAGGACGAACACATGCGCATGCTTGACCAGCACGTCGGTAAGCGCCTTCAGCTCGGCGCGCGAATAGGCAACGCCGGTCGGGTTCGAGGGTGAGTTGAGGATCAGCCATTTGGTCTTCGGCGTGATCGCGCGCTCAAGCGCTTCGGGCTGCAGCTTGAACTCGGTCTCCATGGTCGTTGCGACCTCGACCGGCGTGCCGCCGGCAAGCAGCACGATCTCCGGATAGCTCACCCAATAGGGCGCCGGGATGATCACCTCGTCGCCGGGATCAAGGGTCGCCATCAGTGCGTTGTAGAGCACCTGCTTGCCGCCGCTCCCGACCGTGATCTGGCTTGGCTTATAGTCGATGCCGTTCTCGCGCTTGAACTTGCGTATGACGGCCGCTTTCAGCTCCGGCATGCCGTCGACCGCGGTGTATTTGGTCTCGCCGCGCTCGATCGCCTTGATCGCCGCCTGCTTGATGCTCTCCGGTGTGTCGAAATCGGGTTCGCCGGCGCCGAGACTGATGACGTCGCGGCCGGCCGCCTTCAACGTGCGCGCCTTATCGGTCACCGCCAGGGTGGCTGAGGGCTTGATGCGGCCGAGCGATTGGGCAAGGAAGGACACTTTTTTCTCCGCGTCGATTAAAGCGCACGACTTCTTCCCAAAAGTCCGCAACTTTTCGGGATCATGCTCAAGTTACGCAAACGTGGTAGCGGCAGCGCTTGCGAACGGCAAGAGGCGCGAGAGCAGACGGCGCGTCAAGCTGATCGCGCGGGCCTGCGTGTTTTGAGCATGGTCTTGTCCGAAAGACCAAGGTTTCTCAATATCATGAGCACAAGCATGATCCCGCAAAGTCGGCAGACTTTTCGGACAAGATCATGCGACAAAACTAAAGAGCAAGAGAGCGCGGTTGATTCAAGGAGAAGCCATCGCGCGCTAGTTGAGCTTCGTCTGCAGGTCGCGGATGCCGTCGGCGATCAACTTGTCGGCGACCTTGCCCTTCACCGCATTGCCGAGAATCTTCTCGGCAGCGGCGACGGCGGCGTCGGCGGCAGCGCTACGGACCTCTGCGAGCGCTTGCGCTTCGGCCTGGGCGATCTTGTTCTCCGCCATCTTGGTGCGCCGCGCGACGAACTCCTCGACTTTGGCGCGCGCCTCGGTCTGCAGCCGCTCGCCCTCCTCTTCCGCACTGCGGATCAGCGCTTCGGCTTCCCGCTCCGCTTCCGCCTGCCGGCGCTTGTATTCAGCGAGCACCTCCTCGGCCTCGGAACGCAAACGCTTCGCCTCGTCGAGTTCGGACTGGATGCGGTCGCGGCGGCCATCGAGCACGCCGAACACGCTGCGGTGCGCGCCCAGCCGCACCAAGACGAGCAGGAACAGGACGAATGCCACTGCGACCCAGAGGTCGGCCTCGTAGATCATGAACAGGCCCCTATCAGCAGCTCACCCGGTCATCGGCCCAAAACTTCGTCGACGGCCGATTTGACAGCCTTATCCGAAGGTGTCGTCCCGATCAGCCGGTTGACGATGGCGCCCGCCGTCTCAACGGCGATGCCGTGAACATTGGTCATCGCGTCAGCCTTGCTGGCGGCGATCGCCTTGTCGGATTCGGCAAGGCGCCGGTTGAGCTCGTCCTCGACCGATTTGCGATGCGCCTCGCTCTCGGCCGCGAGCCGCTCGCGCGTCGAAACCGCCATTGCATGGGCGCGGGCGCGGGCATCGACCAGCGCCTTTTCGTGCGCAGCGACCGCAGCGTCGGCGTCCCCTTTCATGCGCGTGGCCTCGGCAAAGTCGGCATCGATCTTGGCGCGCCGTGTGGAGAGGATCCCGCTCATGCGCGGGATCGCCACACGGGCAATGAGCAAATAGATCGCGACAAAGCAGAGCGCGAACCAGAGCATCTGGGACGCGAAGGTATCCGCATTGAAAGGCGGAAAACCGCCGCCATGCTCCGACGCGGGTTTGGCCTGTGTCGTGGCGTGAGTGGGATCAGCCATCGGCCGTTCCTAAGCTTGGTCGGATGCTCGCCGCACCCGCGTGCATGTCGTCTTCGCTCAGACTGCGAACAGCAGCAGGAGCGCGATCAGAAGCGAGAAGATGCCGAGCGCTTCGGTGATGGCGAAGCCGAAGATCAGGTTACCGAACTGTCCCTGCGCCGCCGAAGGATTGCGCAGCGCCGCCGCCAGGTAGCTGCCGAAAATCTGACCTACCCCGAGCGCAGCGCCGCCCATGCCAATGCAGGCAATGCCAGCGCCGATATATTTGGCGGCGATCGGATCCATGTGGAAGCTCCTTCTCGTGCTGGATTGAAATCGAGGCGGTTCAGTGCCCCGGATGCAGGGCATCGTTGAGATAGATGCAGGTCAGAAGCGTGAACACATAGGCCTGCAAAAAGGCGACCAGTAGCTCAAGCGCGGTGATCGCGACCACCATCCCAAGCGGCAGCACGGCGCCCGCCCAACCGATCACGCCGAGCGCGCCAAGCCCGCCCACGAAGCTCGCGAACACCTTCAGCGTGATGTGGCCCGCCAGCATATTCGCGAACAGCCGGACGCTGTGCGAGATCGGTCGCGACAGGAACGACACGATCTCGATCAACACCACAAAAGGCAGGATGTAGCCGGGAATGCCCTGCGGAACGAATAGCCGGAAAAAGCCGAAACGGTGCTTCCAGAATCCGTAGACCAGCACCGTGAAGAACACGATCAAGGCGAGCGACGCGGTGACGACGATGTGGCTCGTGACCGTGAATGAGTAAGGAATGAGCCCGACGACATTGGCGATCAGGATGAACATGAACAGCGAGAAAACCAGCGGGAAGAAGCGCAACCCTTCTTCTCCGGCAGTGCTGCGTATCATGTTCGCCACGAACTCGTGGACGACCTCCGCGCTCGATTGCAGACGTCCGGGTACGATCTGCCGACCCGCCGTCGCGCCGAGCAGCAAGAACGCGGTGATGCAGACCGCCACCACCATGAACAAGGCCGAATTCGTGAACGAGATTTCGACATTGCCGATCTTTCCGAGCGGGACCAAATCGATGATCTCGAATTGGCTAATCGGGTCGGCCATGACCTCACGGGTCCCTTGTTCTTGCGGCCGGGAAACGCCCGGGCCGTCAGTTCTCGCGGTTCCCCGCATCCCGGCTCGGCCACACCCCCGCCGAGCGCATCACATTCATCACGCCGGCAACGAAGCCGACCAGCAAGAACACGATCATCCCCCACGGCGCGATACCGAGCCAATAATCGAGCGACCACCCGATTACGGCACCGACGACCACGCCCCCCACCAGTTCGGAGGAAAGCTGGAACCCGCGGGCAAATCCCGTCGGGCCGGTCGATGATCCCTCGGCCGGCTTAGATTCGGCGGGTCGACCCGCCCCTTGACGGTCGAGTTGTTCGCCGAGACGCCTGAGCCTCGCGGAGAGGGCGGCCTCCTCGGTTGATCGGCCGTCCTCATCATGCGCGTTGTCGGCCATAACCGCCTCTCCGCGCGCTGATGACATTGCTTCGACGTCCGGCCCCCGTAAAAGCCGCGCGGACCTTACTGACCGGCCAAAAGCAAGTCAAGAAATCCAGCCCTGCGCGAACGGCCCCGTTCCGGCGGCGGCCGTTTGCCCTAATTCGCCCATCGAAGCACAATGTAAGCTCGCCCATCAACGCCCTCCGAAGCTCGCGGGCTGGAATTGCCGGAACCGCCCGGTTACGGCAGTATGCGCACGGCTGGAATCGCAAGCGCATGATCCCGAAAAGTTGCAGACTTTTCGGACAAGATCATGCGACAGAACAAAGAGCGCATGATCCCGAAAAGTTGCAGACTTTTCGGAC
>JANQIP010000223.1 GCA_028282095.1 Xanthobacteraceae bacterium | reverse complement strand
CGTCGCCGGTCACAGCCCATCCATCGCTTCGGCGTCGTCGCAAACACCAAGGAAATCGCCTCCAAACAACCCTTTTTCCGCAGCCTGCTAGAGCATGATGGCGAAAAGTAGCAGACTTTTCGGACAAGATCATGCAACCAAACAAAGAGATAGCGAGCGCGATCGATTCGATCCGAACGATCGCGCCCTGGCCTTGCGCAAAACGCATGGCGAGACTCTTGTGGAGTTGCCAGGGTGACTCCTCGCCGGTTATGTATGCGCGTCTTCTCGCCCGGCCTTCGTCGCGAGACAAGCCTGTCGCGATCCCATCCTGTCATCCCTCCGGAGCCCTCGGCTGGCCATGACGCGCCTCGTGATGAAATTTGGTGGCTCCTCCGTCGCCGATATCGACCGCATCCGCAATGTCGCGCGTCACGTCAAGCGCGAGGCAGACGCCGGGAACGACGTCGCGGTCGTCGTCTCCGCCATGGCCGGTGCCACCAATTCGCTCGTCGAACTGTGTCGCGCCGCTGCCCCGATCCATGACCAACGCGAATATGACGCCGTCGTTGCCTCCGGTGAGCAGGTTACCTCCGGCCTGCTCGCGATCGTGCTGCAGGACATGGGTGTCGCGGCGCGCTCCTGGCAGGGCTGGCAACTGCCGGTCGTCACCACTGACGCCCATGCGGCGGCGCGCATCCTCGATATCAATGCCGAGGAGCCGATCCGCGGTTTCGCCCGCAAGGAGGTGGCGGTGGTGGCCGGCTTCCAGGGCATTCATCCGGAAAGCGGCCGCGTCGCAACGCTCGGACGCGGCGGATCGGACACATCGGCGGTGGCGATGGCGGCGGCGCTCCGCGCTGATCGCTGCGACATCTATACCGATGTCGACGGGGTCTATACCACCGATCCGCGCGTCGTGCCCAAGGCACGCCGGCTCGACCGCATCGCCTTCGAGGAGATGCTGGAGATGGCGTCCCTCGGCGCCAAGGTCATGCAGGTGCGCTCGATCGAGCTTGGCATGGTCCACAATGTACGCATTTTCGTGCGCTCGAGCTTCGATCGGCCGGAGGACATCGATCCCGATCGCACGCCGCCCGGAACGCTGATTTGCGACGAGAGCGAAATCATGGAACAGGAAGTCGTCACCGGCATCGCCTTCTCCAAGGACGAGGCGCAGATTTCGATACGCAGCGTGGCGGACAAGCCCGGTGTCGCCGCGGCGATCTTCGGACCGCTCGCCGAAGCCAACATCAATGTCGACATGATCGTGCAGAACGTGTCAGCCGACGGCAAGACGACCGATCTCACCTTCACCGTCACCGCCGCCGATTTCGAGCGCGCCAAGGTAACCATCGCCGAAGCGCGCGATGAGATCGGCTACGAGCGGCTCGACACCGCGAGCGACGTCACCAAGATCTCCGTCATCGGCATCGGGATGCGCAGCCATGCCGGCGTCGCCGCGCGGGCGTTCCGCGCGCTTGCCGACCGCGCCATCAATATTCGCGCCATTACCACCTCGGAGATCAAATTTTCCCTGCTCATCGATGCCGCCTTCACCGAGCTTGCGGTCCGCACACTGCATTCGCTCTACGGCCTCGACAAGACGTGACCGCGATAGCCGCGGTTTGCTCTTAAACCAAAGTCGCGGGTGCACTGCAGCATCGCCCTTTTGCTTGCCGCATACACGCCCCATTCGCTAAAGCCTGTCAGGATCGGCGCGCGGCTCGCCCCGAGCTCGATCCCCCTGAACTGAGCCGGCGCTGCCGGCCTTGATACCCGAAGGACCTCACGCAATGCGCGGTGCGCTCGGCGGTCCGCGCGTGCTGTTGCGTAGGCTTCGCGAAGTGGTAGCGGAGCCGGGCAGCGCACAGGAACGCCTCGACAAGATCGTCGTGCTGATCGCCGCGAACATGGTCGCGGAGGTGTGCTCGGTCTATGTCCTGCGCGTCGACAACAGCCTCGAGCTCTATGCGACCGAAGGTCTGAACCGCCACGCCGTGCATATAACGGTGATGCGCTCCGACGAAGGCCTGGTCGGCCTCGTCGCCAGCGAAGCGAGTCCGATCAACCTCTCGGACGCGCAGGCCCACCCCGCCTACTCCTATCGTCCGGAGACGGGCGAGGAAATCTATCGCTCCTTCCTCGGCGTGCCGATTCTGCGGGCCGGCAATACGCTGGGCGTGCTGGTGGTGCAGAATCGGGCACGCCGGACCTATTCGGAGGAAGAGGTCGAGGCGCTGCAGACCACGGCGATGGTGCTCGGCGAGATGATCGCCTCCGGCGAACTGCTGGCGCTGGCCCAGCCCGGCGCCGAGCCGGCGGTGCGGCGGCCGCTGCACGTCACCGGGGCGGCGCTTACCGACGGCATCGCGCTCGGCCATGTCGTGTTGCACGAGCCGCGCGTGGTGATCACCAATTTCATTGCCGAGGACGTGCAAAAGGAGCTGCGCCGCCTGCGCGGCGCGGTGCAGACGCTGCGTACCGAGCTCGACCTGATGCTGGAAAGCGGCGAGGTCGCCGAGGGCGGAGAGCACCGCGACGTGCTCGAGGCCTACCGCATGTTCGCGCATGACCGCGGCTGGGTGCACAAGCTTGAGGAGGCGGTGCTCACCGGACTGACCGCGGAAGCCGCGGTCGAGCGCGTGCAGTCCGACACCCGCGCCCGCATGCTGCGCCAGACCGATCCCTATCTGCGCGAGCGGCTGCACGATTTCGACGACCTCGCCCATCGCCTGCAGCGCCAGTTGCTCGGCTACGACCACGCGCCGACGCGCGACAAGCTGCCTGAGCACGCGATCATCGTCGCGCGCTCGATGGGGCCCGCGGCGCTGCTCGACTACGACCGCAACCGGCTGCGCGGCCTCGTGCTCGAGGAGGGCGGGCCGAACTCGCATGTGACCATCGTCGCCCGCGCGCTGGGGATCGCTGCAGTCGGCGAAGTCCCCAATGCGACCGGCCTGGTCGATCCCACCGACGCCATTGTGGTCGACGGCGGCTCCGGCGACGTGCATATCCGTCCGTCAGCGGACATGGAGAAGTCCTATGTCGAGCGGGTGCGGCTGCGCGCGCGCCGGCAGCTCCAATATCTCAGCCTGCGCGATCTGCCTTGCGTCACCAAGGACGGCCAGCCGATCACGCTGATGATCAATGCCGGGCTGATGGTCGACCTGCCGCATCTCGCCGAGACCGGCGCGGCCGGCGTCGGCCTGTTCCGTACCGAATTGCAGTTCATGGTCGCCGCCCAGTTTCCGCGCACCAGCGAGCAGCTTCTGCTCTATCGCAGCGTGCTCGACGCCGCCGGCGGCAAGCCGGTGATTTTCCGCACGCTCGATATTGGCGGCGACAAAGTGCTTCCCTATATGCGCAATCTCGAAGAGGAAAATCCCGCGCTGGGATGGCGCGCGATCCGGCTCGGTCTTGATCGGCCGGGTCTGCTGCGCAGCCAGGTCCGCGCCCTGCTGCGCGCGGCAGCCGGACGCGAGCTTCGCATCATGTTTCCGCTGATTGCGACGGTGCAGGAGTTCGACGAGGCAAAGCTCCTGGTCGAGCGCGAGCTGACCCATCTGCGCCGCCACGGCCACCGGCTGCCCGAGCGGGTCGAGATCGGCAGCATGGTGGAAGTGCCCTCGCTGCTCTATCAGATCGACGAACTGCTCGAACGGGTGGATTTCCTGTCGGTCGGATCGAATGATCTCATTCAGTTTCTCTACGCCGCCGACCGCGCCAATCCGCGCGTTGCCACCCGCTTTGATCATCTCTCGGTGCCGATCCTGCGCGCTCTCAAGATGATCGTCGACAAGGCCCATGCCCATGGCAAGCCGGTGACGCTATGCGGCGAGCTCGCTTCCAAACCGCTTGGCGCCTTGGCGCTGATCGGCATCGGTTACCGCTCGCTGTCGCTTCTGCCGTCGGCGGTCGGTCCCGTGAAAGCCATGCTGCTCGAACTCGACGCCGCCAAGGCCGAGCGGCTGATCCTGCCGCTGATCAAGCGCGCGCATGGCGGCGGCTCGATCCGCGGCAAGCTCAACGCCTTTGCCGAAGCGGAGGGACTGTCGCTGTAACGCCGATGCTGCCGCAAACCAAACTCGATGGACTGATCGCGCGCCACGCCGCCGTCGAGGCGGAGCTTGCCGAAAAGCTCGCGCCCGACGACTTCGTCCGGCTGTCGCGCGAGCTTGCCGAACTCGCACCGATCATCGACACGATCAAGCGCTATCGCAGCGCGTCCGCCGAAATCGCCGACCTGCAGTCGATCATCGACGATGCCGCTGCCGATGCGGAAATGCGCGCCATTGCCGCGAGCGAGAAGGCGGAGCTCGAGGACAAGCAAATCACGCTCGAGCACGCGATCAGGCTCGCGCTCGTTCCCAAGGATGCCATGGACGAGCGCAATGTGATCCTGGAGATCCGCGCCGGAACCGGCGGCGACGAAGCTGCGCTCTTTGCCGGCGACCTCCTGCGCATGTATGAGCGCTACGCGGCGAAGCAGGGATGGAAGACGGAGATCATTTCCGCGAGCGAAGGCGTGGTGGGCGGCTACAAAGAAATCGTCGCCGAGATCCGCGGGCGCGGCGCCTTCGCCCGGCTCAAGTTCGAATCGGGCGTCCACCGTGTCCAGCGCGTGCCCGACACCGAGACCTCGGGGCGCATCCACACCTCGACCGCGACGGTCGCGGTGCTGCCCGAGGCGCAGGATGTCGACATCGCGCTCGATGAGTCCGATCTACGCATCGATACTATGCGGGCGGGCGGAGCCGGCGGCCAGCACGTCAACAAGACCGAGTCGGCCGTGCGGGTAACGCACATCCCGTCAGGCATTGCCGTCGTCGTGCAGGAGGAGCGCTCGCAACACCGCAATCGCGCCAAGGCGCTGGCGCTGCTGCGCGCCAAGCTGTTCGATGCCGAACAGCAAAAGCGCGCCGCCGAGCGTGCCGCCGACCGGCGCGGACAGGTCGGCACCGGCGATCGATCCGAGCGCATCCGCACCTATAATTTCCCGCAAGGCCGCGTCAGCGACCATCGCATCAACCTTACTCTCTATAAGCTTCCGGCGGTGATGGAGGGGGAAGCGTTGAGCGAGTTTGTCGAGGCGCTGGTGACCGAGCACAATGCCGAACTGCTTGCAGCGCAGGAGCGATGACCGCTTTGCCTGGGGTGAGCGTCGCCACGATGGCAGCACCGTGGCGACTGCCCGGCGCGACCTTGCCAAGGCGCTGCGCACGGAAGGATTCGATACGCCCGGGCTCGATGCGCGCCTTCTCATCGCGCACGCGCTCGAGCTCGATCATGCCGGGCTCGTCGCGGCGGCCGAGCGCCGGCTGTCGGCGCGGGAGGCCGCGCGCATCGATCGGCTTGCGGTCCGCCGTCTCCACCACGAGCCGGTCGCGCGTATCCTCGGCATGAAGGAATTCTGGGGTCTTGCGCTCGCCGTCACGCCTGCGGTCCTCGTCCCCCGTCCGGAGAGCGAGACTGTCGTCGAGGCGGCGCTGGACGCGGTCGGGCCCGCTTCGGCGCGCGCGCAGGCCTTGCGCATCGCCGATCTCGGCACCGGTTCGGGCGCGTTGTTGCTGGCGCTGCTGAGCGAGCTGCCGCGCGCCTGCGGCGTCGGCACCGACTGCGACCCGCGCGCAATCGCGACCGCGCGAGGCAATGCGATGCGGCTCGGTCTTGCGCATCGCGCGGCGTTCGTTGCCTGCGATTTCGGCGCGGCGCTGGCCGGCGGTTTCGATCTCATCCTTGCCAATCCACCTTATGTGCGCACGGATGAAATCGAGCGGCTCAGCCCCGAAGTGCGCGACTTCGATCCCCATATTGCTCTCAATGGCGGCGGCGACGGCCTTGATGCTTATCGGATTATCGCCGCGCAGGCACGCGCGCTGCTTGCACCCGGCGCGCGACTATTGGTTGAGATCGGACCGAGCCAATCGCATTCGGTGGGGGATTTGTTGGCAGCATCATCGCTCGTGGTCTTACCCCCTCCGCGACGAGACCTCGGCGGTACAGAGCGCGTACTGACGGCCTATCGGACCGTCTGACCGAGACCCGCAGCAACTTTCCGTCCGGGCGTAGGTAAAAAGAGCTTGATTATCTGAAAAGACCGACTAGGTTCCAATCACGGAATCGACCTGAGTAAGGGGGGTTGAACGCCGCAGACTAAGGCCCGGAGCGCAGCTCGGCGAGGCCAGCGGTGAAGGCCGTTACCAACTTTTGAATATGTCGGTTGGTGCTACGCCACTCGGGATCGAAGTGCTCATCGGATTGGACGATTATTCCCGCTTCGCGGATCGGGAGCGATGCGCAGCATGGAAGGTTGGCAACGCCACGGCATAGCTGCAGGCGTCCGCTGAAAGCAATCCACGGGGGCGCGAGCGTGTTTCTGCTACGCCTGGAGCATTCGGCTTGCGTGCCAAGCAGATTTTTGTCGGTGCGCTTTCCGTGAGATTGCGTGCGGATACAGACAGGTTGCGGATACAGCCAGGTTTACGAGCAACAGGCGGGCCGAACCGCCCCATTAGAGGTGGCCAAAAGCCGATACGATGAGAAACGGTCAAAACAAGCGTATGCGCGGGCGCAACCGCAAGAGCCACAATCCGCTGACGCGGGTCTACGAATCCAACGGGCCAGACGTCAAAATCCGCGGAACCGCGTCGCACATCGCGGAGAAATACATGCAGCTCGCCCGCGATTCCCAGTCCTCCGGCGATCCGGTCGCGGCCGAGAACTACTACCAACACGCCGAGCACTATTTCCGCATGATCGCCGCGGCGCAGGAGCAACTCAGGCCGAACCAGCCCTTCTTACGCCCGGATGGCGCACCGGCCGATCCGCGTGAGGAGGTGTACGAGGAGATTGAAGAAGAGCCGGCCGGCACGCCGCTGCTGACGAGTGGCGAGCAGCAGCCCGCCTTCGGCACGCGCGATCCGCAACCCTTCCTGCCGCGCGACGCCCAGTTCTATCCGTCGCGCGATCCGTCCTTCACCCGTGCACCGGCGCCGACCGCGAACGCTTCGAACGGCCAGGACGACGGTCTCGATCGTTTGCCGTCCTTTGTCACCGCGACGCCGCAGCCGCCGCAGCAGCAGGGGCCCGGTTTCAATGCGAACGGCGGAGCTGGCGAAGGCCAGAGCCAGGGCGACCGTTTTCCACTGCACCGGCGCCGGCGCCGGCATCGCACCCCGCGCGGCGAGGCTTCGCAAACCGCGTCGGATGCCGCCGATGAGACGCCGTCACCCGATTCCGGGTCGTCGAACGCAGGGACGGATTGAGCATGATCCGAAAAGTTGGCAGACTTTTCGGACAAGATCATGCGAGCGAGCTAAAGAGAAAAAAGGGCGCGACCGATTCAAGACGAGGTAATCGCGCTTCCGCTCTCATGGTGAGGAGCGCGGCGAAGCTGCACGTGTGAGTTGCCTCGATTCACCTCCCCCTGAAAGGCCCTGAAAGGGGGAGGTCGGCGTTGTTACCTCTCCCCGCTTGCGGGGAGAGGTCGGATTTCGAAGCGCAGCGAGAAATCCGGGTG
>JANQIP010000208.1 GCA_028282095.1 Xanthobacteraceae bacterium | reverse complement strand
ATGATCCCGAAAAGTTGCAGACTTTTCGGACAAGATCATGCGGCAAAACAAAGAGAAATAGAGTGCGATCGATTCAATCTGAATGGATCGCACTCTAGCGCCGAGATTTGACCAGCGCTTCCGTCCGTCTTCAGGTCGCCGCTCTTCTTGTCACGACGTGATCCGCTTGAGGTCGGCGAGCAGTTGCGCAACGCAGACGTCGAGGTCCGAGCGCAGCATGCGCCTGAGGCGCTCGGCCGTCAGGATCGCGCGCAACTGGGAAAAGCACTCTTCGAGATCGCGGTTGATCAGCACATAGTCGTACTCATCCCAGTGCGGGAGCTCGTCGGCCGCGTTGCGCAAGCGGCGGGCGATGACCTCGCTCGAATCCTCGGCCCGCCGCTCGAGCCGCGACTTCAACTCGGCGGCAGACGGCGGCAGCACGAAGACGCTCACCACATCGGCACGCATTTTCTCGCAGATCTGCTGCGTGCCCTGCCAGTCGATGTCGAACAGAACATCGCGGCCCTGGGCGAGCGCCTGCTCCACCGGCTCGCGCGGGGTGCCGTAGTGATTGCCGTGCACCGCTGCCCATTCCAGCAACTCGCCGGAATCGCGCATGATCTCGAATTGGCGCATCGAGATGAAGCGGTAATGCACGCCGTCGATCTCGCTCGGGCGCCGGGCGCGCGTCGTCACCGACACCGACAGGCCGATATTCGTTTCCTTTTCGATCAAGGTGCGGGTCAGCGTGGTCTTGCCGGCACCGGACGGCGAGGACACGACGAACATCACGCCGCGCCGGGCGATCGCTTCGCTGTTCGCGCGCGGCCCGTTCTGCGTCATGCGCCCTACTCCAGGTTCTGCACCTGCTCGCGGAACTGCTCAACGGTGCTCTTGAGCTCGAGCCCGATACTGGTGAGTTCGAGATCGTTGGCCTTGGCACAGAGCGTATTCGATTCGCGGTTGAGCTCCTGTGCGAGAAAATCGAGACGACGCCCGATCGCGCCGCCCTTTTCGATCAGGTGCTGCGCCTGAGCGACATGCGCATTCAACCGGTCGAGCTCTTCGCGCACATCCGCCTTGGCGGCGATGAGGATGGCTTCCTGGTGCAGCCGGTCGGGATCGAACCGGTCCGACGAATCGAGCAGCAGTGCTATCTGGTTTGCGAGTCGCTCCCGCACCGCCTCCGGTTTGCGGCCCGGCGCATGCTCGGCGCGCGCGGCCAGCGCCGCAAGGGCGGCAAGCCGCTCTGCAAGCAGGCGGCCAAGCGCCTCGCCTTCGTGCCGGCGCATCGCCGCGAGGCCGGCAAGCGCTTCACCGAACCCGGCGCTCACCGCGGTCTCGGCTGCCTGGCGCTCTTCCTCCGATTCGTCGGGCTCGACCACCTCGACGACCCCCCTGATGGCGAGGATACCGTCAAGCCGCGGCGGATCGGCATCGACCTGACGGGCGAGCCGGTCGACCGTTGCGAGCAAAGCTGCGAGCACTTGATCGTTCACCCGCACGACCGGCTGCAGGCTTGGCCGCTCAATCGCAAGATTGGCGTAGACGGTTCCGCGCGTGAGCATTTCTGTCGCCTTCGCCCTCACCGGCTGCTCGATCGCATCCCAGCCGGATGGCAGCCGCAGCCGCAGGTCGAGCCCCTTGGCATTCACGGACTTGATCTCCCAGACGAAGGCATACGGCCCTGCAGCGCCGTGGCTGCGGGCAAATCCGGTCATGCTGGAAAGCGGCATCGGAGGGCTCGGACTTTGTTCAAAGGGTATGGCGGCGCTCGTTGCAGCGCTTCCCGGCGGAGATCGCCTTACCGCGGTAAATGCGACCGAAAAGCTACAAACGGCATCATGCTCGGCGCGAACTCTGTCTCGGTGGAATCAGACTTCGCCCGAGTTGTTCTTTGTCGGTCGCGTTTTCTGCGGCGAACCGGTTCCCACTTCGCCTGAAAACGTTCTTTGTCGGTCGCGTTTTCTGCGGCGAACCGGTTCCCACTTCGCCTGAAAACGCTCTATTGCGACGGTGCGGAACTCGGCCGCGGCAATGGTGTCGTTGCCGCCCGCGGTGGCGCGGATGCGTCCGTTGCGCTATTGCGCTGCGAATTGCGCCGCGCTCTCTCGATCGCGCGCAGCTTTGCCACGTTGCGCTGATGCTCCCTGAGCGTCTCGGAAAAGGCATGCCCGCCGGTCCCGTCGGCGACGAAATAAAGCTCCTTGGTGCGGGCGGGATTGGCGGCCGCCTCGAGCGCGGCGCGCCCGGGATTGGCGATCGGCCCCGGCGGCAGGCCGTCGATCACATAGGTGTTGTAGGGCGTGGGCTGTTCGATCTCGCTCTTGCGGATCGGGCGTCCGAGCGTGCCCTTGCCGCCGACCAGGCCATAGATAATGGTCGGATCGGACTGCAGGCGCATACGCTGCTTGAGCCGGTTGATGAAGACGGCGGCGACGCGGGTGCGCTCGTCCGGCTGGCCGGTTTCCTTCTCGATGATCGAAGCAAGCGTCAACAGCTGCTCCGGCGTGCGCAGCGGAAGGTCGGCCATCCGGCGTTCCCAGGCGTCCTGCAGAACCCGGCGCTGAGCCTGCTGCATGCGCTTGATCACATGCTCGCGCGGCGTCCCGCGTACCACCCGGTAGGTCTCGGGCAGAAGTGAGCCCTCGCGGGGAACTTCACGGATCGACCCCGAAAGGAGGTCGGTTTCCAACAGGCGTTGCACGACCTGCTCGGAGGTAAGCCCTTCGGGAATTGTCACCGTGTGCTGGATGACCTTCCCTTCAACCAGCGTGTCGATGACGTCGCCAAGGCTCGCCTGCTTGGCAAACCTGTACTCGCCAGACTTGAGACCATCGTGGGCATCGCGCACAAGGACGGCACCGACAAACGTCCACGGATACGCGATCACGCCCTGCTTCTCCAGCAGATCGGCGATATCGCGAGTGCCGACCCCGCGCGGAATCTTGACAACCTTGTCCTCGGCGAGCGGGCCCGGCGCGTCCAGCCTTTGCATGCCGATGACGATCGTCGCCCCGACGGCAATGACCAGCAGGACGACGAAAGTGATAATCGCATTGCCGATCACCACCAGCGGGTGGCGGGCGCGCAACGACCGTCGGGTCGGGACCGAAACGCGTTCAGGTTCGAGCGCGCTGCGCGGACTGCGCGGGCTGATTCGACTCTGCTCGGCGGAGTAATTCGTCTGCCCGCCGCGCGGTTCATCGCGATTTGTCATTTTCGAAAACGGCTCCCGAAGCAGTCGCCCCCGCAGTCCAGCCTGCGCTCAAAACGAAATCCGTGGACCGAACTCGCCCGGACCCTTGCATGAGCCTCCAGTGCCGACGTCCAATACTCTTGAAATTGTGGCTATTTACCGGCCGGCCCCAGTGGCGTGGGGCGCGGCCGGACCGCCGACGGCAGCCTTACGCGTGCCGGCTACTGCATCGCCCGGCGAAAGATGAGCGAGCAATTGGTTCCGCCGAACCCGAAGGAGTTGGTGAGCGCGACATTGATCTCGCGCTTCTTCGCCTTGTGCGGCACGAGGTCGACCGGCGTATCGACGGACGGATTGTCGAGATTGAGGGTCGGCGGCGCAATGCTGTCGCGAATCGCCAGAATGGAGAAGATCGCCTCCACCGCACCCGCGGCACCCAGAAGGTGGCCGATCGAAGACTTGGTCGACGACATCGACACGCGGCCGGCGGCATTGCCGACGATACGCTCGACCGCGCCGAGCTCGATCTCGTCACCAAGCGGCGTCGAGGTGCCGTGCGCGTTGATATAGTCGATCTCGGCAGGTGAAATGCCGGCACGGCCGATCGCGGCCGTCATGCAGCGCTGGGCGCCGTCGCCGTCCTCGGACGGTGCGGTAATGTGGAAGGCATCGCCCGACATGCCATAGCCGATCAGCTCGGCATAGATCTTGGCGCCTCGGCGCAAAGCGTGCTCAAGCTCCTCCAGCACGACGATGCCCGCCCCCTCGCCGATCACAAAGCCGTCGCGGTCGCGGTCATAGGGTCGCGAGGCGCGCGTCGGATCGTCATTGAACGAGGTGGAGAGCGCCCGGCAGGAAGCGAACCCCGCCATAGAAAGGCGATTGATCGGGGATTCGGTTCCGCCCGCGACCATCACGTCGGCGTCGCCAAGCGCAATCAGCCGGCCGGCGTCGCCGATCGCGTGGGCGCCGGTCGAGCAAGCGGTCACCACGGCGTGGTTCGGCCCCTTCAGCCCATGGGCAATCGAGACATAGCCGCCTGCGAGATTGATCAGCCGCCCCGGAATGAAGAACGGCGACACCCGGCGTGGCCCGCGCTCCTTGAGGACGATTGCGGTATCGGCAATGCCCTCGATGCCGCCGATGCCCGACCCGATCATGACCCCGCTGCGTATCTGCGCGTCATAATCCTTCGGCGCCCATCCGGCGTCCTCGAGCGCCTGACGCGACGCACACAACGCGAAACAGATGAACTCGTCGACCTTGCGCTGCTCCTTGGACTCCATCCAGTGGTCGGGATTGTAGGTCCCGTTGGTGCCGTCCCCGCGCGGGATCGCGCAGGCGATCTTCGAGGGCAGATCAGACACGTCGAATCGATCGACTTTGCGCGCACCACTGTCACCGGCGGCAAGCCGCCGCCACGATTCCTCTACCCCGCAACCGAGCGGCGTCACCATGCCCAATCCCGTGACGACAACACGCCTCATGACACGTCCCTGCAATTAACTGCCGCAACCCGCCTACGGTAAGGAGGCTGCGCGCCCGATCCGCTCGGAACAGCGCTCCTCTTCATCCCGGCGATGAATTCCGCAACGCCGCATCGGCGTTGCCAAAGTATGGTCTTAGAGCATTTTCCGGCGAAGTGGGAACCGGTTCGCCGAAGAAAATGCGACCGCTCAACAACCCAGCATTTTCCGGCGAAGTGGGAACCGGTTCGCCGAAGAAAATGCGACCGCTCAACAACCCAGCATGCTCCAGCGATGTTGGAACAAGTTCGCCCAGGACAATGCGATCGTTCAACAATCCAGCAAGTCCCGACGACGCTGGAATGCGTTCGCCGAAGAAGACGCGGTCGAACAGCAATCCAGCATGACCCGACCGCGCGCGCAGCACCGGCTCTCGCGGGCTTTCGCGCTCGGTCCGGATCAGGATGGAAATGCGTCGCCCGGCTGAACCGGCCTGCGCGTCGTCGACGACGCTCGGCCTTGCGGGTCGTCGCACGCGCGTCCAACGACTCCGGAATGGTTTGGCGGGAGAGCAAGGGCGGAATCGGTGCAGGCCCGCTGCGGGCCCGGTTCAGCTCTTCGCGTTCTTTTCGAGGAACTTGATCGCGTCGCCCACGGTCAGAATGGTCTCCGCGGCATCGTCCGGAATCTCGCATCCGAACTCCTCTTCGAACGCCATGACGAGTTCAACCGTGTCAAGACTGTCGGCGCCGAGATCGTCAATGAAGCTTGCGCTTTCCGTTACTTTATCGGGTTCCACGCCGAGGTGCTCCACGACGATTTTTTTGACCCTTTCACCAATGTCACTCATTTTTTTGTACCCCTGTGCGTCTGGCACTCGCCCCCGCCCATACCCGCGACACGAGCCGCTGAGCCTGGTCGTGGTGGACGCTCTTCAGGTCAAGGGTGAAATAACAGCCCCAGCCCCCGTTAGAATCCTGATCGGTCCAGCCCTGCGCGATCGGTTACCATACTTCGATAGGCTTTACCAGAAGGGCAAGACCGACCCTGTGAGTCATTGTCCGGCGTCGAAAAACCCAGTCATATCATAGCCAAGCCGCCATTCACGTGTATCGTATGACCGGTGGTATAACCGCCTTCTTCCGAGGCGAGATAGACGACCGCAGCGGCAACCTCCGGAGCCGCGCCGAGCCGGCCGGCGGGCACGCGCGTGAGCACCGCCTCGCGCTGCTTGTCGGACAGTACATCGGTCATGGCGGTTGAGATGAATCCCGGCGCGACGCAGTTCACGGTGACGCCGCGCGAAGCGACCTCCAGCGCCAGGGCCTTGCTCATGCCGATCATGCCTGCCTTCGCCGCCGCGTAATTGCCCTGCCCGGCATTGCCGGTGACCCCGACGACCGAGGTGATGGAGATGACGCGGCCGAAACGCCGGCGCAGCATTCCCCGCATCGCCGCGCGAGCGAGCCGGAAGGCAGCGGTCAGGTCGACGGCGAGCACATCGTCCCACTCCTCGTCCTTCATCCGCATGAACAGATTATCGCGCGTCAGTCCCGCATTGTTGACGAGGATATCGACCTGCCCCAACGCCGCCTCGGCTTGCGGCACCAGATCCTCCACCTGCGCGCCATCGGCAAGATCGCAGCGCAGCGCAGTCGTGCCATCGCCCAACTCGTCCGCGAGCGCTGTGAGCTTCTCGTTCTTGGTGCCCGAAATTGCGACGCGCGCGCCCTGCGCGTTGAGGGCGCGCGCAATCGCGCCCCCGATACCACCGGTCGCGCCGGTGACAAGCGCGGTTCGACCGCTGAGGTCGAACATCATCCCGTCCCGGTCGGCCGCAGCGGCTGATCCACCTCTCGCGCCGACAGAAAAGCTGCAATATCGGCGGGCGCGCCGATGGCAGAGCCGGACGCACCGGCCGCGAGGCGCTTGACGAGGCCGGTCAGCACCTTGCCGGCGCCGACCTCGTAGAAGGTGCTAACACCCGCTCCCGCCATGTATTCGACCGACTCGCGCCAGCGAACCGTACCGGTCACCTGGGCGATCAGCGCTTCAACGATCTCCACCGGATCGGTTATCGGCTTGGCGAGAACATTGGCGACGACCGGCACGATCGGCCGCTTGACCGTGACGGCCGCGAGAGCTTCCGCCATGGCCTTGGCAGCGGGCTCCATCAGGGTGCAGTGGAACGGAGCGGACACCGGCAGCATGGTCGCGCGCTTGGCGCCTTGCGCCTTGGCGATCTCGACCGCACGCTCGACCGCCGCCTTACTGCCGGAGACCACGACCTGCCCGGCGCCATTGTCGTTCGCGGCCTGGCATATCTCACCCTGCGCCGCTTCTGCCGCAATCGATGTCGCGGCTTCAAAGTCGAGACCGGCGAGCGCCGCCATCGCCCCTGCCCCGACCGGCACGGCCTTTTGCATGGCACGGCCGCGAACCCGCACAAGCCGCGCCGTATCGGCAATGCCGAGCGCGCCGGCTGCCGCAAGCGCGGAATATTCGCCGAGCGAATGGCCGGCAACGAAAGTCGCCTCACGCGCAAGGTCGACGCCTGCCTCGGTCTGCAGTACCCGCATCGCCGCAAGCGACACCGTCATCAGCGCCGGCTGGGTATTCTCGGTGAGCATCAAGGTCTCCGCCGGCCCCTCGAAAATCAGGCCGGAGAGTTTCTCGCCCAACGCGTCGTCGACTTCCTCGAACACGGTCTTGGCGACCGGAAAATTGTCCGCAAGCGCCTTGCCCATCCCGACGGCCTGGCTGCCCTGGCCGGGGAATACGTATGCAACCGCCATACCTCTCCCTCCCGTTGCGACAGTCAGGTAACAAGCCCGCAAGACACAGCGTGTCAAGAGGGCGCGACAAACGTGCGAACAAACAAAGTCCGCATTGGCGTCGCCGCGAGTTGAGAGAATTCTTGCAATCGCAGGACACCAAAACAGCATTTCCGCCCGCACCGACTTGCATTCACCTTTTGACCAATGATCCCGCAAACCAGCCAACCGATGCCGGGAGAGGCTCTCTTGCAACTTTCACTTCTTCGACCAAAGACTACTCCGCCTTTCGCCTGCTTCTTCCTTTTTGCGAGTCTTGATGCGGCGGTCGGCGTCGGTGTTCTGCTGCCCTATTTCCTCGCAGGAATCGACGTGATGGACAGCCGCGGCGATACGGCCTTCGCCTGGCACGGCCGCGAACTCGTCTTTGGGTATGCGCCTTGCGTGTGCACAGGCTTCCTGCTGACCGCCCTGCCCCGCTGGACGGGGAGGACGCCAAGCCATGCAAGCGAGATGGTTCTGGTGGTCCTGTGGCTCGCCGGGCGCTTTGCCTTTGCGCTGCCGCCGACTTTTGCTCCGATCATCGCGGCAGCGCTGATCGGGCTCGCCGCGGTCGTGTCCTTCCACGTCATCGCGGCGGCTGATCGTCGGAACTACAAGGTGATCGCGCTCCTATGGTTGTCGGCTGCGGGGGGACTGTTTGCGACCGTGCCCGGCCTTTGGTCATCGCCCGACCTCGGCCTGCGGCTAGGAATCGCCGCCTCGCTCGGCTTGGCGATGACGGTCGGCGGGCGGCTCACCCGAAGCCTGACGGAGAGCCTTCTCCAGCGGCGAGGGAAAATGGCTCAGATACCGCCCTCTCCCTTGATCGAGGGATTGGCCGCATACAGTGCCGCGGCCGGGCTTGTTGTCTGGGTCTTTGATCCGACCGCGCCGCCGATGATCATTGCCGGGGCTCTGGCGGCCGTGGCGCAGGTCTTGCGGCTCACGCAATGGCACGGCTGGCGCGTGATCGACGCGCCATCCATCTTCACCTTCCATGTAGCGTACAGCTTTGTTCCCCTGGGTTTTGCCCTGTTCGCGGTGAACGCGTGGCTGCCGGGCGCAGTCCCGGAAGGGGCCGCTTTGCATGCATGGACCGCCGGCGCGATCGGCATGATGACGCTCAGCGTCATGGCGAGCATGATTCGCCGGCATACGGGCAGGTCTTTCGTCACGTCTAGAACTGGGATCGCCGTGCTCGCCTTCGCCATCCTGGCGGCAACGACCCGCATCGCAGCTCCCCTCACCGACGCGCCGGAAGCGTGGCTGATCGTTGCGGCCGCCTGCTGGGTCGTCGCCTTCGTCCTGTTCGTGTTTGATTTCAGGATGCCGCTGTTGACGCGTGGCTGATCCGCCCAAGGTCCGCGCTAGAGCGCGATTGCTTTTGGTCGATTCAATCGCGCTCTCTTTGTCTTTGTTCTGTCGCATGATCTGGTCCGAAGAGCAGCGTAGGGTGGGCAAAGGCGCGCCAAGAGCGCGCCGTGCCCACGCGGCCAAGGCCGCCAACACTAATTGGTGGGCATGCTTCGCATGCCCACCCTACAGTTCTTTTCGATCTGCC
>JANQIP010000176.1 GCA_028282095.1 Xanthobacteraceae bacterium | reverse complement strand
CGTTTCCTTCTCCCCGCGTGCGGGGAGAAGGTGGCGAGCGGCAATGCCGCGAGCCGGATGAGGGGCTCTTGCTTCTCCTCAATGCTGTGCTGGCCCCTCACCCGCCGCGCTTCGCGCGTCGACCTCTCCCCGCAAGCGGGGAGAGGTATTCTCACTCTTTCCGCGACGGTGAATACACACCTCTCCGCGACGGTGAGTTACCTCTCCCCGGTGGGGAGAGGTGGAGCGAAGCCAATCGTAATCGTATGAAAGCGCGGCGTTACTCGCCGAGACGCTTGGCCTCGACGGTGATCGGCAGCTTGGTCTCCGCCGGCATGTCCGGCAGCGCCAGAACCCAGCCGTTCTTGAGCTTGATCCAGCCGCCCCACATGGATTCCCGTTCAAGCTCGACGATCGGTTGTTCAAGATCCTTTTTCGGCGCATAGGCCGACAGTCCCTTGTCCGTGCGACGGATCATGATTTTCATTATTTTTGCTCCTGCGGGCGAGCGGAATGATCGGACCCGGTTGCCGTCGGCGGATCGGCAAGCGCGATCAGTTCCTTGCCGCGCATCCCCACAACGACGGCCCGATCCACGAACTCAACAGCATAGATGTAGAACCGCTGCAAAAAAGTGCCGATATCACGTACATAGCCGACATCGCCCTTGCGCACCAGAATGTCGCCGATCTCGCGATGGGGAAAGGTGCCGTCATTCTTGATGTGCTTAGTCGCGCGCACCTTGTCGCCGGGCGCAAAGCGCGGCGGTGCATGGATTTCCACCGTTTCTTCGCGGGCGAGACCCATGATGATCCCTCCTTCGCCGCCGGCACGGCCCGACGCGGATCAGGCGCCGAGCGCCAGCGGCGGCGCGCCGTACTCATTGGCGTAATAGTCGCCGATCGCGGTCTCGATGTAATCGTAAGCGTAAGCGTCGCTGACCTTCAGGCCGGCGGCGCGGAGCATGTTCTGCGGGCAATCGCCGATCTTCGCACACAGCACCACGTCGACACCGGCCAGGGCCTCGATCACCGCGCCGAGCGCCGCATCGCCGCCGCCGCAATACTGATCCGCCACCTTGCGGTGCCCGATATACTGCATGCCGGCCGAGGACGCCTCGTAGACCTGGAACTCCTTGGCGTGGCCGAAATGCTGGTTCACGCGCGCTCCCCCTTGGGTCGCGACCGCGACCAGGATGCGCGTCGCGCTCCCCGCCGCCCGCAGCGCGGCGCCGGCATCGTGCCGCGCCCGCCGGTGATCGTCGCGCTCGCGCGCGATCACCGCGCGATAGGCCTCGCGCTTGGCCGGGTCATAAGTGATGTCGTGCGGAATCGTCGCGAGCGAAAACTCCTGGCCGCGGTCCTCGCCGAGCAGACCGACCGCATCGGCCCGGCATTGGCGGCAATGACGCATCAGGTTGGCCCCGCCCGCGCAGGCATCCTGCACCGCCTTCAGTTCGGCGGGCGTCGGCCCGCGCTGCCCGGTCAGCCCGAAATGGGTGCCGTGCGCGGGATCGGAGATCAGCGGCATGATGTTGTGCAGAAACGCGCCGCGCTTCTTCACCTCGGCATTGACGGTCGCCAGATGCTCGTCATTCACACCGGGGATCAGCACCGAATTGACCTTCACCAGGACGCCGCGGGCCGTGAGCATTTCGAGGCCGAGCATCTGGCGTTCATGAAGGATCGTCGAGGCTTCAAGCCCGGTGTAGCGTTTGCGATCGTGGAAGATCCATGGATAGATTTTCGTGCCGATCTGCGGGTCGACCATGTTGATGGTGATGGTCACGTGGTCGATCGCCATCTCGGCGATTTCGTCGACATGGTCGGGCAGCGCGAGCCCGTTGGTGGACAGGCAGAGCTTCAGGTCGGGGATCGCTTCTGCAACCGCCGTGAAGGTCGGCTTGGTCCTGCGCCAGTCATAGCAGGCATCGCCCGGCCCCGCGATGCCGAGCACGGAGAGCTGCGGTACCTCGTTGGCGACCGCGATCACTTTGCGGAACGCCTGATTCGGCGTGAGTTTTTCCGAGACGACGCCGGGCCGGCTCTCATTGGCGCAGTCGAATTTCCGATTGCAGTAGTTGCACTGCATGTTGCAGGCCGGCGCCACCGCGACATGCATGCGGGCGAAATAGTGATGGGCCTCCTGCGAGTAGCAGGGATGGTCCTGGATTCGCGTCCACAGCTCGGCAGGCATGTCGCCGGGCGCGGGAGGCGTGCCCAGCTTCGGGGACCCTGCGCCGGGTTTCGGCGCGGCCATTTTCGGCGCGGCCCTTTTCGGCGCGGCCCTTTTCGGCACCGCCGGTTTCAGCGCTTGGCGCATCTCTTCCACCGAGGTCGGGCGCTGCAAGGCGTCGAGCGAGACGAAAAAACCCATCGGTCGGTTCCCCTGCGCCGGAACGGCGCTCGGTCGATCCATTCAAGCCGCGTGCCACCGCCGTATATCGGGCAGCCCGCTACCTGCGCCGATCACCGCCGCCCCGCCGCGCCGCCACCTCGCCGGACCGCGCCCGGCCCTTCTTTTGACTGAACAAAATCGGTTTTCCGAACGCGCTCCGTCGCCCGTCCGCTATCCGTCAGCCGCCATTGTGCCGCAGGGCGCCGGCAGAGGTGTTGCGCCGGCAGCCGCGTATGATCCCTGTCGTGCCCTCTACACGCTGTCGCAACTGCGACAAAGGCCGGATCGTCTGCGTATGATCCCGAAGAGCTGGGAGTCTTCGGATGAGATCAAGCGCGACAACAAAAGAAGGAGCGCAATCGATACACTTACCGGCGGACCGATTCGGTGACGAATTATGCCGTGGCTTGAGGCTCTTACTCCCTCCCGCTTGCGACAGAGAGCTGGGGAGGGCGTTTTCGACCTTTGAATTCCGTTCATTCCCGCGAAAGCGGGAATCCAGTCCTGGGAAAATAGCCTGGGTCCCCGCTTGCGCGGGGACGAACGGATCAAGATCTGCCCCTCCAGAACCGTGAGCGCACGATTGGTTCAGGGCGAAGCAATTGTGGTCTAAGACCTTCAGAACCGCTTGATGGCGATGCCGTGTTTTTTCAACGCATAGCCGATCTGCCGCGGCGTGAGCCCGAGCAGGCGTGCCGCCTTGGCCTGCACCCAGCCGGTTCGCTCCATCGCTTCGACGAGGCGCGCGCGCTCAGGGCCGCCGTCGGTGGTCGTCGCAGGATCGGCAGCGCCCGTTTCCTCGGCTCCAGCCGCAGACGGCTCACCGGGCCCGCAGGCGTGCGCGTCGAGCGGTGGCTGCGGATGAGCGCGCGGCGTTTGCGACGCAGGACGCGCCTCGCCGCTCGTCCACAGAATGGCGGACAGGCATTGGTCGTTGCGGCAGGCAAGATCGCCGGCGCGGATCAGCGGGTCCTCGGTCAGCGTCGCCGTGCGGCGAACGCAGTTTTCCAGTTCGCGAACATTGCCCGGAAAGCAGCAGCCGGAGAGCGCGTCGAGCGCGCCCGGCCCGAACGCGACCGCGCGTTCGTTCTCGACATTGAACCTGTCGAGGAACTCCTGGGCCAGAAGCGGTATGTCCGCCTTGCGCTCGCGCAAGGGCGGCAGCATCAGCGACACCACATTGATGCGATAGTAAAGGTCGGCGCGGAACTCCTTCTTCACCACCGCCTCTTCCAGATTCTTGTTGGTCGCGGTGACGAGGCGCACATTGACCTTGATGGTGCGGCTGCCGCCGACCCGCTCGAACTCGCTCTCCTGCAGCACGCGCAGCAGCTTGGCCTGGAAGGCGGACGACATTTCGCCGATCTCGTCGAGAAACAGCGTGCCGCCGTCGGCCATTTCAAACCGACCCTTGCGGGCGGCGACGGCGCCGGTGAACGCCCCCTTTTCGTGCCCGAACAATTCCGATTCGAGCACCGATTCCGGCAGCGCCGCGCAATTGACCTTGATGAAAGGCCCGTTCGCGCAGGGCGACAGTTCGTGAATGGCGTGCGCGAACAGCTCCTTGCCGGTGCCCGACTCGCCGCGCAGCAAGACCGGCGAGCGTGATTTTGCGACCACCGCGATCTTACCGAGCAGATCGCGCATCGGTTGGCTTTCGCCGATGATGCCGACGATTTGCTCCGCCCCGCGCTGCGGCTTCAGCTCGGCGAGCTCTTTTTGCAGCCGGTGGCTCTCGGCGATGAACCGCTCGCGGTCACGCGCGAGGACCCGATGAAGCTCGACCGTCTGGCCGATAAGATTGGCGATCATCACCAGGAAGCGGACATCGAAATCGAGGCGAAAGGCCGATTGCGGGTCGAACGCGCGATCGATCGTCAGCGTGCCCACGACCTTGAGGCCGATGCGGATCGGCACTCCGATGAAGGAGACGACCGCGCCGTCGGTACCTCCCAGCGCAGCAACATCCTCGGGCTCGAACAAGGGGTGCTCGGCGACATTCGGCACGACGAAGGGCATCGCCGTCGCGATGACCTGCCCGACCGCCTTCTTGGGCATGCGGTCGCGGTAGCGCGCGGCGGCTTCCTCGCTCCAACCGGCGCCGACCACGATGTTGGGGACGCCGTCGTCGTCGAGCAGCACGATGACGCCATGGCGCATCTGCATGAACGAGGCGAGAAGATTGACCACATTCGACAGCGTCGTTTCGAGACGATGGGCCGAAGTCAGGATTTTGGAGATTTCATAGACGCCGGTGAGCGCGATCTCGCTTACCGCAACCGTCTTGGCCGCCGGCTTTGCAGGCCGGCGCATCCGCGCAGGATCGGTGTGTAGCATTGGACACGCTCCATTGTCCTTGCTGCTCCGGTCCAAATGGCAGTACCCATTGCCGGCAAGTATGAGCAAAGAATCGACCGACTGTCGCGCCTATTTTCGCGCCCTTGCTTGATGAAAAAACAGGACGTCGCGGCCTTGTATTAATGGAATGCCACCGCGCGCACGCCAATTTGCGACGAATTGACCAAGGCGAAGGAGCATTTGCGTTCGAATTACGGCGCCTTCGCGACAAAGGCGCGGTGTTACCTGACCTGCGAAGTAAAACCGCCGGCGCGGCGCGCATAGCGCTGCGAGATCTTTCTTCACGACCGGATTTGCGTTCAAGCCCGCGCCAGCCGCTCCAATCCCTCCTGGGCGGTAACCGGCGGCGACCAGCCGAGGCGCGCGAGCGCGGACGCGTCGACCACCAGCGGGCCGGCCAGGCGCCTGAAAGCCTCTGCGCGTCCGCTCGCATGGAAGAGGGCACGCAACATCGGCAAGGGCACCGGCAGCAAGCCCGGCCGGCGCCCAAGGCCGCGGCGCAGCGCCGCGACCATCTCAGGTACGGTCATGGCGTCGCGGTCGGCGACGATGAAGGGCCGCCGCAGCGGTTCCGGCGCGGCGATGACCGTGTCGATCGCCGCAACAAGACTGTCGAGCGACAATAGCGAGCGCCGGCCGGCCACCGCACCGAGCGGCAGCGGATAAGGCAAGCGGGCGAGCCGCACCAGCTCCGCCATGTTCCCCTTCACACCCGGCCCGTAAACCAAGACCGGCCGGAGCGCGACCCAGTCGAGGTCGAGCTGCGCCAGCCCTTGTTCGGCGGCGAGCTTGGAAGCACCATAGGCCTCGGTTGGCCGGGCCTCGTGCTCCTCGGTCAGCACGATGTCGGTCGTCGGCCCGGTCTGCGCCCGAATGGAGGAGAGGAAAACGAACCGGCGCACGCCGGCACGGCGCGCCGCGTGGGCAAGGTTGACGGTCGCCTCGGTGTTCAGAACACGATAGTCGTCGGCGGGTGTTCCCGACATCTGATGCGCGAGCCCGGCCGAGTGGACGACGGCATCGATCCCCTCCAAGGCCGCCGCCATGTTCTGTGGCCGGGCGATATCGCCGATCACCGCGCTCGCCGCCGGAATCGGAATGTCGGGCGGCCGGCGCAGCAGTGCGCGCACGCGATAGCCGCGCTTCGGCAGTTCCCGCAGCAGATGCTGGCCGATGAAGCCAGTCGTTCCGGTCAGCGCAATCGAACCCGTCATCGCGCAACTTTCTCCGTTCAAGACCTGTAATTCGTTCTCAGAGCACATCCCTTCAGGTTGAATCGATCCCGCACGCGTTCTCCTTGATTCGCCGATTCGTCGCGTGATCGCATCCGAAAAACCTGCCGGTCTTTCTGCATCATGCTCTGTTGCTCATGAACGGGCGTGGGAACCGGTCCGCTCCGGCAAAATGCGACCGACAAACGACAAACAGATCGAATCCCGGTGACATGATCGATCGTTACCCGCAAAAAACACGACTAAAAGACAATACAAAGATCGCGTCGGCGTGTTTTAAATGCCTGCAATTCTTCGCCGGTTCCCGCTGTGGACAGTTCACAGCTCGGCGGAAAGTGCTAACATTGAGCCCGTGATTTGTCCTTCCTCCGGAACGGCCGTTGACCTTCATCAAACCCTTTCGAGCGCTAAGACCCGCGCCGGCGCGCGCGGGTGATGTGCTGGCGCCCCCCTATGACGTGGTCACCGGCGCGGAGGCACGCGCACGCGCCGCCGGCAAGCCGTGGAGCTTCCTCCACGTCTCCCGACCCGAGATCGATTTCGATGAAAGCGTCGACCCGCATGACCGCGCCGTCTACGCCAAAGCGCGGGAGAATCTCGATTCGATGATCGCGGCCGGGGTGCTGATCCGCGATCCATCGCCCTGCTATTACGTCTACCGGCTGACCCGGAATGGCGATACGCATACCGGCCTTGCCGCGATCGCCTCGCTTGACGCCTACGCCGCCAATCGCATCCGCAAACACGAGCTGACGACGCCGGTCAAAGAGGACGACCGCGTGCACCAGATCGAGGCCGTCAACGCCCAGACCGGCCCGGTGATGGTCGCTTATCCGAGCGAACCGACGCTCGACGCGATGCTCGCGCGCGCCACCGAGGCCGAGCCGGCGGTGGATGTGACGGCTGAGGACGGAGTGCGCCATCAGCTTTGGGTCGTCGGCGGCGAAGAGACGGTCGGCGCGTTCACGCGGGTGGTCGACAGCCTGCCCGCGCTCTACATCGCCGACGGGCATCACCGCTCGGCCGCCGCCGCCCGCGTCGCCGGCACCCGCGGCGATGATCCATCATCCTCGCATAACTCTTTTCTCACCGTGCTGTTTCCCCATCACGCGATGACCATCCTCGGCTACAATCGCGTGATCCGCGACCTCAACGGCCGCAGCGCCGACGAACTCCTCGCCGCACTCGCTAATCCTTTCCAGGTCGAGGCGGCAGGCGAGCCGGTGTGGCCCGCCGCCGGAGGCGAGTTCGGCATGTACCTCGCCGGCCGCTGGTACAGGTTGACGTTGCGTCCGCAGCTCGTGCCTGCTGACGATCCGATCGGGCGGCTGCCGATCACGCTTTTGACCCGCAACGCGATCGAGCCGTTGTTCGGCATTACCGATCCGCGCACCGACAAGCGCATCGATTTCGTCGGCGGCGGCAAGGGTCCTGGCGAACTCGAAAGGCAGGTCGCCGGCGGCGACATGGCCGTCGCCTTCACGCTCTACCCGACGCAAATGACCGACCTGATGGCGGTCGCCGATGCCGGCGCGATCATGCCGCCGAAATCCACCTGGTTCGAGCCGAAGCTCGCCGACGGCATGGTGAGCCACGTCCTCGATTGACCGGCGCCGCAGGTTCCCACCGTGGCGGCGCGCATGCGAGTAAACAAAGGCCTACCCCCTCCCAGCGAGCTTTGCCACCTTCTCCCCGCTTGCGGGGAGAAGGTGGCGAGCGGCTCTTGCCGCGAGCCGAATGAGGGGCTTTGACTGAGTCGTCCGTGAAGATAGCTATTTTCAGGCCGAGGCCGGTTGCAGGCTGGCGGTGAGGGCGGCCAGCGTTCGGCGCAAAAAAAGCGTGAGCCACCGG
>JANQIP010000218.1 GCA_028282095.1 Xanthobacteraceae bacterium | reverse complement strand
CCCGAAAAGTTGCAGACTTTTCGGACAAGATCATGCGACAGAACAAAGAGCGCATGATCCCGAAAAGTTGCAGACTTTTCGGACAAGATCATGCAACAGAACAAAGAGCGCATGATCCGGAAAGATTGCAGACTTTTCGGATAAGATCATGCGACAAAACATAGAGAAAGGGAGCGCGATCGATTCAACCTGAGTGAATCGCGCTCCAATGCGGAGAACATCGCGATGTTGCGAAGCTGCCTCGTGCTTGGCGTGCTGCTCGCCGCGATCGGCGGCGCGCAGGCGCAATCGCCCGCGCCAGGCCTGAATAGCGACAAAGACGTCAATCGGTTCAGCTACCACCGCCACGAGGACGGGTTCGTCCGGCTCGACCTGCGCACGGGCCAGGTGTCGCACTGCGCAAAGCGGGCGTCCGGCTGGGCCTGCGTCGGCACGGCCGATGACCGCACCGCTTTCGAGGCCGAGATCGCCCGGCTTCAGGCCGAGAACACCGCGCTCAAGAAAACCCTGCTCGATCGCGGGATTGCCTTGCCGGACGGGACACGCCCGGACGCCCCGGCAACCGGAGCGCCCGGCTCGGAGTCTTCCAAAGCGGAATCCGATGCCGAGGTCGTCATGAACTTCGTTCAGCGCATCTGGGAACGGCTGGTGGAGATGATGGCGAACATACAGCGCGACCTTGAAAAGACCTGACCGGGGAGCACGAGAGCAGGAAGATGAGTGCGGCAACTGGGCAGCTCACAGCGATACGGCAGGCGGCCGTCAACTCCGTCGCGACCGCGACGCTGACCGTGGACACGCGCGGCAGCGGCCTCAACGAGATCACCGGCGAGGTCCAGCGCTTCGTTGCGGAAGCAGCCGCCGCCGAGGGCGCGCTGCTCCTGTTCATCCGTCACACCTCGGCGTCGCTCGTCATCCAGGAGAACGCCGATCCCGATGTGCGCACCGACCTCGTCGCGGCGCTCAACCGGCTGGCGCCGGTCGATGCCGGCTGGGTGCATGACGTGGAGGGGCCGGACGACATGCCTGCCCATGTCAAGGCGATGCTGACCGGGGTGACGCTCATCGTACCGGTGATCGCCGGCCGGCTCGCGCTCGGCACCTGGCAGGGCATTTACCTTGCCGAGCATCGGGAGCGACCGCACCGACGTGAGATCGTCTGCCAGTTCATCGGCAGCCGGTATTGACCTTTTCCGCTCGTCGGGTGGAGAAGGACCAAGGCGGGCCGCCTCTTAAGCATCTCATGGTATGGGGGAAACCGGGTTCGCCGTGTTCCTGGAGCATGATCCCGAAAAGTTGGCAGACTTTTCGGATAAGATCATGCGACAAGACAAAGAGAAATGGAGCGCGATCGGTTCAATCCGATTGGATCGCGCTCTGGTCTGCCAAAGGAAGCCCCCGGTTCGGGGGCGGCGCCGGTCCCTTGCGCCATGGAGAATTGGCATTGGCACCCGCGCCGATTCGCCTATGATCAAAGACCTATGCGAAATAAGAACTGCGCCGAGGAAGCGCCTACGGACGGGTTGACACGAGACTTGAGCGAGACGACGCAATACCGGCTGGTGATCGCCGACGACCACCCGCTGTTCCGTGGCGCCCTGCGGGAGGCAGTGTCCCGATCATTTGCGCGCGTGGAGATCGCCGAGGCGGGATCGTTCGACGAAACGGCGAAGCTGCTCGACCGCGGCCCCGATGTAGACCTGGTGCTGCTCGACCTTGCGATGCCGGGCGTCCGCGGCCTGTCAGGATTGCTGTATTTGCGGGCGCAGTATCCGGGCGTGCCCGTCGTCGTGGTGTCGGCGACCGACGACCCGGCCGTCATCCACCGCTGCATGGACTTTGGCGCCTCGGGCTTCATCCCGAAGACACTCGGCGTCGACGCCATCCGCGGCGCCATTACCGCGGTTCTCGCGGGCGGCATATGGACCCCGCCCGACATCGACCTGTCGGCCGCGGCGGACACCGACACAAAGGCTCTGCTCGCCCGCTTCGCGACATTGACGCCGCAGCAGGTCCGCGTGCTGATGATGTTGTCGGAGGGATTGCTCAACAAGCAGATCGCCTACGAACTGTCGGTCTCCGAGGCGACGGTCAAGGCGCATGTGTCGGCAATCCTGCAAAAGCTCGGAGTGGAGAGCCGCACCCAGGCGGTCATCGTCGCGGCCAAGATCGAGCCGGTTTAGTTCGGAGACGAACTATGCCGTCGCTTGAAGCTCTTGCTCCCTCCCCCGCTTGCGGGGGAGGGTTGGGGAGGGGGCGACTCCATCCGCGACAGAGACTGTCCTGTGGACCCCCTCCCGGCGAGCACGCAGCCAAGCCTGCGCAGGCTGCGCAAGCTTGCCTGCGGCGCTCGCCGACCTCCCCCTTTCAGGGGGAGGT
>JANQIP010000023.1 GCA_028282095.1 Xanthobacteraceae bacterium | reverse complement strand
GCGTCTCATCGTGTTCGTGCCGCGCCCTGTTTCTCTTTGTCTTGTCGCGTGATCTTGTCCGAAAAGTCTGCAACTTTTCGGGATCACGCTCTAGCCGCTGACATCTCCTTGCAGGCGGCGTGGCGATGGCAACGGACGAGGTGGTCGTTCACCATGCCGACCGCCTGCATGAAGGCATAGACGATCGTCGGTCCACAAAACTTGAAGCCTCGTCGTGCCAAGTCCTTGGCGATCGCACGCGAGAGCTCCGTCTCCGCAGGTACGTCGGCCGTCGTGCGAAACCGGTTGACCTGCGGGCGCCCATCGACAAAGCCCCACAGGTGCCGGGCAAAGCCGGGGCCGTTTTCCATCAGCTCAAGAAAAGCGCGCGCGGATGCCACCGCTCCTTCGATCTTGGCGCGGTTGCGCACGATTCCTTCATCCCGCATCAGCGCTGCGATCTTGCGCCCATCGTAGCGGGCGATCGTCTCCGGCGCGAAACCGTCGAAGGCGCGGCGGAAATTGTCGCGCTTGCGCAGGATGGTGATCCACGACAGGCCGGCCTGGAAACCGTCGAGCACAAGCTTCTCAAAGAGCGCACGGTCGTCAAAGTCCGGCACGCCCCATTCCTCGTCGTGATAGGCGACGTAGAGCGGGTCCTGCTTCGGCCAGGGGCAGCGGGCAAGGCCGTCGGAATGGACGATGGCCGCGGTCATTCTGCGGCTTTCGCTTCGCCCGGCCAGGCGAAGGTGGCCCATGCCGGCTTGACCGGCGCAAGCTGCGCCTGACCGGCTTGCAACGGCAACCCCGCGGCCATGGCATCCGCCACCCGATCAAGCCGCAGCAGCGCAAGGCCGCGGCCCTCGGCGGCCGAGCCCATCGTCCCGACCGTCTTCTCGCCGGCGCTCACGGCCGTGCCCGGTTCCGGCGCGACGCCTTCCAGAGCAACCGGGACGACGCGGCTGCGCACATTGGCGCGATGCGCCATGCGGGAGACCACTTCCTGGCCGACATAGCAGCCCTTGGAAAAATCGACTCCGCCGAGCTGATCCATGCCCGCTTCATGCGGAAAGGCATCGCCATAAGCAAAATCATGGCCGCCGCGGGGAATGCCAAGAGCGATGCGATGCGCGTCATAGGCGCAAGCATCGACGAACTGCGCCCCCTGCTCGCTGGCAAGCCCGGCGGCAGAATCCGGCGATACAACCGCCCGCCAGCCCAGCGCGCCGAGCCGCGGGTCGGCAAACCAGGGTGGACCGGCCTCACGCGTCGACGTGGGATCCTCGTCCCACAATGCCAGCACGGCGGCCGTTTCCCCTGCGTCTTCGACCGTCACCGCGGCGCGAAGCTTGTAGAAACCAAGCTTGGTGACGAGGGGACCGGCAAGAGTTCGCTCGCAGTCGACCAGGAAGCTCGGGCCGTCCGCTGTATCCGATTGGAAGATCAGGAAATCCGCGACGATCTTGCCCTGCGGGGTGAGGAGCGCGGCAAAACGGGGCGTTGCCGCGGTCATGGTCTCAATATCGGAGGTGCATAGGCCCTGCAGGAACCGGCGCGCGTCCGCGCCGGAAATCCTGATGATGCCGCGATCGGGAAGGAGCGCTGCTTTCATGCCGTCCAATTCTTCTCGGCCACGATCGGTTCAGGCTGAGCGGATCGCGCCGGTTTTTTGCTTTTTTCTCGAGCAGACAGATCTCGTAGCGGCGAGCAGACCGCGCCAAGAACGCTGTTCTCAAGTTAGGTCGGGCACGCCGTCGTCTCAAGAGCCGATAGCAGGTTCGAGATAGGAGCGGCGGCCGGAACTGGATCACCTCTCCCCGCTTGCGGGGAGAGGTTGGATTGTCGAAGCGTCAGCTTCGGCAATCCGGGTGAGGGGCAAACATGGGCGATGCAAATCAGCCTGAAACGATGACGCGATCCCAGGGCTACCGCGTTCCGCGCTCTCGGAACAACGATGGTCTGACAAGCGTGAAGGGCGTGCTTGAAACGGTCTCAGGCGCCGTGGCAGCGCTGCTGCCCCCTCACCCGCCGCGCTTCGCGCGTCGACCTCTCCCCGCAAGCGGGGAGAGGTAACACTCTGCGAGCCTGTGAGAAATTTCTCCGGATCACGCTCTACTGTTTGGACCGGCGCAGCGTGAATTCGCCGGAGGCAATCCGCTGAGGCAGCTTCTCGGCGAAACGCACCGTCGCATCCTCGCCATAGGTCGCCACGAGTTCGGTCAGGGTCACGAACAGCGAGACCTGGGCCATGCACTCGGAATCGATGCCGTCGAGCCAGGCATCCATCCACGCCTCTTTGACATGGCTGAGTGCCGCTCGCTTCTGGTCTTGGACCGTTTTTGCGTCACGAGCCCCAGGATCGGTAATCGGCATCGCTTCAAGAACCCCCGCGTGGACTTCCAAACTCTTACCATGCGCTGCCTTCTCAGGCGCACAATCCTTGACAAAAGGTTAACACGCGCGGGGCGCCGCTCAATTGGCGTAGCGGGCGGTCACCTCGCGGGAGATTTTGGCGCCTTCCTTCAGATAGCGCTGGATCGCGACTTCGGCGGGAGGCGTACACGACCGGTAGCTCTGCTGAAACGTACGGTAGCCGCGATTGAAGGCCAGGATCATTTTCGAGCGGCGGGCCCCGCGCGGGGCCTCGGCATTGATCAGCGCCTGCATCTCGTTACGCCATCGCTGACCTTCATTGGCGCCGCATAAGGGGCGCAAGTAGTGCAGCGCGCCAAGGATCTCGGCGAGCCGTTGCAGGTCCTTGTCGAACGGCACCGTCTCGGCCGCGGCCGGCCTGGCAAAGCCGACAAGCAAGGCAAGACACAGAATGGCAAGAACCGCGCGTTTCATCACTCTAGACTAGACCGTTCAACATCAGGCAACCGTTGATCTATGCGACGCAAACACGTCAGCCGCAAGGCCAAGCCTGGCTAGCCTGGCGCTTGATCGGGCTTCTTGCCGAGCTGCGCGAGTGCTGCCGCGACGATCTCTGCTAACCCCTCGGTCGTCTCCAGCGTTGCGACCTCGGCAGGATCGAGCCAGTGGCATTGGTCGACCTCTGCGCTGGGCATTGGCTCGCCGGCAAGCCAGCGTGCGGCGAAGGCAAGGATAACGAAATGCCGCTCGACACGGTCCGCCGGGTCGCGCGCGATCACCTCGCGGTGGCCGGCGAGCGCCACCGGCGCAATCGAAAGTCCGGTTTCCTCCCTGGTCTCGCGGATGAGTGCTTGGCGAAGCGTCTCGCCCGCCTCGACCGCCCCGCCCGGCAGCGTGAGCAATCCTTGCCCGGGCGGATGGGCGCGGCGCACGAGCAGCACCTTGCCGCCGCGAAATATGGCGGCGCTGACAGCGAGAACGGGGCGCGGCGGATAGCAACGGCCCTCCGTCACGAGTCAGTTTGTCCAAATTCGAATAAGGCATCGACCATTGCTTGTGTCGATTCCTCGTCGGCAACTTCAACGGGCGCGACGTGCTGGCCGTTGATAACGGCGCCAGCACGCGCAAGCATTGGCTTGAGGCTGGTGACGGCCTCGGTTCCAAGCGCCGCCGCGGCATCCGGGGAGGGAGCGAGCCGGAGCGCTTCGATGGTCGAAAGCAGCGTGGCGTTCATGGCATCGGTGAGCGTCTCAAGGTCCTGCCGCGCCTGCGGATCGGCTTCCTGATAGGCGAGAAGCGCCAGCTCGCGGTCCTTGAAATGCGATGCTTTGAAGTAATCGGGATAGGTCACCGGCTGCCAGGCGAGGATATCCACGACGAATTCGGGTACGCCTGACAACAACTCGAGCATCATGATCAATTCATTGAAATGATTGAGGTAATCCGTTGCCAGCCGGGTCTGCGGATTGATGTTGGCGCGTGCCAGCACCTCTGGGTCCAGGGAAACCCGCCCCATATCGCGGACGGGCGGCGGAAAGGCGTGATATAGCTGTCCTTGCATGGCCTCGGTCGGATTTGCGGGGGTTTTGCGTTCAGTGTCGCCCGGCCTGGTTAAAGCCACTCTAACGTACTGGGGACACGAGGAAATCACATGTGCGGCCGCTATACGATCACCTCGGCCCCCGAGGCTATGCAGGCACTCTTCGGCTATTCCGAGGAGGATCAGTTCCCCCCGCGCTACAATGTTGCGCCGACCCAGCCCATTCCCATCGTTCACCGCGCGAATGGCGAGCCGCGCTTCGCGCTGATGCGCTGGGGGTTCATCCCGGCATGGGTGAAGGATCCCGGCCTGTTCTCCCTTCTCGTCAATGCGCGCGGCGAATCGGTTCTGGACAAGCCGGCCTTCCGTAACGCGATGAAGCGGCGGCGCTGCCTCTTGCCGGCGGACGGCTTCTATGAATGGAAGGACGAAGGCGCCCGCAAGCGCCCCTATTTCGTGCGCAAGAAGGGTGGTGGACCGATCGCCTTTGCCGGCCTGTGGGAGACCTGGACCGGCCCCGACGGCGAAGAGATCGATACGGTTTGCATTATCACGACCGCGTCGAATCGCATGCTCGCACCGATCCACGACCGCATGCCCGTTATCGTTCCGCCGGAGGCGTTCGACATCTGGCTCGATTGCGACCGCGTCGATCCGATGACCGCGGCGGCTCTCATCGCGCCCGCGCCCGAACATTTGCTCGAGGCCTATGAAGTCTCGCTCGCCGTCAATCGCGCCACCAGCGATTCGCCGGTGCTGATCGAGCCGGTCGCAGCGGCTGGGGGGACGGCGAGAGCGGCGGCAGAGTTCCCCATGGCAGGGGCGGCGGGCACGGCCGCCGGTTCCGCCATCAGCGGATTCTTGAAGGACTGAGATCAGCTGTAGCCGGAACATCCTCACCTAGAGAGCCATAACTTCAGGTTGAATCAAGCACGCTCCATTTCTCTTTGCTTTGCCGAATGATCTTGTCCGAAAGCCCGCGACTTTTCGGACGAAATGCAGCCGGATGCCGGGGCGGCGATCGGGTTTGCCCCGTTCGCCCCTCTCAAGGCAGCGGAGGCTTCGGGATTGGGTCGACTTTGCAGATCTCGGGCGCGCAAGGCGGCAGGTCAGGCGTCGCGATCAGTGTCTCGTTGCCTTGAATCGCGGCCGAGCCGCCCGTCTTACACTGCCCTGTATAAAGATCCCGGTTCGGGTAGGGCCGTGTGAATCCGTCGGTGAGTGTTTCCAGGAAGGCCACGATCTGATCCTCCTCCTTGTCGGTCAGACCGAGATTGCCGATCGTCTTGTCGACATTGTTCGGCACTTCCGGCTTCGGCCAGCAGTCCATGCGTTCGGTGGTGCCTTCCGGACAATTCCCGGATGTGACCGGATAGGCGTAAAGATCCCGGGTGTTGTAGAAATGAACCAGCTGTTTCAAGCTTTTGATGTAGCCGTTGTGGAAGAAGGCCTTTTGAAAGTAAGGAACAGGATTGCCATTCTTGTCGACTCGTCCGGCCTCGGTGGTGGGGCATTGAGGTGGCGTCATAGCGACGTTGCGGGCCGAAACCGTCTGCATGGCCCCATCGAAATCCGGCGCTTTTCCGGTCCAATCCGCGTTGGGATTAACGCCGTTCACGCTTCTGAGAAAGCTGGCAAGGCCCAGATCGCGGAAGCCGAACCCAGCCTTGTTGGGTATATAGCCGGACGCATCCGGTGTGGTTTCGTAATAAAGCGGAAGGCGCGGATTGAGCGGCAGGCCTAAGTTCACATAGGTGAAGTCCGTAAAGAGCGGGGCGACGTTGCCTGGCGCTCCGGTGTCTTCAGTCCCGGCGGTGAGAAGGGTCGAGTTTCCATCCAGATGGCATGAGTTGCAGTTACCCTTGCCGCGGAACAGGTCATAGCCGGCCTTTTCGTCCGCGGTCAGGGTGTAATCACCTGCCAAATAGGCGTCGAACTTGGAGGAGAAGGCATCGACGCGCGCCGAGCTTTGATAGAACGACAGGGACTGGCCCCAATGCTGGTAGGCCGTGTTCGCCTTGGCGCGCGCTTGGAGACTGAGATCCAGCGGCGTCGCGTCATCGCCGATCGCCTCGGCGCCGGCCGGGGTCGTACAGATCGTCTCGGTGTCCGCCGGCCATGAGATGTCGAGGGCACCGTCGCCCCACACGGCCTCGAACAGAGGCCGGTACTCGGCTTGAGAGAGGCGATAGACGATGCAGGCCGTGTCGGGGAACCCCATCTCGCCCGCGCTCACCGGCGGATCGGTGGCCTGCTCGGCGTTCGGGTTTTGAAGCGCAAGCCCCGTGGCCCGGCCGTCCCAGAAGTTCCCGCCGTAAAAATCTTGCTGTGCCGCGTTGAACTGAAGCACCGGAAACCTGGAGGCGTAGCTGTAGCGCATCGGCGTCCGCACAACGGAACGGTAATGGACCGATCCGGGATAGGCCGACATGGTCAGGTTCACGGACGGAATCGAGCCGCCGAAACCCGCATAGGGCATATGGCAGAAGGCGCAAGCCTGGTTGCCGGCGACCGAAATCGTCTCGTCGTAATTCATCAGCGCACCGAGAAGCCTGCGCGCCTCATAGCCCTTGCCGGCAATCACGGGCGGATTGCCCGCCCGCGTCAGCGGTCCTAAAGCCTTCATAGCTTTGAGCGCGCGGCCAAAGGCCGTGCGCACCTCGCCGCGCACTCGGTCGATCTCCTCATCCAAATCCTCGGGCAGGATGCCGGCGGGGTAAGGATGGTATGGTCCGGGCGACGCCGGTACGCCCTCGGCAGGGTCCGAATCGTCTTCGGACAGAGCGGCGGTGGCAATCGCAACAAAGGCCAATACCGCACCAAACGCGGCCGCGGTTGTCGTCATTCGAACCATGCTGCCCTCGGTGTTCAGAGCATGATCCCGCAAAGTTGCAGGCTTTTCGGATAAGATCACGCGACAAATAAAGGGAAATAGAGCGCGGTGGATTCAATCTGAATGAATCGCGCTCTAGGATGTCGCGAATAGCTTCGCCAATAACTTACACTAGCCCTCGGATTGGATGACTCGCAGGGATTCCCGAATTGACGACAAGTGATCCACGGCGGCAAACGGAGGGACGTTTACCAAGGGACGAGCCATCGCAGTACGGGCGGATGATACGATCGACCGCGCCTTGCACCAGCTTGGTTTTTCGCATCTCAGCGCGCAGCCGTGGGTATGCAAAGTATGTAGGAGTGTTTTCTTGAAGCGGCGGGTTTCTGGAGATTGGTTATTGGTTAAGGTTTAGGAACAGTTAAAAGATCCAGGGCGTCACGGAACAGGATACCGGCGAAGATCACCAGCGCGATTGCCAGCCCACGCATGATTGTAGGATAGACTCGGCCAGTGAGCATGTTCCGGTAGCGCCCGGTCATCGCCGCCACGGCGACCTTGGAACCGATCAGCGACAGATAGAAGGCGGCCACGAAGCCCCAAGGTGCCGCGGATGATGTTTCCTGCGCCCCCAGTACGTAGGGGACTCCGACCGTGCCCCAGAAAAGATAGGGGTGGGGACTAAGAAAATTGACCAGAGCACCTCGGCGCAGCGAGGACGGCGCCGATTTCGCCGCAACCTCTCCCGGGGTTTCTGTTCTGGCGGTCTCGTAGGCCAAGAACAGGATATAGAGCGCGCCAATCATGCCAAGCGCGCCCACCAGTTTGTCGGGCAGCTCCCTCAGCGCGAAGAACATCACAAGCACGATGGGTACGTCAGTCACCAGCGGCGCAACTGCAACCAGCAGTCCCTCGCGCACGCCATGGCGGAGGGTCTGGGCGATGACCAGGGTCATGAGTGGGCCTGGCGCCATGCCCGCTGCCAGCCCCAGCGTCAGGCCCGTTACAGTGGCCGTGACAAATTCGGTCATCCGGCGCCGATGCCGATCAACGTCGCCCCGGCAGGCTCAAAGCAATTTTCCGGGATTAAGGATTCCCTTGGGGTCGAGCGCGCGCTTGAGCGAGCGCATGAGATCGAGTGCGACACTGTCCTTCACCCGAGCAAGCTCGTCGCGCTTGAGCCGGCCGATGCCGTGCTCGGCCGAAATCGAGCCGCCAAACTTCTCGACCACCGCGTGCACGCAGTCGTTCACCTCATGCCAGCGTGCAAGAAAGGCTGCGGTATCGGCCCCGACCGGCTGGCTGATATTGAAATGGATGTTGCCGTCACCGAGATGGCCGAACGGCACCGGCCGCGCGCCGGGAATCAGCGCTTCGACCGCCGCGCTTGCCTGCGCGATGAAGTCCGGCACGGCCGCAACCGGCACCGACACGTCGTGCTTGATCGAGCCGCCCTCGCGTTTCTGGGCCTCGACGACGAGCTCGCGTAGCCGCCACAACGCGTTGCGCTGATCGAGACTGTCCGCGATGGCCGCGTCTTCGATGAGATCGCTCGCGAGGGCGGCAGCAAGCACCTCTTCGAGCCTTTCGCGCAATGGCTCGCGGGCGCTCGACTTGAGCTCGACCAGCGCGTACCAGGGATAGGCTCGCGCCAGCGGGTCGCGCTGCCCGTCGCCATGACGCAGCGCGAATTCGAGCGGCAGGCGGCCGATCAGTTCAAAGCTTGTCGTCGCGCCGCCCGTGCTGTTCTGCACGAGCGCGAGAAGGCCGAGTGCCGACTGTGCCGAGCCAAGACCGACAAAGGCGGTCTCGGTCGTCTTGGGCGCAGGATAGAGTTTCAGCACGGCCGCGGTGATCACGCCCAGCGTGCCCTCGGCGCCGATGAATAGCTGCTTGAGGTCGTAGCCGGTATTGTCCTTCTTGAGTTTGTTGAGACCGTGCCAGACCCGTCCGTCGGCGAGCACGACCTCGAGGCCGAGCACGAGATCGCGCGCGACGCCGTAGGCCAGCGCGGCAATACCGCCGGCATTGGTCGCGAGATTGCCGCCGATGGTGCAACTCGCCTCGGCGCCAAGCGAGAGCGGGAAGATGCGATCGGCGGCGGCAGCCGCCGCTTGTGCGCTCGCAAGCAGTACGCCGGCTTCGCAGGTCATGGTGTCCGAGCCGGCATCGACCTCGCGAATGCGGTCGAGCCGGCGCAGCGATAGCACGATCTCGCCTTCGAGCGGGATCTGCCCCCCGACCAGCCCGGTATTGCCGCCTTGCGGAACGATTGGCACGCCCAGTTCGCTCGCCAGGCGCAGAATCGCTGAGATTTCGTCGACCGCGCCGGGTCGCAGCACGGCGGCCGAGCGCCCCCGATAAAGGCCACGCTCCTCAATGAGATAGCTTGCTTGATCGCCCGGATCGATGATCGCGTGCTTCTCCCCGACGATCGCAACGAAGCGCGCGACGAGTTCGGGCGACAGCGGTGGACGAAACAGCGGGTTCATGGCGCGAAATCTCGAGCGTGATGACTTCAGGTTGACCTAATCACGCTCTCTTTCTCTCTTGTCTGGTCGCATGCTCTTGTCGGAAAAGTCTGCAACTTTTCGGGATCATACGCTTCTCTTTTCTTGGTCGCATGATCTTGTCCGAAAAGTCTGCAACTTTTTGGGATCATTCTATAAAAGGCCCTTCAGATGACTCTGTTCCCCTCTCTCGCCGACCTCAAGGCGGCCTGCCTCGACCTGCCGGCCGGTCATCCAACGGCCGCCGCCGCAGTCGCAGGCCGCGAGGCACAGCTCACCAAGCCCGCCGGCTCGCTCGGCCGGCTGGAGGAGATTGTCGGCTGGCTCGCCTACTGGCAGGGACGTAGCCCGCCGCGGCTCGACCGGGTCGAGGTGTTGGTTTTCGCCGGCAATCATGGCGTGGCAGCAAGGGGAGTGTCTGCGTTTCCACCCGAAGTCACTGCCCAGATGGTGGCGAATTTCGCTGCGGGCGGCGCTGCCATCAACCAGCTCGCGCACTCTGCCGGTACAACACTGCGTGTCGTGCCGCTGGCGCTCGATGAGCCGACCGCCGATTTCACGCAGGAGCCGGCAATGGACGAGCGCGCTTTTCTTGCCGCCGTGGCGGAAGGCTATCAATCGGTGTCGGCCGATGCCGATCTCGTGTGTCTCGGCGAGATGGGCATCGGCAATACGACAAGTGCGGCGGCGATCGCGGCGGCGCTGTTCGGCGGCGGCGCCGCACGTTTTGCCGGACGCGGCAGCGGTCTCGATGATGTGGAGTTCGCGCGCAAGCGAACGGTGATAGACACCGCGCTTGCTCGTCATGCGAGCGCGCTGGGCGATCCGCTAGCGGTAGCGGCAAGGCTAGGCGGGCGCGAGCTCGCGGCAATGTTAGGTGCAGCGCTCGCGGCGCGGCGCGGACGCATTCCGGTGCTGCTCGACGGATTCATCTGCACCTCAGCCGTAGCCCCGTTGGCGAAAATGCGCGCCGACACGCTCGGCCACGCCCTGGTGGGCCATGCCTCGGCGGAACCCGGCCACCGCGTCCTTTTGAGCGAACTCGGTCTGAAACCGCTTCTCGATCTCGGCATGCGGCTCGGCGAAGCTTCAGGCGCAGTGCTTGCCGTACCGATCCTGCGGGCGGCGTTGGCGTGCCATATCGGCATGGCGACCTTCGCCGATGCCGGCGTATCGGAACGTTCCCAGGGCAACGATACGCCAGATGCGCGACCGGCCGCCGAGCCGGGCGCCTAGTGTTTCCTTCTCTGACGGTCCGCCCCCGGACCGTCAGCCCGAAACACGAGCTAATCCGATGCTTTCTCTTTGTTTGGTCACATGATCTTGTCCGAAAAATCTGCCAACTATTCGGGATCTTGCTCTAAGTGTTGGTTTGCAAACTTTAAGCGCGATAGCTTCTCGTTGAATCAACCGCGCTCTCTTTGTCTTTGTTTGGTCGCGTGATCTTGTCCGAAGGGTCTGCCAACTTTTCGGGATCATGCATCTTGTTTGGTTGCGTGATCTTGTCCGAAGGGTCTACCAACTTTTCGGGATCATGCATCTTGTTTGGTTCGCGTGATCTTGTCCGAAAAGTCTGCCAACTTTTCGGGATCATGCATCTTGTTTGGTTCGCATGATCCTTGTCCGAAAAGTCTGCCAACTTTTCGGGATCAT
>JANQIP010000142.1 GCA_028282095.1 Xanthobacteraceae bacterium | reverse complement strand
CCGATCCCGGACCGTCAGCCCGGAACACTAGCTAATCCGTTACTTTGTGATGCGGCACCAACACAATGAGACGAGCCCAAGCGTTGGTGCCGCATCACTAGGCATGGGCAGCGGCGGCACCGGGGCCGGCAAACTCCACCGCATCGCTCTGCCGCTGGTCGTTCCGCAACCAAAGCGATGGCGGATGACCGCTCAACCTCCGCAAACGGCACGTCATTCAATGGACGACCGACGAATCTGCAGTCCAATGGGACGCAGGCGAACTGAGTGCGGCACAGCTTCAGGGCCAGGCAGTTTGTTTGGAACATCACCAACCCGACCGGAGTTTTCTACCCTGTGAGGAAACGGAAGGCGTGTTCGCGTGATGGAAACGATTCTCGTTAAGATTTTCGCGATCGCCCTCGCGCTCAGTCAAGTGACGACCGCACCGGATGCGGTGAAAACGCGGTTCGACCGTGCGCAGGACCAAGCACAGGTAGCGCAGGTTCTGCGAGCGGGTTGCACACATATCAAGCGCGTTTTCGATATCGAGCACATTGATCTCGACGATCTCATCGCGATCGCGCTTGACGATCCGCAGGCGATCGCCAAGACGAGCAAGGTCTTTCGCGGACTCAACTTCGTCGACCTGCGCACGGCCTATCAACAATTCTGCACGGACCTGAAGGTCGCCACACCGGCGGTCGACCTCGGCGATGTGATCGATCTCTACAACAAAGCAGCCGCCGACCTGCCCGATCACCGCAAGCTAAAAGACCTGAAGCTGCCCGGCGTGAGCGTCGTGCTCGACGGCGCCGGCCAGCCCTTCGCGGAAGTGTTCGAGGAGAACCAGCGTCGCATCTGGGTCCCTCTCGCCGATATTCCTGAACATGTTCAGTCGTCCTTCATTGCCGCCGAAGACCGGCGCTTCTATCAGCACAAGGGGATTGACGAGCGCGGCCTCGTTCGGGCCTTCGTGCGCAACCTTGCCCGTTCCGGGCGGTCACAGGGCGGCTCGACGATCACCCAGCAAATCGTGAAGAACCTGCTGGTGGGCGACGATCTCACTTATGAGCGCAAGATCCGAGAGATCATCGTCGCCACCCGCCTCGAGCGGACACTCGGCAAGGAGAGGATTCTCGAACTCTACCTCAACGCCATCTATTTCGGTCGCGGCGCCTGGGGCATCGAGATGGCGGCGCGCCGCTATTTCGGAAAGACCGCGAAAGAGCTGACGGTCAAGGAAGGCGCGCTGCTGGCCGGCCTCATCAAGGGACCAAACCATTTCAGTCCCGACCGGCGTCCCCAGCGGGCGCGGAAACGACTCGCGTATGTTCTGAACCGTCTCAAACAGGATCGGCTGATCGAAATCGCGCAATCCGGTCGAGGGTCGCCGGATTTGCCCAAGCTCATAGACTACGACCGGTCGCGGCGCGACATCGGTTACCACTTCGTCGATCAGGTGGCCCGCGAGACGAGGACCGTGGCGGGCCTCAAATCGCTGACCGCGGGAGGGTACACGGTACGTTCGACAATAAATCAAAAGCTGCAAAGGGCCGTCGAAAAGGCGCTGCAGGAGGGCCTGTCGCGCTACGAGCGCAATGCCGGACGCGTGCGCTTCAAAGCCCCGGAAACCAATTTGGCGAAGGCGATCGAGCGCGCCGAGGCCGATCAGACGACGGACGACGGACGGCCGGCATGGCAGCGCGTACTCGCGAAAGCACGGTTCCCGCTCTATGACGTGCATTGGGAGCCGGCCGTCGTTCTGGAGAAATCCGCCAGCAAGCGCGGCAGGGCCTGGCGCGTCGGCTTGAAGGATGGGCGGGTGCTGCCGCTCGCGCGCGCCGGCGCCGTCATGAAGCGCAAGCTCGCGCTCCACGATGTGGTGCTGGTGAACGTGTCGAAGCCGAAACGAAAACGGAGGGCGCGCGCGGAGTTGCGGGTGCGCCCCGCGGTGCAAGGAGCAGCCATCGTCGTGGAGAACAAGACCGGCCGCATCCTCGCGATGACCGGTGGCTTCTCCTATCCCTTGAGCCAGCTCAATCGTGCGACCCAGGCCGTACGCCAACCGGGCTCCGCCATCAAGCCGCTGAGCTATCTCGCGGCACTCGGCAAGGGCTTGCAGCCCAATACGCTGCTCAGTGATGCGTCGCTGACGCTGCCGCCGATCAACAAGCGACGCGCCAGCAAGAAGGACTATTGGACGCCGAAGAATTATGGCGGCAAGTCGGGCGGGGTTCTGACCATGCGCCGCGCGCTCGAACGATCGCGCAATCTCGCAACGGTTCACCTGCTCAAAGGGGGTATCGAAAAAAAGCCCAAAAAGAGTCTCGACCGCCTTTGTGAACTGGCGGTGGAAGCAAAAATATATGGGGAATGCGAAAGGTATTATCCTTTCGTGCTCGGCGCTCAGCCGGCACGCCCAATCGATATTGCGGCGTTCTATTCGGCGATCGCCAATGAAGGACTGCGGCCGACACCCTATGTCGTTGAATCCATCGAACGTGATGGCGAGATCATCTATCGCCATGAGGGAAAGGCATCACGGATCGATTCGGTCGACCGCGTCGCGTTCTATCAGCTCAAGACCATATTGCAGGGTGTGCTGTCGCGCGGCACGGCGCGCTCGATCGCCAGCCTCGCCCCTTATGTCGCGGGCAAGACCGGTACGTCGGACGATGCCAATGACGCCTGGTTCGTGGGATTCACCAATGACGTTTCCATCGCGGTCTGGGTCGGATACGACAATGACGAGGGCAAGCGTCGCACGCTGGGCGGCGGCGCGACAGGCGGCGGCGTAGCCGTTCCGATCTTCAAGCCGATTGTTCGCGCGGCGTGGACCGAGGTCGCGCCAAAAACAAGGCTCGCCAAGCCCTCACGCGAAGCCAGGCGCCAGCTCAAATGCAAGTCGATTGGCAAGAAACGGTCTCGCCGTCGCGGATCGGAGTGCTTTCGTGTAAGCGCCAAAGGCAGGGTGGTCGATACGCAATACCGCCTCGTGTCGGGCGAATCCGCGAAGAAGAGCCGATATCGCAAGTCCAAGACCTCCAGCAGGCGCAAGGCGACCAGAACAAAGAGCAGGACGGCCAGCACAAAGAGCAGGACGGCCAGCACGAAGCGCGTCCGCAAAACGAGCCGGCGTGCGCGCACGAGCCGTAGCACTTCCGCTCGCACGCCCTATTCGTGGAATAGCCACTGGCGCGCGCAACGGAATTGGCAACGGCAGCAACAGCGGCAGTACCGGCAGACTCACACCTGGAGCGGGCGCGGTTGGCGCTGAAATCCTGAAAGTAGGCGGTTTTTTCGGAGAGCATTATTCCTTCCCGCTTGCGAGAAGTCCGCAGACTTATTGGAAGTAATAACCCCTCCCGGCTTGCGGGAAGCCGGCGGATTTTTAATTACCTCTCCCCGCTTGCGGGGAGAGGTCGACGCGCGAAGCGCGGCGGGTGAGGGGCCAGCGCAGGCATCGCGGAAAAGCCAAAGCCCCTCATCCGGCTCGCGGCAAGAGCCGCTCGCCACCTTCTCCCCGCAAGCGGGGAGAAGGAATTCTGCCGAAACCCCTTTCGGCAATCCGGGTGAGGGGCATTAAACTCGACCGATGCGACCGAGGAAGACAAAGAGATCGCTACAGCGACTCGAAGGAACCGTGCTCTATGGCTCGCGCGCGAGCGCGCTCTCATGCCAGCGCCGCAAGACGAGATGGGACAGCAGCGAGAGCGCGGCAAAGATCGCAATACCTGCGCCTGACAATAAGATCAGCGCGGCGAACATGCGCGGAATGTTGAGGCGATAGCCCGATTCGGCGATGCGATAGGCAAGCCCGGAACCGGCTCCCGCCGAGCCGGCGGCGATCTCGGCGACCACCGCGCCGATCAGCGACAGGCCGCCGGCGATCCGCAACCCGCCGAGCATATAAGGCAGTGCTGCGGGTAGCTTGAGGCGCAGCAAGGCTTGCAGCCGCGAGGCCCGGTACAGGGTGAACAGGTCGACCAGATTACGATCGACCGAGTTAAGGCCGAGGGTCGTGTTGGCAAGCACCGGAAAGAAGGCGACGATCCAGGCGCAGGCGAGCACCGCGACCGGCTGCGGCAGATAGACCAGAAGCAAGGGAGCGATCGCGACCACCGGGGTGACCTGCAGGATCACCGCATAGGGATAGAGCGCCCGCTCCACGAGGCGCGACTGGTTGAAGAGGATCGCGAGCGCCGTGCCGCCGACAAAGGCGAGCAGCAGGCCGAGAAAGGTCGTGCCGAGCGTGACCAGCAGCGATCCCCACAGCACCGGCCAGTCGGAGATCAAAGTCGCCGCCACGCGGGTCGGCGCGGGTAGAACATAGGGCGGCAGGTCGCCGAGCAAAACGATAGCTTCCCAGATGACGACACCGACTGCGAGCGTTCCGACCGGCAGCGTCAATTGCAGCACGCGCTCGCCGATCCGATAGCGGGACATGCGCCCATCTTGCGCCCGGGGCGGCGCGCCGCTCATGCCTGCGCTCCGCCGGCCGTCGCCGCAGCCAGAACGTCTGCGACCTTGCGGCAAGTGCCGACATAGTCCGACGAGGTGCGGAAGCGCTCACCGCGCGGATAGGGAGCCTCGACGGCAAGCTCGGCGAAGACGCGGCCCGGCCGCGGCGTCATCACCACAATGCGCTCGGCAAGATAGACCGACTCGAACACCGAATGGGTCACGAACACCACTGTCTTGCCGAGCGCCCGCCACAGCTCGGCAAGATCATTGTTGAGCTTGAACCGGGTGATCTCGTCGAGCGCCGCGAACGGCTCGTCCATCAAGAGAATGTCGGGATCGGTCGCGAGCGCGCGCGCGATAGAGACCCGCATCTTCATGCCGCCCGAGAGTTCGCGCGGGAACGCATCGGCGAACGCACCGAGCCCGACGCGCTCGATCAGTCCGGCGACGCGTAATGCCGCCTCATAGCGGCCCATGCCCGTGAGCCGCAACGGCAGCGCCACATTGCCGGCAACCGTCGCCCACGGCATCAAGGTCGGCTCTTGAAAGACGAACCCGATATTCGGGCCTGGCGGGCCGGCTTGCGGCTCGCCGATCGTGGTCCAGGCGATCGTGCCGCCCGTCGGCGAGGCGAGCCCGGCGATCAACCGCAACGCGGTCGACTTGCCGCAACCGGAGGGACCGAGCAGCGCGACGAACTCGCCGCCCCTCACTTCGAGATCGAACCCCGTGAGCGCGCGCGTGCCGTTGGCAAACGTCATCGCGATGTCGCGTAGACCAACGAGCGGAAGCGACCCGATCACCGCTCGTTCGACTCAAGCGAAATGAAACGCCGTGTGCGTGTCATCTTCAATCAGGGCGCGCTCCCAAGACAACTCGGAACCGACCTTACGCAAAACACGTCAATTGGTCTGCAGGCGGAAGCGCAATTCGCTGGGGCCCCCGGAGAGCACGAGCGTATCGGCGTCGAGCCGCCAGGTCGTGACCTGCGCGAGCGTCGCCAAGGTCTGCTCGTCCCCGCGGGCAAGGCTGGGCGCGCATGGCCGTTCGGTCTTTGGTCCGGTGAGAACAGTGATCGTGTTGGCAACGACGATCAGGCGCGTCTTCACGCTCACGCACCACAGATCGAGATTGGCGAGACCATCGTCGTAGATATCGAGGGTCGGCAAGCGTTTGGAGCCTTTCACCGGCGCCACATCCATGATGAGTTCGCGCCCGAACGGAAAGCCGCTTTGGCCATGAGCAAACGAGCCTGCGCAGACGGCACAGACAAGGACGAGCCCCGCCGCGAGCCGCGCCGCCTGAAGCCTTCTCCGTCGCGGCCGGTGGGCGGAGCGTGAATGGGCCGTGCAGCTCCACAACATGAAACTCTCCCAAAAGGATGGTCAGTCAGCGGTCATGTTCTTGCCGGGACGGCATGCTTGTGGTCAAGCGTCCGGCTGCAGATTTGTCGTCGCGCGGACCGTGTGCTCTTTGTCCCGCGCCCGAGATGTGCGTGTCTGCCTTCGCGGATCCCGGAGGATTGTCATGCATGCGCCTGCCTTTATCGCACTCACGTTCCTTGCATTGGTGCTGTCGAATGCCGGGGTGTGGTCGCAGGCGAGCAAGAGTTCCGGAAAGCCGGGCGAGCCGGCGCGCGAAACCGTGCGCTACACGATCCTCGATGACGTTCTGATGAACGAGCATCCGAGCGATGCGATCTGGCGTGAAGCGCGTAGCGACGGCAAGCTCGTCTCCGCTCAATTGGACGTCTGTTATCCGGTCTCGCCGCTATCAAACCGCAAGGACCGTTTCGTGGTGAAGCTGCGAGAGGAAGGGGACAGGCTGGTCGGAACCGGGCGGAGCGAGCCCGAGGGCACGCCAGTCGCGGTCAATTTGGTGCGCGAGCAGAAGGGAAAGACGTTCGCGCTCAAAGGTAAGATCATCCGCGGCACGGCCGCAGAGACGGTCGAGGCGGCCGAGTTGCCCAGCATGAGCGAGGCCGAGTTCCGCGAGCAGCGGGCGCGCGAAGAAGAGATCGTGTCGACGCCGAGGTACTTTGCCGAGGTGACACCGATCACGCTTGGTGTGCGCGTTGCAACGGGCAACCTTGTTGACCTCGTAAAGGCGCTGCGCGGGCTCAAGGTCCGTGTCGACTATACAAGCCTGATACCGGACTGCTCCGACCTGCGCGCCGGCCACCAGCTCGTGCGGTTGGAAGCCGATCCTGCGCGCGCGCCCGCCATCATCGCCAAGGTCAAGGCGCTCGCGGGCGTCGCCGTGGCCGGCTGGACGCCCGGCGATTACGGCCTCGAGCGGGCGGTGCGGATAAAGGCCGGGCCGTGGCGTGATGCTGACACCATGAAGACGGATCAGCTCGGCGAGCGTGTATCCGGCATCCTTGCCGTAGCGCTCGGCGCCAAAGCGACGTCGAAGGAATGGGATAAGATAACGCGCGAACTGACGCTGGAATTCGAGCGCCCGGACGCGGACACGCCCGGCCTCGACCTTACCGAGCTGGTCGAGCTCGCCATTCTGGTTGGTCCGGACAAACCCGGCGGCAAAGATCACCTCGTCATCTGGATGAGCGATCCATCGGTCGAGACCGTGGACGAAGGCGCCGGGCCGCGCCTCGCCATTGCCAATGGCGGCCGCGCCAGCGACGAGCACGGCGTAGCCATCGATATCGAAAGCCTGCTGAAGGGACTCGTCACGGCGTTGAAGGGGCAGCGCTGGGACCCGGAAAAAGCGACCTGGAAGTAAGGTCGGTGCGATGTCGGTCGAGCGAACGTGATCCGCGCCGGACCGCGAAAGGTTCTCTGTCGGCCGCGCTCCGGTGCGCGCCGAGGGCGAGGGCCGCTGCGGCTCGGCGCCGCATCATATGACCGACGAGCATGCAGCGCTCGACGCCGTGCGGGCCGATGTCGACGCCGATCCGGCCGAGGTCGGCGGCGGGAGGCTCGATACGGCCCCTGACCGCCGCAGAGCTGCAGGCCAGGCCGAGGCCCGTTTTCCGGGTCGCCTACCACGCCGCCTGCCCGCTGCAGGATGACAATGCTTGGCGCGCGAAGCGAAAGACGCGCTTTGCAAAATGGGCTTTGTGGTGAAAGATGGACTGGAGGTGCATCTGTGCTGCGGCACCGTCGGCGTTTACAATTTGTTGCAGTCGGAGTTGGCGAATCGGTTGCGCGAGCGCAAGATCGCCAATATCGAGAAAACTAATGTCCGATGCGACTGCGGCCGGCTATCTCGGCTGCGTGGTGCAGATCGCGGCGGGCGCTTCGATCCCAGTCGTGCATCCGACCGAACTCTCGGACTGGGCGACCGGAGGACCGACGCCAGCGACAATGGAACGAACAGTGATGATTGAAGTCGGCTCAGCGGGCGGAAGCGACCCGATTCCGGTCGCCGCGAAGCCACAACTCTGACCTAGTGTTCCTTTCCTGACGGTCCGGGATCGGACCGTCAGGAAAGGAACACTAGCTAATCTGGTGCTTTGTGATGCGGCACCAACACGATGAGACGAGCTCAAGCGTTGGTGCTGCAACACTGGGATCCCACGATCCGGCCGTAGCCGAGGGTCGATCAGCTCAAGATCGAGAGGACGAACATGGCTAAGAAAGCGAAATCCGGGAAGAAGCCCGCCGCCAAGACCGCCAAGACCACAAAGACGGCCAAGACCACAAAGACGAGCAAGACGAGCGGCACGAGCAAGGTCCGCAAGCCTATGAAGGCCGCCAAGGCCACGGCAACGCGCGCGAAAACGGGCGCCGGCTCGGCCACCAAGAAGCGCACCACTAAAGGCACGGGCGCCGCCAAAGCCGGGAAGACCGTTCGCGGCGCCGGCAAGGTGAAGAAAGACGCCGCCAAGACTGCGAAGGCGCCTGCCCGCAAGACCGCTGCGAAGGCCGCCTCAAGCCGAAAACCGGCCGCTGCGGCAAAAAAGGCGACGCAGCGCAAGCCCGCTCCGAAATCCTCCGCCAAGACCGCCAAGCCGGCTGCCGCGACAAAGCCTGCCGCTCCTCGGTCCACAGCCAAACCGGCGTCCCGGTCCGCAAGGCCCGCTCCGCGGCCCGCAACAGGATCGGCTCGTCGACGCGCAGCGAAGCCCTCAGCGGCACGCGTCGCGAAAGCTGCTCCCGCCACGAAACCGTCAACGGCGGCGAGGCCCACGCCGGCTGGGGCTAAGCCTGCACCTGCCCCGACCGCGGTCAGGCCCGCGCCCGCCGCCAAACGTGCGCCCGCACCACCTACGGTGAAGCCCGCCCCGGCGCCGCCCGTGGCAAGACCTGCGCCATCGCCGCCCATGGCGAAGCCCGCGCCCGTGCCGCCCGCGCCGAGTCCGCCGGCAGCATCCGTGCCGCGACCGAGTGCTCCAGTCGGTACTACGACGCCGCGTTCGGAACCGGAGACGCCGACCTCGACTTCGCCGTCGAACTCGCAGTCGGGGGGAACAAGCGCAATACACTTGTCGGACCCGGACAAAAAGGACGATTAGTTTTCACACGCGCGTCTTTTTTGCAAAAAAGTGAAAGGGAGCACATGGTCGGCACGTCGAAACGCGGCGCAAAGAACAAGACAAGCAGCACGCGCCGCTCGAGCAAGCCTGCTCGCGGGCAAAAGGAAAGCGCGATCTCGTCGCGTGCAACGAGCCGTCCCGCGGGGGGTGCCGCAAAGAGCACAACAAAGAAGAAGGGCGCCGATCGAAGCAAGCCGACCAAGCAACAGGCCGCGGTGAGAAAACCAAGCCCCGCTGCGCGCTCGGTGAAAGATGCAGGCTCGCGCGGCCAAGCCCGGGCGACCGGAAAAGGCGGCCCGCGAACGGGTTCGACCGCGAAGGGCAAGGCCAAGACAAGAGCTACGCCGACCCGCTCCGGCGGTAAATCGACACGCACCACGCCCACGCCTGCGACCAAACGCGCACCGGCCAAGGGCGCAAAACCGGCGGCAGGTCGCGCCCCGGCCAGGGACACAAAACCGGCAGCAGGTCGCGCACCGGCCACGGGCACAAAGCCGGCGGCAGGTCGCGCACCGGCCAAGGGCGCAAAACCGGCGGCAGGTCGCGCCCCGGCCACGGGCACAAAGCCGGCGGCAGGTCGCGCCCCGGCCACGGGCACAAAGCCGGCGGCAGGTCGCGCCCCAGCCAAGGGCGCAAGATCGGCAGCAGGTCGCGCACCGGCCACGGGCACAAAGCCGGCGGCAGGACGCGCACCGACCAAGGGCGCAAAACCAGCGGGCGCCCCAGCCAAGGCCGCAAAGCCAGCGGCAGGTCGCCGATCAGGCGGCAAACCAACGGCATTGCGCATCAAGGCGCCCGAGAGCCGGTCCGGCTCGGAACTCCCGCGCGGCGGACGCATCGCGGGACCGACAAAGCGGCCGGTTCGGCGGGCGGTTGGCGCCGTCGCCAGCGCCCCATCCGCGCACAAGCCGGCGGCGGGCGGAGCAGGGCCGGCGCGGCCGACGACTGCGAGGCGGCTCTCGGCCGCGGCAGCGACCGCGCGACCGACGCCAGTGCCTCGGGCGCGCGCACGCACGCTGCACGGGGGTGCGGCCGGCGTCGTGGTCAGAGGAAAAACCGGCCCGCGTTATCCCGAAATCCTCTCGCCTGGGGCGCTCGCCTTTCTCGCCGAGCTCCATCGGCATTTTGATGCGCGGCGTCGGGACCTGCTCGCCGCGCGCGCGCAACGGCAGAAGCGGTTCGACGCCGGCGAGACGCCCGATTTCCTTCCCGAGACGGCGCATGTGCGCGAGAGCACGTGGACGGTCGCGCCGATCCCGCCGGACCTGCATGACCGGCGGGTCGAAATCACCGGCCCGGTCGATCGCAAGATGATCGTCAACGCCCTGAATTGCGGGGCGACCCATTTCATGGCCGACCTCGAGGACGCGAACTCCCCGACCTGGGCGAACAATATCGAGGGCCAGCTCAATCTCAAGGACCGGGTGGACGGCAAGATCGCCTTTACCGACGACGCCTCCGGCAAGCGTTATGATATCGGCGCCAATCCCGCCGTCCTCATCGTCCGCCCGCGCGGCTGGCATCTCCTCGAAGAGCACCTCACCGTGGATGGCGAGCCGATCGCGGCCAGCCTGTTCGATTTCGGCCTCTACTTCTTCCACAACGCCAAGGCACTTCGGGACCAGGGCACCGGCCCCTATTTCTATCTGCCGAAGCTTGAAGCGCATGGCGAAGCGCGACTGTGGAATGACGTGTTTAACTTTGCGCAGGAGAAGCTCAATGTTCCGCGCGGCGCGATCAAGGCGACCGTGCTGATCGAGACGCTACCCGCCGCGTTCGAAATGGACGAGATCCTTTATGAGCTGCGCGACCATGTGGTCGGTCTCAATGCCGGCCGGTGGGACTATATCTTCTCCTTCATCAAGAAGTTCGCCAAACGCCCGGACTTTGTGCTGCCCGACCGCGGCCAGGTGATCATGGGCAAGGCGTTCCTCGGGGCCTATGCGGCGCTTCTGATCAAAACCTGCCATCGGCGCGGCGCCTTCGCCATGGGAGGCATGGCGGCGCAGATCCCGATCAAGGGCGATCCGGCGGCGAACGATGCGGCCTTCGCCAAAGTGCAGGCTGACAAGGAACGCGAGGCTCACGACGGCCATGATGGCACCTGGGTCGCGCATCCCGATCTCGTCCCCGTCGCCAAGGAAGTGTTCGACCGGGTGATGCCGCAACCGAACCAGCTCGAGCGCACGCGCGAAGACGTTACGGTGACGCGCGATGATCTCCTGGAGATCCATGACGGCACCAAGACCGAGGCGGGCTTCCGCCTGAACATTCGTGTCGGCGTGCAATATATCGAGGCTTGGCTTCGGGGCCGCGGTGCGGTGCCCATCTACAATCTCATGGAGGATGCGGCGACCGCCGAGATTTCGCGCGCGCAGATCTGGCAGTGGCTTCGCTACGGCACGACGCTGGACAATGGCATGAAGGTGACGCCCGAATTCTTCGAGCGCGCGCTCGGTGAAGAAATGGAGCAGGTCGAGCGCGAGGTCGGAGCGGAAGCGTTCGCGGCCGGCCGTTTCGACGAGGCGATCGACCTGTTTCGCCGCCTCTCATTGGCGGATGAATTCGAGGAATTCCTGACGATCCCCGCCTACCGGCTCATTGCCTGACCCTTTGCCTTTGGAGCGAATTGCGTCTCAACCGAGCCGCAATTCGCTTTGTTCGACTGTTGAAGCACCCGCTGCCGAGCTCCATCCATTTTCTGCTCTTGCCGGTCAAAGCCACAAAATATTTCTCTAACGCTATCTTTGGGTTCCCGCTTGCCCGGCGCGCGAACCTCTTGCATCTCGATTCAGCCCCAACCGTGCAGGATATAATTGACGGCTTTTTGTGCATTCTATTCGAAAGTCTTACGGAAAAGCCCAGATAACGGCTTTCCCAATATGTGACAGAAATACAACGGCTACATTAGAAGGATGGGAAACGCCCAATAAGCAAGCAATTGCCGCAGGTTTCGTCTTCTCATCGTACCTCCGCTGTGGATTTCTATCCAACGATCTCCGATCGTCATGCGACGGAGAAATCTAATGGGGGTGGCGAGCGCATGTGCCGGGGCGCCCGCAATGAAAAGATGGGGGCTTGCCATGAAAAGGGTTTTCCTCGCAACCGTAGCCGCGGCGATCTGCTCGGCGAGCACGGCATTCGCGGCCGATCTTGCGATCGTCGCACCGCCGCCTCCGCCAAGCCCATGGGACATCGCTTTTGGCGCCGGCGTGTACTCGGACTATAATTTCCGCGGCATTTCGCAATCCAATCGAAAGCCGTCGGTCAACGCCTATTTCGAGCCGCGCTTTAATGTCAACGATAACCTGCAACTCTACGCGGGCGTGGGCGGCTGGAGCATCGCATTCGCCAACCGTACGTCCGGCGAGATCGACATCTATGGCGGTATCCGTCCGAGCTTCGGCCCGCTCTCGTTCGATCTCGGCGTCTGGTATTATTACTATCCAGGCGGCCAGTGTTTTAACGACAGCCCGCCCGAATGCGCGGTGCAAGGCACGCTGCCGAACGAGAATATCATCAAGAAAGACCTGAGCTTCCTCGAATATTACGGCACGGCGAGCCTTGCGTTGACCGATTTCTTCTCGATCGGCGGCGGCGCTTACTACGACGTCGATTGGCTGAACTTCGGCTTCGATGCCGTCTATGCATCGGGCAATGCTACCTTGAACCTTCCGAGCGCGTGGCTGCTTCCGGATACCGGTGTTTATATATCGGGCGAATTCGGCCGCTATTGGCTCGGCACGACCGATGAGTTTTACGGGAATATTCCGCTGCCCGACTATAGCACTTGGAATATCGGCCTCGGTCTGACCTGGAAGGTGTTCACGGTCGATATGCGTTACTACGACACCGACCTGTCGGAAGGCGAGTGCAATGCGATCACCAGCGACTTCACCGCCTCTTTCGATCCGGGCGCTGTTATCCCCGTGGTCAATGAGGGGGGCCTCGCCTCGAAATGGTGCAACGAAGCCTATGTGATCTCGCTCAAGGCCGATCTGACCTATAACGACAACGTAAGGTAAGAAGGAAAAGGCTTAAGGGTGGGCATGGAAAGCATGCCCACCGATCTTTGATCCGTCGCCCTGGCCATGCGCGCAAGGTGTACTGTGGGCACACTTTGCCCAAGCGAGAGCGCGATTGCTTCTCCCAGGATCAATCGCGCTCTTTCCCTTTTGTTTGGTCGTATCCGCTTATCCGAAAAAGTCTGCCAGTTTTTCGCGATCATGCTCTATGCGCTCACGGGCGATGACGCCTTCGCCCGGCACGATACGGCGGAGCGCGCGCACGACCTCGTCGTGGCGGGCAAGCACCGCAGCGTCCGACGTCGGCATGGATATGCCGCTCATCGCCCTGCCCTTCGCGGAACCCTATCCTTACCGATCTGACCGCAGAGCGACCGACGCGATAGGCACGTCGTCGCCGCAACCTCAGGACAGCGCTCGGGTCGGGCGGGCTCGCAGACATCCAACGGCTGCACGCGCTGTCAGGCTAGTGTTCCGACTCTGACGGTCCGATCCCCGGACCGTCAGCCCGAAACACTAGCTAAGTCGTTGCTTTGTGATGCGGCACCAACACGATGAGACGAGC
>JANQIP010000130.1 GCA_028282095.1 Xanthobacteraceae bacterium | reverse complement strand
AAAATTCCCCACTGCTGCCTCCCGTAGGAGTCTGGGCCGTGTCTCAGTCCCAGTGTGGCTGATCATCCTCTCAGACCAGCTACTGATCGTCGCCTTGGTGAGCCGTTACCTCACCAACAAGCTAATCAGACGCGGGCCAATCCTTCGGCGATAAATCTTTCTCCCGGAGGACGTATCCGGTATTAGCCCAAGTTTCCCTGGGTTGTTCCGAACCGAAGGGCATGTTCCCACGCGTTACTCACCCGTCTGCCACTGACGTCTTGCGACGCCCGTTCGACTTGCATGTGTTAAGCCTGCCGCCAGCGTTCGCTCTGAGCCAGGATCAAACTCTCAGGTTGGATGAGAACTTTATCCCGGCTGGTCACTCACGTTTGACGAGGTCCCACGCCGACCGCTCAGCCGATTTCTCGCCTGCGCGGCCATCGTGTTGACCTGAAACGTCGACCGCCGAAGTCTCGTCCGGCCGCCTCTCGCGAAGAATCTCTCCTTCGCCAGGAGTGCGGCCCGCAAGGACTCCGCCGTCCACGTTTCTCTTTCTTCCGATTCACTTGTCAAAGAGCCCGGAGACCGAAGTCCCCCTAACCATAAGTCTCAAAGCAACCGAAGCTAAAGCACCCGATCGACTTCGGGTGCTTGACCACCGAATATCGTGAGGAGCTTCGGAGGAACGCCATCGCACCGAGGCGGCGGCGTGCCGTAGCGGTCTTTATATGCCTCCTTTCTGCGGATTGTCAAGAAGGCTTCGAATCATCTCGATGGGCGGTGGAAAAGCCCGTCCGGGTAAGCGAATCGGCCACCTGAGGGGTTGCCGAGGTCTTAAGCCCGATACGAAACGCCCGCCACCATTGCGCCAAGGCAACACCCCGCCAACTTATGGTAACTATTTCACTAATGCCAGACGGCGGGCCGTACTGCCGCCACAATGCCGCGCACTCTTAGCGCCAGGGAAAACGGGGGTGTCACTCGGATCAGCCAATCCTGGGCAGGGCCAAGACGGCGCGCCATAGGCGCCGGGGATAACATTTTCGTGCCTTGATGCGGGATGATCCAGGGTGATGCAGCGGTCGATCTGCGGCCGGTTGCTGGGGGGATCGGAGCTTTGACTGAGGGCAGGACACGGGGCTGCTTCCGGGGGGGGAAGGCCCTGGATTTTGGCAACGAACTCCCGCTTTCCGTCGACGGCGAAACAGGCGAATTCGATCGCCGACGCGTTTCCGTCCAGTGGTTCAGCGGAACGATCTTGACCGGTTTGTGCGGCGCCGCCCTGATGGGAGGCGCCGTTTTTGCTGCGCTTGACGGCGAGACCAATTTTGCCGTGAATCCGGAACGCTTCGAAGCCAATCTGCGCGGCTCTTTCAATCAGGCAGAGCGCAGCGCGTCGCGCAAGGCGGACCGGCTTCCCACCCCGAGCGAGATGACGGCTGCCCGGCGGCTGATCCACGTGTCGACGACGGCGCGGGTCGGCGATCGCGAGGTGGTCCGCGTCGTGCCCTATACCCGGGTCTCGGCCAATCTGTCATTGGCGGTGACCGCGGTCTCGGCCGATATCCCTTCATACAACCCCCAGAAGCTGTTGGCGAAAGCAGCGGCGAACCACGTCGCGAGCGAGGAAGCATCGTTCGCCGCGCCCGACGCCGAAGTCTCCTTCGTGACCCGCGATCTCGCCAGCGTGCTGCCGCGTGCCAAGATGGCGGTCATGGTTCCGCTCGAAGACGTCGCCGCGCGCGTGCGCGAAGCGGCGAACTGGAACGGCGCCAATCCGGTGCAATACGCTTCGGCCGATCTTACCAGTTCCATCTCGCTTGCTTATGCATCGGCGTCCGACCAGGGCTACAATCCCGGCCGCAGCCTCGATCCCTACGCGGGTTTCGAAGCGCGGGTGGTGCCGGAGAATGTGACGCTGTTCCCGAAGACGGCGAGCCTTTCGACCGGAGGCCTCATCAGCGGTGACGAGCGCGTCGTTTTCGCCAGGAAACGCGACTCGATCGAGTCGATCCTGCGCGATCTCGGTGCCAATGCGGAAGAGATCAAGGCGATCGCCGGTCTGCTCGGCCGGCGCGGACGCAAGGGCGGCCTCAAGGACGGACAGAAACTGCGGATCCTGCTGACACCGGCCGAAACGGGCAACCGGCTACAGCCGGCGCGCGTGATCGTCTATGGCGAGACGGCGATCGAGTCGGTGATCGCGCTTTCCGACCTCGACCGATACGTCTCCGTCGATGTCGAGAGCGCGGTAGCGCAGGTCGACGAGGCGGAGGACGAGGAGGACGACGGCACCGGCGTGCGGCTCTATCGCAGCATCTACGAGACCGCGCTGCGCAACAATGTCCCGCGATCGATGATCGACGACTTCATCCGCATCTACTCTTATGACGTCGACTTCCAGCGCAAGGTACGGCCGGGCGATTCGTTCGATGTGCTCTATTCCGGCAAGGACGAGACCGGGGCTGGCAAGAAAGAGCTGCTTTTTGCCCAGCTCAATGTCGGTGGTGACGCCAAGCGATTCTATCGGTTCAAGGCGGCCGACGACGGCTCGGTCGACTACTATGACGAGACCGGCAAGAGCGCAAAGAAGTTCCTGGTGCGCAAACCGCTGACCAAAGGCGTGAAGCGATCGGGCTTCGGCAAGCGCCGTCATCCCATCCTGCGCTATGTGAAGATGCATACGGGTGTCGACTATGCGGCGCCGATGGGATCGCCGGTCTTTGCCGCCGGCAATGGCGTCATCGAGCGTGTCGGCTGGGCAGGGGGTTACGGCAAATATATTCGCATTCGCCACACCAACGGATACAAGACCGCTTACGGCCACCTGACCGCCTTTGCCCGTAGCGCCAAAAAGGGCGCGCGGGTGCGCCAGGGCCAGGTTATCGGCTTTGTCGGCTCGACCGGCCTGTCGACCGGCCCGCATCTGCATTATGAGATCATCGTCAATGGACGCTTCGTCAACCCGATGCGGGTGAAGCTGCCGCGCGGTCGTTCCCTCAAAGGCGAGGTGCTCGCGAGCTTCGAGCACGAGCGCAAGCGCATCGATAGGCTGGTCACGAAACGGCCGTCGCGGACGGTCGACGCCGTGGCCGACCGAAGGTGGTGAATAGGCCGGCCACTGGGTGATCCGCTTCTTGTGGTGTGACACCAACACCATGAGAGGAGTTCAAGTATTGGTGCCGCAGGCTTGGAGCAAAGTTTCACGGGGCCCCGTCAGTGTGGCCGTGTTCGACGGCACGCATCCGCCGTCGATGATGCGGAACTGTTTCGTTCTTTCGTGATTGTCGGTTCTCGGTCGTCACGTTGCGTGGCCGAGTTTCCCATTTGCGGACGAAGGAGTGCGACAACCGCCACCGGTTACGTCCGCATTTAGGCCGTCTTTGCCGCCCCTTCTAGTGATGCGGCACCAACGCTTGAGCTCGTCTCATCGTGTTGGTGCCGCATCATAAGGCATTGGATCAGCTAGTGTTCCGGGCTGACGGTCCGGGGTCGGACCGTCAGAGTCGGAACACTAGAATTCCGATTCGTCTCGTTTCAAAACACGATTGCTCCAGGTTGAGTCGATCGCGCCGCCTCAATCAGTTGCATGCATGACCTTATCCGAAGTGCCTGCAGCTTTTCGGCATGGTGCGCGAAAAACCAATCGAGCCGCGGGAGATGCCCATATGATCGTTCTTACGGTCCGTCGGTTGACAGGCGCCGTCCTTGCCGCGGCGGCGCTCTTAAGCCTTTCGGTGGTCGGGATGCCGGCATCCGCCATCGCCAGCAACGCCGCGTTCTCCGCCTGGCTCGCCTCGCTTTGGCCGGAGGCCGAGCAGCTCGGCGTGTCGCGCCGGACCTTCGAGGCGGCAACGCGCGGTCTCAAGCCGAATCTGTCGCTGCCCGACCTCGTGATCCCGGGCCGACCGAAAGCGCGGCCACGCGGCCAGGCCGAGTTCGTGCAGACGCCCGCCCGATATCTGCGCGAGCGCTCGCTCGCGAGCCTTGCCGCGCGCGGCCGCAGCCTCAACAAAAAGTACCGGTCCACATTGCTCCGCATCGAGCGCGAGTTCGGCGTTCCCCCGCATGTCGTGCTCGCGATCTGGGGGCGCGAGACTGCCTATGGCGGCTACAAGCTCCCCCATGATGCGATCCGCGCGCTGGCAACGCAGGGTTTTTATGGCAAACGCAAGGACTTCTTCCGCAACGAGCTCCTGTTCGCGCTCAAGATACTGGAGGAAGGCCATGTGACGCGTGCCAAGCTGCGCTCCTCCTGGGGTGGCGCCCTCGGGCATACGCAGTTTCTTCCTTCTGAGTTCTACAAGCTTGCCGTCGATTTTGACGGTGACGGCCGCCGCGACATTTGGCGTTCGGTGCCGGATGCGCTCGCCTCGGCGGCGAAGCAGCTCGCCGAAAAGGGCTGGCAGCGCGGACGCCACTGGGCCTATGAGGTGCGCGTGCCGGCCGGTCTCGATTGCACCATCGCCGATCCCGACTACACGCTCACGCTTCGCGAATGGCTACGGCACGGCTTCGTCCCCACCAGCCGCAAGGTCAGTGCCGCCGAGCTCGATGAAAAAGCCTCGCTTCTGATGCCGGCCGGTCTTTACGGCCCGGCCTTCCTGATCCTGCCGAACTACTACGTCATCAAGAGCTATAACTTTTCCGATCTCTATGTGCTGTTCGTCGGCAATGTGAGCGACCGCATTGCCGGCGGGTCGGCCTTTGCGACGCCGTGGCGCAAGGTGGTGCAGCTGCGCAGCGAGGCGGTGGAAGAGATGCAGGAACGCCTGGCTGCGCTCGGCCTCTATACCGACAAGATCGACGGCAAGGCGGGCATGCGCACGCGGCTTGCGCTCGGGTCCTATCAGAAGGCGAACCGGCTCAAGGCCGACTGCTGGCCGACGGCCGCGGTGCTCGACCATATGCGCAGACAGGCAACAAGCCGGTGAAAGCGCGCCACAGACGGCTCGCGCATTACAGGTCCGGATTGTCCTCTCTCTGCCACTGGATAGAATTCGCGACCCCGAATTCCGAGGTGATTTGTTTGACGAGCCCTGTTATCTGGTCGAGCTGTTTGATATCCGCCGGCAGATAAAGCGTGTAAGTTCCCGGTGGATGTCCCGTGTACCGCATGAAAGCGAACGGAATTCCTTCCAGCCGGAAGCCGGCTCCGACATATTCGTCAAAATCATCGTGGTCGCGTTCGACTTCGAATTTGAGACGCTCAGAGAGGTCGAACAAGTTTTCACTTATGATCGCTTGTGGGATCAGCTCTTGCTGTTCAAGTAAATCGTGCAAGCTAATCGGATTAACCATCGATTTCTCGTCCTGAAATACATTCGGAGAAAGCAGAAGTTTCATGGCTGTAAATTCCTAACCGCCGCCGGGATAGCTGCAAACTCTTCGTTTCTCGAATTCCTTCGTAGCACGACGCCATGCGTGTCGGGATGATACCATCTGGCCTCATGCGGCGAACCGCTCCCGGGATGGGGTGCGACTGGCGTCGAGAACTCGACGCCACGTTTGCCAGAGGGCATCCTGTTGCGATAGGCTTTGACGCTCGGGATGAGGCTCCCACGCGCCGGTCGACCCCAGATTTCTCCCGAACGTACCTGCCAAATAGCGTGAGTACTCGTCTGGGTACGGTTGTTCTCCAGGCGATGAAACGGCCCGTGTGACATGCGGCGCTTCGCCCCCCGAAAGCGTCGGCCGTTACAACCGATGCGACCGCCATGTCTGATTTTCCTCCTAGATTTGCAGTATGTCAAGAATGTAACACGCTACGTTCTGAATGGTTGCCTGGAGCGATCGGAGGGGGTCGGGCGGAAAGAAACGGCCGGCTCAGGGGAGCCGGCCGTTTGTACGTGTACGGGGATGAGAGCGCGATGGCTTCAGAATTGAATCAGTCGCGCGCGCTCTCTCTGTTTCGCATGATCCCGAAAACTCTGCCGATTTTTCGGGATCATGCTCTCGCTACTGTGGGAGGATCGTTCTTCGATTACGGACAGAACAGGCGGGGCCGCGAATAGCGGACAAAGTCGCCGTATCGGTCGAAGATCGGCCGCCGGGCCCAATAGCCGCCCGGGCAGGGGACGGGCGGGGGTGCGTAGTCCGCAACCGGTGCGTAGCCTCGAACGGGCCCATAGGCCGGACCGGGCCCATAGGCCCGACGGGGCCGATAACGCCGATGGCGGTGAACCGGCGGAGGCGGACCATATTGCGAGTTGGCGATAATGCTGCCGACAATCGCTCCGGCGGCGATACCGCCGATAATGCCGGCGGCAACGGCGGCTCCGCGCTTGCGGGCATGCACATCGGTTGGCGCAAGGGTCAGCGCGGCGACGATTGCCGCGGCAGCGGTCATGGCAGTCAGGCGCTTCGTCATTGGTCCCCCCGGATCGGATGGTGCGAGGCTCGGTCGGCGCGCGAATGGCTATTCGGCCATGCAGTCACCGGAACCCACAGCAAACACGTAAGCTAGAAAAGTGCGGCCAGTTTGTCGTGAGTTGGGCGAAATGCAGTCCAGCGGAAGTATTTGGCCTTTGGTTGCTGCCTAATCTGAACAACTATTCATGTCGCTCGGGCGCGGCCCGCGGCCGCCCCTGCACATGCCGGAACGACCGGTCGCTTGCCGGTCTTGTTTCTTGTCATGCTCTATTTCTCTTGGTTCTGCCGCATGACCTTGTCCGAAGAGGCCGCCAGTTTTGCGGGATCACGTTTTGGCGCTGGCGGTGTATTCCGCGTCAGTGACATGCTCCATCCAATCGACATGGCTGCCGCCTAGCGCTTCTTGCATGGTGAGATGCTCCATCGCCGTGTCCGGAGCCGCCCCGTGCCAGTGCTTCTCGCCGGGGCTGATCCAAACCACGTCGCCGGGGCGCAGTTCGCGCACCGGGCCACCCACGGTCTGAATGCGGCCGAGCCCCGAAAGGATGACAAGCGTCTGGCCGAGTGGATGAGTGTGCCAGGCGGTCCGCGCCGCGGGCTCGAACCGCACCCGTGACGCACGGATCCGTGCCGGCTCGGGCGTCTCGATGATCGGGTCGAGCCATACCGTGCCGGTGACCCAATCGTCCGGCATCCGCCTCGACGCGGCTGTTCCGCAGGGGTGCACTTCCATCGCCAAACCTCCTTCGCCGGAGCACTGTCCGGTCTAGTGATGCGGTACCAACGCTTGAGCCCGCCTCATTGTGTTGGTGCCTCATCATAAAGCATCGAATTAGCCTGCCCTCTGACCTCGATCGAAGGCGAGAAAGAAACGAGGCACCGCGAGGGTGCGGCGCCTGATATGCCAATAGAGCGAAAACCGATTCCGTTGAAACGGAACGTGCTCAGGCACGCGCGTTATCGGGACTTTGTTGCCACAGGCGAGGACCCAAGGTCGCGCGCCGACACCCCTTGCGGGAGGCGCGCGAGCGACAACACGCACAGCTATCAGCCGAAAAGTTGTCGGACTTTTCGGATGAAACCGCACGATCAGATAAAGAGATTACGGAGTTGAAACGTGGGAGGAGGCGGTCGCCGACCGCCATCTCTAATGCATGACCAAGGTCTATCGCGGACTCGGTTCCAGCGTAGCCTGCCACATCAAACGGTAGATCGACCTCAGGGTCAGCGGTCCCCATTTGATCTCGGTGATACGCCAGTCTGCGCCGACCTTGAGCAACTCGACAACCACCTTTTCCGGCTGGCCGAAATTGGTAAAGCTGACGGTGCCGAGCGCTTTCGCGGGGCCGGTCGGCGTCACCTCGACCGTCAGATCGGCGATGTCCCAACGATCGCGTCCGACAAACGGGTCATTGCCGAGGACCAGGGCATCCCCGCGCGCGCGCTCCGATAGACTGTCGTCGAGGATAAGCGAGGCAAGGCCGGGAGAGAAATAGCGCCGGATGGCCGCCGGATCGGTCAGCGCGATCCCTTTGGACGTTTGCGAGGAGTCGCCGACATAGGCCTGATAGATGGTCGTCAGGAAGCCCTCGGCGGACGAGGCGCGCACCCTCGCATCAGCATCACCGGCGGTGAGGAAAACCGCCGCCCCCAAGGTCACCACATAGCGCAAAGAACGAGTGAGTCCCATTGATCCCCCAATTCGCGTGGCTCCACGCGCCCGCGGCTGCCCGACCACATAAGCGCCCCCAAATCGACGCCTCTCAGACGCATTCCTGCCGCAGTCCAACGATGCCGAGACGAAATAGTTTCACTTTTCGACATTATGGGTGATCACGAAGATGCGAGCATGCGTGATGCCGCTCCGTTTGCGGAACTGCACCCGTCGAAGAGCCGCTTCGCTCAATCCGCCGCTGTGGCATAGCGGCGACACGGGGCGTTAATCGTCCCGTCCGGGTTGCGGTTGGAGGGCGGCCTGTGAAATTGTTGGTTCGGCGCATGATCCCGAGAGGTCCGTAGCCTGTTCGGACAAGTTCATGCGGCCAGACAAAGGGAAGAGCCTGCGATTGACACAGCCTTGAGCAATCGCAGGTGATGCTACGCGAACTGGGGGTCCGCCATGCGCAAGCTAAGCGTCGCCGCCGTGCTGGTGCTGTCATTGACGCTGGCAGCCACTCTCGCGACCGCCGGCGGTTTCCGCGGCGAACCGGGTGGCTGGATCGGTCCCGGTCCGTTCGCGGGCAATGATACGGGCGGCATTATCGCCTGGTCGCCGGAGATCGATCCCATCTATCGCGACATTGCCGCCGACCACTGCGCCGCCTACAACAAGGTCGCCGAAATCACCAGCGCGCACCGTTGGTATGGCGATTACATCGCCTTTCGCTGCCATTTCCCGCGCGGCTATGATCCGCGCAAGTGGATGCTCTACGGCCCGCCGCTGCGTGCGTTGAACTAGAACCAAATGACCTCTCCCCGCAAGCGGGGAGAGGTCGACGCGCGGAGCGCGGCGGGTGAGGGGCCAGCACAGCATCGCGGAGAAGCAAAAGCCCCTCATCCGGCTCGCGGCATTGCCGCTCG
>JANQIP010000097.1 GCA_028282095.1 Xanthobacteraceae bacterium | reverse complement strand
CCGGTGGCTCACGCTTTTTTTGCGCCGAACGCTGGCCGCCCTCACCGCCAGCCTGCAACCGGCCTCGGCCTGAAAATAGCTATCTTCACGGACGACTCGCTATAGGCGAACAGATGCGTCAGATGCAGTCGGACCTGCGGCAAGTGCGGGCCGATCAGCTACGGCTCGAAAGCGAGCAGGTGCAGACGCAGGGCAGACTCGAACGCCTCGAAGCGAAAGTCGACGATGGCTTCCGCGCGGTTGAGAATAACTTCCGCGCGGTTGAGAATAACTTCCGCGCGATTGAGGATAATTTCCGCTCGGTCGAGAATAACTTCCGCTCGGTCGATGCTAAGTTCGACCAGGTGTTTCAGACGATTGCGACCAATACCCAGGTCATTATCGAAGCGATCAAAGCCAGGTAGCGCTTGTGCGGAACGCTGAACGGCTGGGTTAGAGCATGATCCCGAAAAGTTGGCAGATTTTACGGATGCGATCATGCGAAAAAATGAAATCGAGCGTGGTTGATTCAATCTGAGGGAATCACGCTCTAGCGGTCGTCGCGCCAGTCTTACACAGGCCCTTTGTTCAACGCCGCCGGTCTTTGCCTCGGTTCGCTGCAGTGGGTTGCGGTGAGGCCAGGGCCGGCGCAACGTCCCTACATGCGGAAGCCTTCGCCGAGATAGAGCCGTCGCACTTCGGGATTGTTGACGATGTCTTCGGTCTCGCCTTCCATCAGCACCTCGCCCGAATAGATGATATAGGCGCGGTCGGTGAGGCCGAGCGTCTCGCGCACATTATGGTCGGTGATGAGAACGCCGATGCCGCGCTGGGTGAGATGGCGCACCAGCGCCTGGATATCGCCGACCGCGATCGGATCGATGCCGGCGAAGGGCTCGTCGAGCAGCATATAGCTCGGGCGCGTTGCAAGCGCCCGCGCGATCTCGAGCCGCCGCCGCTCGCCGCCCGAGAGCGCGATCGACGGCGTCTTGCGCAACCGCGCGATGTTGAACTCCTCCAGCAAGGCGTCGAGATCGGCTTCGCGGCGCTTCTTGTTTGACTCGACCACTTCCAGCACCGCGCGGATATTGTCCTCGACATTGAGGCCGCGGAAAATCGAGGGTTCCTGCGGCAGATAACCGATACCGAGACGCGCGCGCTGATACATCGGCAGCGTGGTCACGTCATGTCCGTCGAGCTCGATGCGACCGCGGTCGGCGGCGATGAGGCCGGTGATCATGTAGAAGACGGTCGTCTTGCCGGCTCCGTTCGGCCCGAGCAGGCCGACCGCTTCGCCCCGGCGCAGGTAAAGGTTGACGCCTTTCACGACCTTGCGGCCGACGAAGCTCTTTTCCACGTTGTGCGTGGCGAGATAGCCTTTCGAAACCGCACGCCGCGGAGACGGATCGGCAAAGGTGCGTTCGGCCCGCCGAGAGTCCGTTTGGCCGCGTGGCGCGCGTTCGCGGGCGACGGTTTCGGTCGTTGCGTAAGGGCGCGGAGCACTGGTCGGATCGGTGTTCCTGCGGAACAGGTCCGATGGCCGTAGAAGCTGGCGCGGGTTTGCGACCGGGCGTCTGATCCAAGAGAATATGTCGACCACCCGAGCCGCGACCCCAATCGCCAATGGCCGCCGTTCGAACGATCGCGGCCTATCCTCAAACAAATTGCACGCGCGCGCCGGCCCTGTTGTCACAAGCCGGGCGGGCTCAAAGACCGGGGTCCTGACGCGGCACGCTCGCGATCGCCGCGGACGGGAGCGCGATCCTCTCCGCGCGGCCGGAGCAAAGCCTGGACACGGCATTCGCTCGACTTGTTGCATTCGACCCTTGAAACACCGGTCGCCAGGTCGACGCTCAGACGGTCCCCTCTTACCATATTATGGCCCTGCGAGATGATCACATTGCCGACCAGCGTGATGACGTTCGTCTTCATGTCGAGGAAACCGTTTTCGGCGGTAGCCTTCTGGTCCTTCTGTGTGACGACAACGTCGCCGCGCGCCTCGATCCGGCGTATGTTCTCTTCGGTCGACCCTTTCCCCTTCTCCTTGTTGGCCGCCGCGGTTCTTGCATCCGTGGTGTAGAAGACAACGAGGCTACTGGACCGGAGCACGGTGTCGCCCTGGACGAGCCTGACATTGCCGGAAAAGGTCGCTACTTTGTCCTTGTCGCGAACCTCGAGCGAATCGGCATCGATCTTGATCGGCTCGTTGCGGTTCTGCGAGAAGCCTTGAAGCGCGTTGGGGGGGCCACTCGTCGACCGCTGCTGGGCGGTCGCAGTGCCAGAGAAGACGAGAGCCGTGATGACGGCGAAGACGGTCGGCCAATAAAGGCGTTGGAACACCGGCATCCTCATTGCGAACCCGCCTGGGACGGCCCCAAATCTGCCGAACCCGGTTTGAGGAATGTCTGCACACCCTCGCTGAATAGCACAATCTCACCATTCTCTGAGATATCGAGGCGGTTGGCCTTGAGCGTGCCCTCCGGGAACTTGGTTTCGACCTGGGCCTCCGAGACCACGGTACCCTTCTTCAAGTCGATGGTCGCCTCGCGCAGGCGCGCTTCATAACCTATGCTCGACTGCAACAGGATATTGTCGACGAGCCGGAGCAAATCGGCCTTTACGTTGAATATTCCCTTTGCCGCGGTGATCTCGACCAGGCCCTGATCCTTGGTTTCTATCTGCGCCTTGAGGTTTTGCAGTTCGAGTGTACCGGGGTCGGACAAATCCTGCGTCGCAACCTCTGCCGTCAGTTCGTACGGCAGCGAATCGCTGGTGAATCCCGCAAGGCGCGGCAGTTCCATCGCGATCTTGGTTCCGCTGACGACGAGCTTCCCCTTGTCGAAGGACACATTCACAGGCGTGCCGAAGGGGTTGAGGACGACTGCGACAATAAGACCGATGCCGGCCAAAACCCCGATCGGGATGGCGATCCGTAGAAAACGGATAAACCGGCTGTGCCGCGCCGCACGTCGGAACAGGTGCTCGCCACGCGCCGAGCTGGCCGCGGTGAAGCGGAACTCCTTTCGTTCTATAGCAGGCACGGCAGCAAGACGGCCCATTCCCAGTTTCTCGTTGTAGATTTGCCTCTGGAGGAGATTCCGTTTCAGCGGAATCGGAATCAACGAGGCGGATCCTTTCCCGGATTCCCTTGCGGTGCGACCGATTCCTGCTCCCAGGCAGGCATTTTGCCGATCGCCGCTCAAGCTCAACCCGACGGCTATGCGGAAAATTGCCCGAGAATATGGCCGTCCCGCGGCGGGTGACGGACTAGTGCGCGATGGCTTCAGGTTGAATCGATCGCGCTCTATTTCTCTTTGGTTTGTCGCATGATCTTGTCCGAAAAGTCTGCCAACTTTTCGGGATCATGCTCTAGTGTTTCCCTCCCTGGCGGTCCAGTCCCGGATCCGCAGAGAGGAAAATGCAAGTCAACTCGGTTCTTGTCGTGCTGCACCAACGCGAGGAGAACATCTCAAGCGCTGCTGCTGTAGCACTTCTCTTTGTTTGCTCGCAGAACTTGTCCGAGAAGTTGACAGAATTCTCGGGACCATGCGCCAAGTTTCTCACGAATGGGCAAAAATATCCTCTTCCGCCCACCCGGCAAGGTCCAGTTCGGCCCGCACCGGGAGAAATCGAAAGCAGGCCTCGGCCAGCCGCTCCCGCTCCTCGCGTATCAGCATTTCGTCCAGCCTCGCCTTCAAGGCGTGCAGATGGAGGACGTCGGAGGCGGCATAGGCGATCTGGGCCTCGGTGAGCTGCTCGGCCCCCCAATCGGAGAGCTGCTGCTGCTTTGAGACCTCGATACCGAGAACGTCGCGCACGAGGTCCTTGAGCCCGTGCTTGTCGGTGTAGGTGCGCGTGAGCCGCGAGGCTATCTTGGTGCAATAGACCGGCGCCGGCATCACGCCGAGGCTGCGCAAGAGAATGGCGAGATCGAAACGGCCGAAATGGAAGATCTTCAGCCGATTCGGATCGGCAAGGAGTGCCTGGAGATTAGGCGCCTTGGCGGTCCCGCGGGGAATCTGCACCACGTCGGCGCTGCCGTCGCCGGGCGAGAGTTGCACCACACAGAGCCGGTCTCGGCCGGCAACGAGGCCCATGGTTTCGGTGTCGACGGCGACTTCGCTGCCGTAGCGGGCGAGGTCGGGAATATCGCCGCGATGGAAGCGGATCGTCATCGGCCGATCCTTTTCGCGAATGATCGGAACGCGCTCGCGCAACGCCTGCCGCGCTGCACCTCAATCAACTGAAAGTAAAGGGGTTTCAGCCTCATTTTGGTCACTTGTGTAGCACAGGGAGGCATGCGGTCAACCGCCGAAGAGCAACAGGGGTGCCATCGCTCGTCCGGAGCCGGCTCGGTTGCGTGTCCTGACACGAAAGCCATCGAAGCATATGATAGGAAGGGCTGCAGGTCCCATCTCGCCTGATGCGTTCGTCCGGAGGTTCGTCGCCGTGAGAGAGAGTTCATGACCTGGAGCTTTGTGATTCTGCGGCTTGTTGTCGGTACCGCTTGCGCGGTTATCGTCGGCGTTGTCGTCAATACAATCGGCGTTCCCTCCGCGGCCCTCGCCCAGACGGCCCGGCAGGCGCCGTTCGGCGACGAAGTCGGTCCTCTGGTAACGCATTACAACCGCGCGAGGCCGCACATCGCGACCGCAGGCCGTGTCAGGGACGGTGCGGTGCCTGGTCTGAGGGCGCTCGGCTTTTCCACCATTGTCGATCTGCGCGGGCCCAGCGAAGGGACCGGCGTCGCGCGCAAGACGGTCGAAGGCGCGGGGCTGCGATACTTCAACATTCCAGTCACAACTGCTGCTCCGACCGACGCGCAGGTCGCCGAGTTCGCCCGCATTGTCGAGAATCCGAAGCATGCGCCGCTTCTCATCCATTGCGCGGCTGCCAACCGGGTCGGTGCCATGTGGGCGCTCTATCGCGTGAAGAAGGGCGTTCCGGTTGCCATGGCCCTGGAAGAAGGGCGCACGATCGGCATGCAGCCGAATCGCGAAGCCGCGGTGCGCAAACGACTCGGATTTCCCGCCGCTGTACAATTGCGATAAGGATAGGGGCTGCGCAGCGTCCCTGTTGTAAGGCGATCTCGGCCTGCGGGCTCGGCTGAATGCCATTTTGCCTGCCGATCGTCGCAGCAGACCGCTCCGCGTCGCGCCTGCCCGGACAACTGCGAGTGCCGTCGCGGCTTGCCCTTTGTCGCCGGCCTCGCTACATCAGCTTCGACTTCCCCAACAACTGGCTGTGAGGACCGAGGCGGCGATGGCCCGGCAATTCATCTACCACATGCAGGGTCTGTCGAAGACCTATCCGGGCAACCGCAAGGTGCTCGAAAACGTCAATCTGTCCTTCTATCCGGACGCCAAGATCGGTGTGCTCGGGCTGAACGGTTCGGGCAAGTCGACGCTGCTGCGCATTATGGCCGGGATCGAGACGGAGTTCTCGGGCGAAGCCTGGGCCGCCGAGGGCGCGCGCGTCGGCTATCTGCCGCAAGAGCCGCAGCTCGATGAGAGCAAAACGGTGCGCGAGAACGTGATGGACGGCGTCGCCGCGCAGAAAGCGATCCTCGACCGCTACAATGAGATCGCCATGAACTACTCGGACGACACGGCGGACGAGATGACCCGCCTGCAGGACGAGATCGAGGCCAAGGAGCTATGGGACCTCGATTCGAAAGTCGACCAGGCGATGGACGCGCTGATCTGTCCGCCCGACGATGCCGACGTGACCAAGCTCTCCGGCGGCGAGCGGCGCCGCGTCGCGCTGTGCCGCCTGCTGCTCGAACAGCCCGACCTTCTGTTGCTCGACGAGCCGACCAACCACCTCGACGCCGAGACGGTCGGCTGGCTGGAAGGGCATTTGCGCAATTATCCCGGCGCGATCCTGATCGTCACCCACGATCGCTACTTCCTCGACAATGTCACGGGATGGATCCTCGAGCTCGATCGCGGCCGCGGTATCCCTTACCAGGGCAACTATTCTGCCTGGCTGGCACAGAAGCAAAAGCGCCTCGAACAGGAAGGCCGCGAGGAGGAAGCGCGGCAGAAGACGCTTGCACGCGAGCAGGAATGGATCGCAGCATCCCCCAAAGCGCGACAGGCCAAGTCCAAGGCCCGCTACCAGCGCTATGAGGATCTGCTCAAGACGGCGAGCGAGAAGGCGCCGACCACCGCGCAGATCGTCATTCCGGTCGCCGAGCGGCTGGGTCAGAACGTCATCGACTTCACGGGTCTCGCCAAGGGCTATGGCGACCGGCTGCTGATCGATGAGCTGACCTTCAAGCTGCCGCCCGGCGGCATTGTCGGCGTGATCGGCCCGAACGGGGCGGGCAAGACCACGCTGTTTCGCATGATCACCGACCAGGAAAAGCCCGACAAGGGCACGATCGAGACCGGCGAATCGGTCAAGCTCGGCTATGTCGATCAGTCGCGCGACGCGCTCGACGGCAAGAAGAGCGTGTGGGAGGAAATCTCCGGCGGGCTCGACATGCTGCAGCTCGGCAAGCGCGAGGTGAACAGCCGTGCCTATTGCTCGGCGTTCAACTTCAAGGGTGCCGACCAGCAGAAGAAGGTAGGAGCGCTGTCGGGCGGCGAGCGCAACCGCGTGCATCTCGCAAAGATGCTCAAATCGGGCGCCAATGTGCTGCTTCTCGACGAGCCGACCAATGATCTCGACGTCGACACGCTGCGCGCGCTCGAAGAGGCGCTGGAGGATTTCGCCGGCTGTGCCGTCATCATCAGCCACGACCGCTGGTTCCTCGACCGCATCGCGACTCACATCCTCTCCTTCGAAGGCGACAGCCATGTCGAATGGTTCGAGGGCAATTTCGCCGACTATGAGAAGGACAAGATGCGCCGGCTCGGCACCGACTCAACCATTCCGCATCGGATCAAGTACAAGAAGTTCTCGCGCTGACTGTCTAAGGCTGATCGGCACTGTGGCCATTGATACGGACGCGTTGCTTCAGGCGGCGATCGACACCGTTTCGCTGCCGGGTGTCTTGGTCGGCCATCGCCGGATCTCGGTTGGCGATGAACAGGCCCTGACAACGGACGAGGCGCGCGCGTTCGCATCGAGCGTCATCGAAAGGCGACGTGCCGCCGGTGCGGCGCGTATTGTTGCACGCCGGCTCTTGGAGACAATCGGACACGGCGGGTGCTCGCTGCCGCGGACATCTTCGGGCGCACCGGTCTGGCCGGCCGGCGTGGTCGGCTCTCTTGCCCATGATCGGGACGTGGCGGTCGCTGCCGTCGCGAGAACGAATCGGATTGCGGCGCTCGGTATCGATATCGAGCCGGACGAGCTCTTGCCGGCAGATCTGTTGGACATCGTCGCAACGCCGGCGGAGCGACAGAGAATCGATGATGATCCCTATCGCGGCCGGTTGCTCTTTGTCGCCAAGGAGGCCGTTTACAAGGCGGTCGCGCCGCTCGACAACGTGTTCCTTGAGCACCACGACGTCGAGATCGATCTGTCCGGGCGCAAAGGCACAGTGCGCAATGGTCGCGCGGTGGAGCTGTGCTTCATTCTGTCGACGCATGTGATCGCGCTGGCTTTCATCCGCGTCGAGTGATGCGGCACCAACGCTTGGGCTCGTCTCATTGTGTTGGTGCCGCATCACAAAGTAACGGATTAGTTAGTGTTCCTTCTCTGACGGTCCGGGATCGGACCGTCAGAGAAGGAAACACTAGACCGCGTCGGGCAGGAGTCCTGATGGACTTGTTTGTGCTTGACGCGTTGGCGAGGTCGGCGCGCCCGAAAAAAAACAGTCGCTTCTGTCCGTGAAACCAGTCCGAGTGTGAACCGTTTCATAGAAAACGACCAACAAAGGCTCGACGGAGCGAGCTCCGAGTCCACGCGAGTGGAGGAGCTCGCTTTGTCATGGGCGGTGACATGTCGGCTGTGCGAGCCTCGTGCGAATTGAGGAGAACGGCAATGCGGAAAGTGCTGATGGCGGCGGTCCTTTCAACGGCGTGCATTGTGAGCGCGGTTGCCAAGGAGCAGACGGGAACCATTATTTCGATCGACAATGCAGCCAAGACCTTTGTCTGCGAGTGGAAGGACAAGAGCTGGACCTACCGGACGACGGACAAGACCTCGTTCCGCAAGAGCGGAAGGGACGCCACATTCGCTGATCTGACGGCTGGCGTGCGGGTGAATGTCGGGTACCACACCGACGACAAAGGCCGCGTGGCGGACTGGGTGACGATCGAAAAGCGCTGATCGCGCCGGCCGAGATGCATCCCGGCGAACTCCGGGGACGACCCTACGTGCCTTAGAGCGCGATTGCTTTAGGTCGATTCAATCGCGCTCTCTTTCTCTTTGTTTTGTCGCATGATCTTGTCCGAAAAGTCTGCCAACTTTGCGGGATCATGCTCGAGCGGAAGTCCCATTCAATCCCGCCATTGCAGGGACCGAAACACGTATCAGTCCGAGCGCGCACTCCGGCCAGTCTTCTCCGCGACCGGCGGTCCGCCGGATGTCTGCGAGGCCGGCGCCTTGCCGACCGGGCGCGGCTCACTACCGAGTGTTTCCCGGATCAACTTGCCGAGAGCGGAAAAATCCGCCTTGCGCGGCGAGGTGCGGCGGAAGGCGAGC
>JANQIP010000087.1 GCA_028282095.1 Xanthobacteraceae bacterium | reverse complement strand
GCGCGATTGCTTTAGGTCGATTCAATCGCGCTCTCTTTTTCTTTGTTTTGTCGCATGATCTTGTCCGAAAAGTCTGCCAACTTTTCGGGATCATGCTCTAGCGCGGTCCGCCGCCGGTTTCGTGGGCCGCAACGTTGTCGCGTGGGCATCGTGCGGCCGCGTGCGCTAAGCCCTGCGCGATGCCGACATCGTTCGAATCGTTCCCTTCGCCCATCTTCGCGGAGCTTACCGCCGAGGCGACGCTCAAGACCGGCTGGCGCCGGGTTCGCCGCAACGGCGGTGGCGCGGGCGGCGACGGCGAGACGCCCTGGCATTTTGCGCGCCAGCTCGAGCGCAGCATCGGCCGGCTGTCCCGGGAGCTGGCGACGGGCCGCTACCGGCCAAGTCCGCTACGAGCGAGGTGCATTGTCAAGCCGAATGGCAGTGCGCGCATGCTCGCGGTGCCGCCGGTGCGCGAACGCGTTGCCCAGTCGGCAGCGGTCATCGTGCTTGCGCCGCGTCTCGATGCGTGCATGTCGCGCGGAAGCTTCGCCTATCGGACCGGGCTTTCGGTCGAGCAGGCCGCGGCGCTCGTAACCTTCTACCGGCTACGCGGCTTCGCCTGGGTGGTCGACGGCGACATCGCCGATTTCTTTCCGTCCATCCTGCATGCACCGCTCCTCGCCCTGCTTGCGCAGGCAATCGAGTGCCCGCGCACCCGCGCGCTGATCGCGCTCTGGCTGCGGACGTTTTCTCCCGCGGGGCGAGGGCTCGCCCAGGGCTCGCCGTTATCCCCGCTGTTGTCCAACCTCGCGCTCGCCCCGGTCGACCAGGCGATCGACGGTAGGAAAGTGCGGCTGGTGCGCTACGCCGACGATTCCTCCTGATGACTCGCTCCCGCGAGGCCGCCGAAGCCGCTGCCACCCGCATGGCCCTGCTGCTCCGCCCGCTCGGGCTGACGCTCAACACCGCCAAGACCCGCATCGCCCATCTCGACGAGGGCATAAAATTTCTCGGCTACTGCTTCGAGCGCGACCGGCTGGGAAGGGCGGAGGCCCGCCGCGGTGACAGCCCGCTCAGCCCGGCGTGACGTTTCCCTTCTCGTCGAGAAACGGCAGGCCCTCGGAGGCCCAGAGCGGATCGAGAGAGAAATGGGTCGTCGGCCTTGCGCGCGTGTTGCTGTTGCCGACGAACCATTTGTAGTTCTCGCCGGCGGGGTCCGGGGCGCGCTGCGCGCGCGGGTAATGGACCGGTTTATCGAAGCCTTTCGTCGCGTTCAGGAATGCGGCGATGAACGGCACTTTGTCGAACGGACCGTAGGCGTCCTCGATTGCCTTTGTGAATGCCTCGACCGGCGTCTTGATCATTTCGTCGACCGACGCTTGTTGCTCGTTGTCTCGCTGCGCGGCAGTTGGTATGCGAACGCCGGCCGCCATGTCCACTTGGTCCGGCATAAGGGTTGCGCAGTCGGCGGCAAGAGCCTCACCGTCGGCGAGGTCGAGACTTTTGATGCGAATTCGCACGCTGCCGAAACCGAGCGGCTTGCCGCCGCCGAGGCGGTGGAAATGCCCATCGTCGAGATGCAGCAACCATAGCAGGGCGCCGAGCTCGGCTTCCGACAGATTGGTGACGTCGATCCGGGCCGTGAACGCCGTCCCTGGATTGACCCAGCCGAGGATCGAGCGGTTCTGGTCATTGCGGAGGTCGTTCGGCTCGGCCACCCGCACATATTCGAGCGGACGCCCGCCACGGACTTGCGGCTCGCGTGGACTTGCGGCCGCGCGCCGGGCAACCTCGTGCGGGTTCTGCCAATAGTCCTCGGACACGACGTGATGCGGGTAGACCTTGCGGCCGCGCAGGCCCCGGCCGGCATCGGCGTTCTTCGAGATCGGATTCTTGTAAGTCGCATCGATGCGTGGCTGGCCGTCCGGCAACGGTTCGCCTGTTGGATCGGCGGCGAGATAGAAGCGGGCCTGCTCAGGCTTCGGGGTGGAGAGGATCGCGAGCGGCAGGCCGGGCGATGCGAACTCGGTCACGGCGTCATCGGGCGGCGTCTCACAGCGCACATTGGCGATCCGCAACTGACCGCGCCACGTGCCCTGCATGCCGTCCGACACGCCGCCGCGCGACTGCCTCACCCAGCCGAACACCCGGTCGGCCGGGGACATCTCGTCCCGGCTTTGCGCAGGCTTAAGGCCTGGGGCGAGGAATTGCTGCGGAGGCGCATCGCCGAGCTCGCGCGCGATCATGACCGGATACAGCCCGACGATCTTTCCGTCGCGGTCGACGCGCGCATAGCAGAGGTCGCCGGGGTCGAGCTTCTCGGCCCCCGGTTCAAAGACGTGCCGGGAGAATGCGGTCTGGCCGGGGTCGCGGCCGAGATAGCCCCAGGGGTCGGCCGGCGGCCTCCGGTCCTTCCGTGCAGCGAGCGCGCGTTTGGCCTTCTCGCGATAGTCTTCGACGAGCCGTTTCCACTGGGTGATCCAGTCGGCGTTCAGCGTCTCCAGGTCGGGCGTACGGCCCGGCGGAACGAAGAAGACTCGCTCGTCGTGCTTGTTGCCGATATTCTGGCCGGTGACGCAAACATAGCCGAGACCGTGCATGAAGCGGCCGGTTCGACGATGGTTTTGACCGAACGAGGGACGCTGGAGCGAGGGCGCGCTCGCGATCGGCGTCAGCGCCGCAACATTGTGCCCCTTGATCGCCTCGACGACACTCCAATAACTGAAGATGACGTTTCCGTTCTTTGGGTTCAGTTTCTCGACCAACTCGAGCAGGCACGCGACCGGGTCGTTGTGCCGAGCGCGCCCGTGTCCGCCCTTGTAGTTCAAACCGTAGTCGCGATCATAGTTCGGACCGGTTGGGTTCGGCCGACCGTTGCGGAAATAAGCGCGGAACCATCCCGCATACATGATGTTTCCAGGCGAAAACCTGTTCCCGGTGAACTTCGGATAGGCGGCCCGGCCCTTCCCCACATCGACGCCGAGGAACAATTCAAGCTGCGTTCCGCTATCGCTGATCCGCGCCGGGATCATGGCAAGGCCCTCGCCGGCGTCCATCCGGCGAGCGAGGCGCTCGTCGTGATCGGAGAACACGCCGAAGCGGGAATTGGTGACGGCCTCAAAGGCCGCACGCAGCACTCCCTTCAGCGAGGTCGGCCGCAGCCGCGGCCTGCCGTCCCCATCGACAAGCAGCGGAAAGGTCTGGTGCCTTTCCTCATCAATTTCGACGCGCGACGTGTCGGGGATCAGCAGCGGCGTCTTGGTGGTGATCTCGATGTCGATCGATCCGGAGAAGTAACCCGGGCGCCAGCGGTCGTGGCCGACGGGGGCGAAACGCCCGAGCGGGTGGTGGTTTCTTCGCGTGGGATCGTTGCGGTCGCCGTCCAGGCGATCGGGCGGCGGCGCGGGGATAAAATTGTAGGGATTGTGGAACGCCCCGGGAGGGCGAGGCCCTGCGGCTGCGAGTAGTGTCCCACCGCCGCCCGGCTTCGGGCCGCCGTGCGGTTTCTTTGGCGGATCATTGGGGGCACGCGAGCCCGCCGCCGGCTCCACCCAGGCGGCGCCCCGCGCCCTGACGCGATGAACTTGGCCCTTGGCGTCAAATTCGTAGTCGACCTCGACCTCCTTCTCGCGCGATTGCTCGAGGTCCTGCGAAAGCGCGCCCAGTCTGAGCTGGTAGGTCTGGCTCTTGTCGCGCTTCTTGGTCGGTCCGACCACGACCGTTTTCGTGGCGCGTCCCTGCTTGTTGTACTCGCGCTTGAGAACGCCCTGCCAGACCTCATCCATGGCTCCGCTCCTCGCCGCCACTGTGTTTCTTCGTCTTCTGCCACTCGATCGCGACGTAGCGCTGCATACCGAACGTCACGTTGCCATGCTCCTCGTCCGCCGCGAAGTACTCGACCGCCTTCAGGGTGAATTCGCCGTCTCTCACGTCGCCCTGAACGTCCTCGTCGGCCATTGGGACTTCGATGGCGCCGATACGCGCGGCCGACAGCGTGATCCAGCTCGGCCCGTCGGTGAAGGTGCGGGGTTGGCCGAGCGGTTCACCCCACAGAAGGTAATTCACTGAGTCCTTCGGCCAGTGGACTTGAACGGTGCGAACCATGGCCGCATCGAAATCTGGGACAGGGCTCTCCGTCACGAGGTGCGCTCGACCTTGCTTGCCCTCGCGAACCCAGTGTAGCTCCGCCCGCTGCGAGAATGCGATGATCTCATAAGCTGCCGAGGGATCGACCCACTCTCCCGTGCCAGTCGGGCCCGGCCGCCAAAAACCCGGCTCGCGGGGGATTGCGATGACGCATTCGTCGGGCCGGTAGAGGAGCACGACGGCCTCGTTGCCGCCAACCTGCTCGCGCACTTCCGTGTGCAATGCATCCGCGTCCAGATTTCCGAGATCGACGATGAACAGATCGCCGCTGGTGCTCATGCTGCTTCTCCCTCGGCAGGTGCCTTCGCCGGAGCCGCCTTTTCGCGGTAGAGACGCCAATAGTCCCGCCAAGCGGCGTCGACCGTCTCGAAATCCCGCTTCATCGCGACCTTGTCCCGGAATGACTCGCCGGTCAGCTCGATTTCGGATGCGGACGCTCCCGGCAGCGGGCCGCGAAGAATGATCGCGTCGACGGCGACGGAACCCAGCCCGCGATTGACACCGAAGCCGAGCGGGATGCGCCTGCGGGCAAAGTCGCGCAGCGTGAAGACGAGGAGGGCGAGCGCCGCCTTCCAGAACCGCTCGCGTTCGATCTCGCGCTCCTGCAAAGAGGCGTCGTATTTCGCCTTCTTGGCTTGGTAATCTGCCTCTTCATGCTCCGACGCGCCCTTTCCCGGCGGGTGCGGCGGCACGAGGGGGTCAGTTTCGTCAGCGGGGCACGGAATGCGATCGAGGTCCACCGACATCGCGATCGTATGAGGTTCCCGCGGCTCGAGCTCCAGCGCGGAGAAAAGGTACTTGTCCGCTGCGCCGCCCGTCCAACGGTCGATGGCGGCGTGGGCGACCGGAAGAGCGTTATCTCCCCACGGCGTCACACCGACAAGCTCGCGCGCCTTGCACAGGCGCTTCGGCTCTTCGCCGCGTTCATGCGAGACCATATCGATCCAGTCTTTTCGGGCGATGCCCTTGCCGATCACGCAGTCGTCGATGCTCACTGCACCAAGACCCCGCAACGGTGAGCGGTCGGCATGGCCCTGCCTTTTCGGTCGCCACGACGGCTCGGCAATGCGCTCCTTGCGCGGCTTGTCCCGACCTTTTGCGGCGGAGCCGAACAACAGGTCTGCCAGTTCCGCCTGCTCGAGCTGTTTGAAGAAGTGCTTCGACCGGTTCTCGCGGTCGTTTTCCGACGCGTCCTCGCCGTCGATTTCGGGCGCGTCCTCGCGGTCGTTTTCCGACGCGTCCTCGCCGTCGATTTCGGGCGCGTCCTTGCCGGCGATAGTTCGCCAGATGCGTTCGGCGTGACTGCGCAGCACGCCCTTGATCGAGGAGCCCGGAATCACCGGCACCATGCGGCCACCGGTCGAGGTCACGAGCGGCAGCATGTCGACGAGCATCCCGTCGATGCCGCTCCTCGACATGACCGGAAGGACCGGGCGCCATGTGATCTCGATGTCGATCACGGCGCGCTTGCCGGAGACGCCCTCCGTTTTCCTTCGCGAGTCGTTTCGCCAGTCGTTTCGCCACGTCTCGGCTATGTCGGCGGCTGGCTGCGCTGTGCCTTTTTCGGTCGACGGGGTGTCCTGTCGACTCTGCAACAGGATCGCGATGACGTCCGCTTGCGTGCCCAGCCCGCGCTTGGCGATCCTGGCATTTTCGAGCGTCAATCGGCCAAGCCCGCGGGTCTTGGCGGCCCCGAATCGAATCTGGCCGCTCTCAAGCGCTGTCAGCAGCGCGCCGAAGCTTGCACCGGACTTCGCGAGCTGCTCTGCAGCTTTGTTGACGTCCTTGGCCGCCTTCAAACGGTCGCGCGGCAGTCCTTTTGTTTCGACTTCCGCCGGGACTTCGATCACCAACCGGAAGCGGAACCGGCTGTCGCGCGGCAGGATCGCGCGGTCGTATTTGATGCCGTCGGCCGCGCTCCCGGAGACGCGGTCGATGCCGACCCCGTCGCGAATCTCCTGAGCGGCGCCGGCCGCGTCTTCGATCACGGCGTCCTCGATGCGCACGAAGCTCGCGTGCCCCTCGTCCTTCTCCGAGCGGGCGGTGCGGCCGAACAGTAACTCGGCCTCTTCGGCGTCGAACATGCGGGTCCACCAGGCCCGGATCGGACCCGTGAGGCTCGTCCCGGGAATGTAGAATCGTCCCGTTCCATCGACGGCGAGAGGCATGTCGGTGACGAGGTCGTCGCCCGTCCCGCCGACATGCATCGGCGTCGCGGCGACGAGCGTTCCGGTCAGTTCGTATCGGGTGACGAGATTCCGTGCCATGGTCAGGCCCCCTCGGCCGCTGCGGCGGCACGCTCGGACGCGGCGCGGCGATCTTCCATACGCCGCTGCTTCTCAAGCGCGCGCTTGTGGGCGCGCATCGCGGCGTGGAACAGCGAGGCGAGCGCATAGCGCTGCAAAGGCTCTGACGCCGCGAGCGCCTGCGGATCGCGGGCGAAATCGAACAGCGAGTCCGGCCGGCTGCGCTTCGCCTCTTGGTCGGAAGATTGCTGCTGCGCCGGACCATTCGAAGTTTGCAGCTGCTCCCAGACTCGGCTCGGGCGTTTGAAAACCTCGAACAACTCGTTGGCCCAGGCCTCCGCGTCTTTGCGGGCCTCGAGATATCTCTGGCCGGCTTCGAGCTGCCACGCCTCGGCGAGATCGCCGATAACGGCACGCAAAGCCCCGAGTTGGCTCATGGTCGGCTTGTCGGCACTCCAGCCGAACGCCCTCGGCAGACTGGGCGCGTGCCCTGCTGCCAGCAGACGGATCGCGTCCTTCGCGGCCTGCACCTCGATCAGCTCGAGCAGTTCCGCTAACTCCGCGGACACCGTTCCGAGCGATGGGCGTTCTTGGCCTCCGTCTTTCTTCTCCCTCTCACGGGGTGCATTTTCGACCTTGCTCGTCACCACGGAATTGTTGACGAGCACATGGCCAAACCCTTCGCCACGCCGCTCGCCGAGGCCGTTCTCCTGAAGATTGTTCAGCTTGGTCGCAAGATCGTCGACGCCCGGCTCGATCCGAAGCTTCAGCGCGGAGCCGGCCTTGATCGCGACCAGCGACGGCCGCGGCAGATTCCAATGGGCAACCCACCCCTCGTGACGGCGGAACCGCAGGTCACCATTCACATGCGTTCGGTCGAGCGCGATTCTGTATTCTTGCTTGATCGCGTTGCACAGCATGTCGATCGCCGACCGATGCTCGTCGAATCGAAGAACAATATCGGACGCCACGAACAGAAAGAGTTCGTCGCCAAGCACCGGTGGTGTCGCAAGATCACTCGTCGCCTTCGTGATTGTGACCTCGGCCTTGCCGTATCCACCGGTCTTCGCCCGCCCGATTTTGGCCGGTACCGGTTTCTCGAGCGATTTCGTGTCGAAAACCGCGGTCGGGACGCCGCGGATCCACAGCTCGCCGACAAAAACCTGCCCGGGCGCGAGCGCTTCGTAGGAGTAGAGGCCGCCGCCGGCCTCGGTGGTCGGCTTCTGGCGAAGATCGTCCACCGCATTGTGGGTCCGGACGACGGTCTTGATCTCGGCGAAGACCGGCGCGATTTCGGAGACGGCGGGCCCGGCGTCGACCTGGCCGAAGAATCCATCCCTCATGGGTTTGTATTGATCGGAACTCGTCTCGTCAGCCTGTAGGCTCCGATGGTCAACCGGAGTGCACGGATCGGGCTCGTCCCGATCGATGAGGGAGTTCCGCAGTCGGCCGCCTCCGTCCGGGCCTTCTGTGTCGTCCTTTTTGCGTTCCCACACCGAGGGAATCGGCCAGGATCGCCCGCCGCCGACCCGCGGATAGGCGGGAAGCGCCCGGATGTCGCCATTCGCGAACCCGGCCCAGACGGCTCTCTCGTCCATTCCGGACCCGGCCAGCGCGCTGGCGAGAACCGGCATGAGCATCGTGCCCGGCAGATGGTCGAGCGTGGTGATCACATTGCCGAGCACCGCGTCCGGTACGACGACCGGCTCGATCAGGGCGATCTCGACGGTCCACCGCGACCACGCGGAGTCGGCATGGCTTTCCGGCTGTTCTTCTCGTCGCGAGGCCGTGTACGGGATGGTCGGGCCGACCTGTTCGCGTTCCGGCGAAGCCGCCGGAACCGGTCCATCGAGAATCTTCAGCGCCTCCTCGAACGAGGTCGGCGTGCCGGCAGGCCCTTTTATGTTTACCGCCGTCATGCGGCAGCGGCCGGCGCCCCTGCGCCGCTTCCCCCCAATCCGCTCGACCAGGGCAAGCGCCCCGATCGCGAGCGCCACCGCGGCGTTGGCGCGCGGGCCTTCCCTCAACGCGATCGAGCACGGAGCGACGAGCGTGATCCCCTGTCGCGCGAACTCCTCGAAGCGCAGAAAATCGGGCCTCGCCGTTCCGCTCGCGACGTCGATCGCGACGCCCGGCCGCACAAAGGTCAGCGCGTCACGCAAAGGCTGGCTGATCTCGTGGGCCAGGAACTTCCGCTCTTTTTCGCCGAAGACGGCGTCGCCGACGGAAAGGCGGGAACGGGCCGGAGGCTCGCCGCGCTGGCCACGTTGGTCGATGGCGGGCTGGCTGCCGAACAGATGCGGCACCAGTGCCGTCCAGCCATTCTTGCGCCCGCCGCCGTCGTCGAGCCCGAAGGCGAGTTGCTCGGCCGCATCGCGCCACATGCCGCGCAGGGTCTTGGCCGGAATGCACGGCAGCCCGTCACTGTCGCGCTCGATCAGCCGATCGATCGAGCCCTGGCGACCGGCGCCGCTGCCGATCGCCCAGTCGGACTCCATCGTGACGCGGACATCGAAGGTGAAGGCGTTCGCATCGCTCATGGCGCCAACTCCTCCTCTGGAACAGTCTCTTCCGAGGACGGCCGCAGGTCCGCGGCCGCAGGGCGCCTCACATCGATATATTCGAGCGCATCGAGAAAGACGGTGGTTCGAACCGTCTTCCATTTTTTCTTGTGAGTTTCTTCTTCAGGAACTCGGTCCTCCTGCCGATTATCGTCGGGAACCTGGTCTTCGAAGAACAGCTTGTCGGCCTCGGCCTCGGCCGGTGGCCGGCACAGAGCGCCCCAGCGTATGCCTGGGTATCGATGGGCGATCAGGCGGAACCTGGCCTCGCCGGCATCCTCACCGCGGAACGCGGCCTCCCTCAGGGCGTGCTGCTGTGAACGCGGCAGCCCCTGCCGCTCGCCGTCGGCCGTCTCGTTGCTTTGCTCGCTTGCGATCAGGGCCTCCACGCTCGCCCGGAAATCGTCGAAGCGGCGATTGCGAGCCCAGCGCTCCACGTCCTTGTCGGTCGCCGCTTCTAACGCGTCCTTCAAACGGTCTCGCGACGAGGCTTTGTCTGGCGACGAGACTATGTAAGGACGGGCGAACAGACGTGTCTTACCTTTATCGACCTCCCAGCGGTGGCGCAGTGCCTTCAGATCGGCGGAAGCATCCTCGTAGATCGTTTGGAAATCCAGCGTCGAGATGGAATCGCAGGTCCGCTCTTTGCCTTTATCGTCCGTCCATTTGAGCAGCTTCTTCGTGCGCTTGGCCGACTTGCCAAGCGCCTCCGCGAGGTCATAGGCGCGGTGGAAGGGAAAGTGCGGCTTGACGATGGCCACGCCGGCTGCGGCGCCGAGCGGGCCGTTCGCGTCGGCGATCTCCGGCAGGAGCGATTCGAATTCGCCGAATCTCTTTTCCTCCGTCGCCTTCTCGAACGCAGCGAGATAATCGGCCGCGAAATCGACAGCGTAGCGCCCGTCGCAGGCGACCGTGAGATCGTCGCCGCCGAGCACAAGCGGGAGAACGCGCAGCTTGGGCCGCTGATCCTTCGTCTTCGCACCTCCCGCCGCTGGCGCAGCCGAGACATCCTCGGAGCGCGCGACCGAGCCAGCTTCGATCCGCTGCATCAGCTTTTCCAGGGCGACCCGGCACGCGGCGAGGCCGCACAGCTCGAGCGAAAGCGAGAATTGGCGATAGCGGTCGAAATAGTCGCGTGCGGTCGGTAGCCGGTCGGGCAGAAGATGCTCGACGATTTCCCCGAAGCGCAGGAATAGCCGGCCGAAGCCGTTGCCGTCCGCGTGAACGATCGCAAGCCAGTCGATACTGTCTTCGAAATCATCGACGCGTTTCGGAAGGAACTCGCCGATCGTACCCAGCGCGGTCCGCATGCGAAGGAGGCCCGCTTCACGGGCGCGCTCCTTCGCGCGGACCGGAGCCGCGATCGCATAACCCGGCTCCGTCTCGCGATAGTCGACGGCCGGAAGCCCGCTCGACTGGCAAGGCCTCAGGATCGGCAGGGTCGGGTAGCGCGCCTCCGGCGGCGGCAGTGCGCGCCGCAGCGTCTCGATGCCCCGGTGGACGCATTCCACCGCGTCATGGGCCTCCCGGACGCCCATTCCGGCCAGCTCGCGGTCCGTGCCCGGCATCGCGTGGATGAAACCGCGCACCACGGCGCCGGGCGCTTGTTCCAGCGCGCGCTCGGTCACGGCGGAGACGATGGCGCGTCCGCGATCGGGCGTGTCGACCAGCAGCACCGCCTTGCCGGAGGTCGCAACCACGATCTCGATGCCGTCGCTCACCAGCGGCCGAGGATCGGCGCTGCCAATCCGATCGAGCGCGTGGACAAAGTCCTCGGTCGACAAGCGCGCTGACTGGCCAGCGCCGCAACGATTCGCAAGATCGGCGTAGCTCGCGCCTTTCTGCGCCGCGACCGCCTCGACCACGAACGTGGTGCCGATCCGGTGGAGCAGCTCCGAAGCGCCGACATTCTCGCGCAGCTTGTTGGTGGCGAAAACATAGTCCTGGTTTCCCGCGGTTTCGATCAATACCAGCCACACCATGAAAACCTCGCGTGAGATACCGCCTGCGATCGGGGGATAATGCTTCGCCGCTCGCGGGCCGGCACAGTTTGCAACGTTGCCGCCTTCGTCCCGCTGCTCCGGCGTGGCAAACCCTCCCTGCACGCACGCGGCTACCGAAGAACTATGCGGTACACCCGCGCTTCCCCCGCACGCACGGCAAAAAATGTCCGAGCGGCGGCGGAGCCTTGCCGGCGCGAATAGGAAGTCCGACAGGAGAGCTTGTAGTGACCCGAGACGCCCGTCTAAATTGCATCACACGACCAACCAGAAAGCAATGGGGAACGAGATGCCGACGTCGAAGATGGCGGATTGGTTCGGCGGCAGCGCCTTGAAGGCGCTGTCGCATCTCGGTGGAACGAAATGGCAGACGTGGTTCGTCGTGTTTGTGTTCTTGAGTATCCTTACGACGGCGACTGACCAGATCAGCGAGTTGGCGAGGAGCAGTCTCGTTGGCGCTTGGATGCTGGTGCCGTTCGGCGTTCTCGCGGTTGTTTCGGGTCTGCTGTATCGAGTCTCGCGTAGCGCGGCACGGCAACTCGTGCCGCGCGCCGACGTCGAGAACTCCCCACGGCCTGTCAAGGTGCTGATCTTGTTCCTCAGTCCACCGGGCAACCTCGACGACTATAAGAAGATCTCGGGGAAACTGGACGACCCGACCCTCGGCAGGAAGTTCGGTACCCTTAGATGGCGCATGCCGATCGCTGCAATCCAGCACCATATTAGCCGGCTGGAGCGCGTTATCGTCATGGCATCGTCAGGCAACTGCGGGACTTTTGGCCACGTGAAAGCGTTCGAAGGGCTTGTTGCCGCTCTGCTGCCTCGCGGCCATACCCTGCGGATCGAGACGTCGGGCGAATATCTCGGGCTTCAAGCCTATAAGGGTGTCGATTTCGAAGACCCGAAGGAGCTGATCGACGAGCTTGGGCGGATTTACGCCAAGCTCCGCGATGACCGCGTGAAGGAGCACGACATTCTGATTGATGTGACGGGCGGCACGAAAGTCAACACGTCGGCCGCGGTCGCGTTCGCTTCGCTCGTTCCCGATCGTGCCTTTCAGTATGTTTCGACCAACACCTATCAGGTGAAGTCGTTCGACGTGACCTGGGATCTCGAAGCGTTTTCGGGCGGATGAGAAGCCGTGCCTCGGTCGGCCGGGAAAGCTCGATCGTGCCAGCCGCGATTCTCGCATTCTGGCGAGTACACCGACCTCGTCTTTCGCCGGGGGCCGGACTTGGGGAGAGAGCGCGGCCGTGCCGGGTCGTATTGCAGCTCCGGCTCGGAACGCCGTTTCCGACCTCGCTCAGGACCGCCGAGGAATCACGCGCCAGATATCGGGGAACACCGACCCGAACGGGGTAGGGACCGATGCTTGAAACAACAAGAACGCTGTTCATCACCCGCCATCCCGGCGCCCGCGAATGGGCGCGTCGCCACGGTCACCACGACGCGATCCTTCTCGATCATCTCGACCCGGCGACGATCGCGTCGCTCGGTCCGGGCGACCGCGTGCTGGGAACGCTTCCGGTCCATATCGCCGGCGAGGTGTGCCGGCTCGGCGCCCGCTATTTTCACCTGTCGATCGATATTCCCCCGGAGGCGCGCGGGCGCAACCTCGGCGCCGAAGAAATGGAGGCGTTTGGTGCGCGCCTCGAGGAATATCGGGTGGTCCGGGTCTGATTATGATTTGCCGTCGGGCTTGTCGGACGGTTACGCAAATTCCGATTTCACTCCGAATTGAATTCGGAATGTCGCTCCGAACGACCATCAAGTGGCGGGCTCTTGCCGGCGAACATGAAGGCACGATCGCCCGATTGGCATGCTTACGCTGGGTTGAAAGCGGCCAGGAACTCCGGCTGGGGAATGAAAAGACCCTGCGCTCGCACCAAGCCTTTGCCAAAGTCGCACAGGAGGTCGCCCTTGCCGAACAGGCTTTCGGCACCCGGCTCATCGAGCACGATCTGGGCGTTCACGGCGTTGGCGACCTTGAGGCACACTTTCAGCGGAAGGTTCGCCTTGACCAGCCCGGTTACGACCGCGCGGTCGGGTCGCTGCGTCGCGAGCACGAGATGGATGCCGGCGGCGCGGCCCTTGCCGGCGATGCGGGCGACCAGCGACTCGAACTCCTTCTTGTCCTCGCGCCCGGCAAGGATCAGGTCGGCGAACTCGTCGAAGATCAGCACGAGGAACGGAAGATCAGTCTGCCCAGCTCTAACTCGCTCGCCAAGGTTCACGAAGCCGCCGCGGGCGAGCGCCTGATAGCGTGCATCCATTTCGGCGACGGCATCCCGCAAGATCGCCATGGCGTCGGCGAGCGTGGTCGCCACCGGGCGCCACAGATAAGGGCTTCCCTCCACACCCGCGAAGGTGAGGATCTTCGGATCGATCAGCGCGATCTGCACATGTGCGGGCGCGCTGCGCAGCAGCATGCTGGCGACCAGCGCCTTCAGCCATTCGCTCTTGCCGCTGCCGGTCGAGCCGGCGACAAGGGCATGGCAGGTGTTCGGATCGGCGAAGTCAGCCACCACCGGGTCGCCTTCGACACCAATGCCGATCGGAAACGCGACAATGCTTTTCAGAGCGCTGTCGAGACCGTGGGCGAACGCTTCCTTCAGAAGGCACGGCTTCGGCTCGGGGCGTGGCAGATCGAGGATCACATATCCTTTGCCGGCCTTGATGAGCGGCGGCTCGGCGAGCGACAATGGGATTTGCAGGTCCTCGGCGCGATTGGCGAGCGAAGCGACTTTCACGCCGGGTGCCGGCGTCAGCCGCAGCCGCACCAATTGCGGGCCCGCAATAACGCCCGCGACCTCCACCCCGAGATTGAAGCCGCGGAACGCCTCGACGGTCGCCCGCCCGAGCGCATCGGGGTTACGCACCGACATTGTGGTCTTTGCAGCGGCTGTCCTCGCCTCGGGCTTCGGGCCGAACATCTCGCCCAGCACCGGCGCCACCATCCCGGCGAAAATGTCCGACAGATCAGTCCGCGAGACATTAACCTCGCTGAACGAGGGCAAATAGTATTCGAGCGTGCCGCAGAATTCGCAGCCGGGACGCCAGATCGTCAGCAAATGCGCATAGATCGCGAGCTGGACGAGATCGGCTTTCTGCTCATGGCCCTGATTCAGTTTGTAGTCCACGACCTCCAGGCGGCGCTCGGGGTGGATGCGGATGGCATCGACCCGGGCGCGGATGTCGACCGCGTTTCTCCCGACCGGCACTCGAATGCGCGCGAGCTGCTGCTCGGCGCCGACGAACACGTCTTGCCAGTTCTCGAAGTTCTTGGTTTGGCGTTTCAGATCGATGAGCCTGGCGCAGAAGTTCCGCATGCGCTCGGTGAAGAGCGCTGCTTCCTCGCCGCGGCCCTGCGCGAAGAGCTTGTCGGTCAGCGTCTGCAGCGAGGTCGCCCACAGATGGTCGACGAGACCGTCGGCTGAATCGATCTTCGCAGTTGCCGCGAGACTCTCGCGCGCGGTCAGCCAGCCGACCAGCTTCTCCGCCTCCTTGTGGAACAGCACGCTCAAGGCCCGCATCGTTCCGGCCGGCGCGAAGGTGCGGGTCGATGGCTTTTCGCCCGCGAGCCATTTCGCCCGCCAGTCCGGATCAAGGACGGCGAACTTCAGCTCGCTCGCTGTTAGGGTGTGATGCGCCATTGCAGGAAGATGGTCTGTGGGCAGGGATGCGCCTTCAAGTTCGGATGCGCTTCGACACTCCGCAGCAGCGGATCGCGCAGGTCCTCGCTCCCGAGACGGCCGAGAACGGCCGAGATCGCGACAATCCGCTGTTCACGCACCATGTCGAGGACGAGACGCAGCTTCTTGGCATCGAGCTCGGTTGGACGTGCGGTCGGTTCACGCTGATCCTTTTCGGGGATCGGGGTGGTCTTTTCTGAGCTGTCGTCGTCGATCGCTTCGGCCGATTGCGGGCGGTCGGCGAGCTCTTTCAGAAAGGGAGCAAACCGCGCCTGCAGCCAGGCGAGCGTTACGGCGTCCGAATAGTCGATATTGCCCTGGCGTGCATTCGAGTAGAGCTCGCGCGCGGCGTGGAGTTCGCAGACCTGATCGAGCGTCAGTTCGACAATATGGAAGCCATGCGTCTTCGCCTGGTTCAATGTCGCCTTGGCGGCTTTCCAAGTTGGCCGCGGGACTTTCGTCAGATCCGGCGTTCGGAACACGTAGGAAAGAAAAGTCTGCTCGCCGCGAGCGCGTGCCATCTTTAGGGCTTCGTCGGCGATGGCTTGCCATCGCTTCCAATGATCGCCACCCTCGAACGCGAAGCATACCGAGCGGTCGGGCCAGCGCCACTCCAGCGAAAAGTACCGGCCATTTATCCTTCCAACAGATACGTTTTCGATTCCCTGACCAATATCCTTCACAAACCACATGAGCGAATCTTGATTGTAGGCCATCAGCGCTTTCTTCGCGCGAACACCGTTCACTTCTGTATCGAAGAGCTCGGCGAGCGTCTGCTTCGGCGGCGGGGGCAGAGGTTTGTCTGGTCGAGCAAGTGTTCGAAAGCGCTCGGCAGCCCGCATTATCAATCCGCGCACGCCGAGCTCGGGGATCGGATCGAAAATCTGCTCAAGCCAGCGGTCGGCGAAAAATCGGACGATGTCCTCCTCGCCCAGGTCATACGCCCTCAATCGCGCGACGATCAGCTCGCGGGCGCCGTCGATCCGGATCCCTTCCAGCAGTATTTCTGAGGAAAGGCGCTCGTGATGAGGTGCGGTGATATGGGGCAAAATATCCGTCATCCAGTTTGCATGGTTTGCGGTGATGACGGTCAGGTGATTGCGGATATCTGCGAAAAGCTGGTCGATGCAGTTGCCCAGCGTTTTGATCAGCGCGGGATCGCTCGCATAGAACTCGGTCTGATCGAAGCAGAAAACGAAGGGGCGATAATAGGACGCGAGCAGACACAGGCCCCGCAGACGACGAAAGCTGAGATCATTGATCTCCTGCGCCGAGGAGTCGCCCCGACCCTCGTTGTCGGCGGCGTCAAGGCGAAGCAGGGCGACCTCTTCATCTTCGAGCGGTTCGGCGCGAAGCCATTTTAGGGCGGCGCTCCAGTGCTCGCCATAGCGCTTATCGAACGCGCAGGCTGCGAGAACCCTCAGCCACGCCTTCTCGCGTCCAAACAGATCGATGTCGCGCCGGTTCAAGCGCCCGGACAATGGGCCGGTTGCGCCGGCGTCAGCAACAAGCTCGCCGAGCCATTTGATCCGGCGACGCCTCTCTGCTTGCGGCAGGCCGGGATCGCCAGCAAGCTTGCGCAGGAACGGTACCGCCTGAGCGGCATCGGGGTGGCCCGGCATGCCGTCCTCGGCGAAATCTGCGACCACGTGGGCCAGCGTGCCGACCGCCAGCGCTTCGAGCTGGCTGGGTGCGCCGGCATTCTCATCGTCCGGGCGATCCAGCTCCTGTACAGTGAGAAGAAGGATCGAGTGCCACGCTTTGTACGGGTCCTGAAACGGCCGCAGATAGACCTTCGTTGCACGCCGTCCGAGCGCCAAGAAAAGGCGTCCCAGCAGGTGCGATTTGCCGTAGCCGCGATCGGGCGAGATGACGAGCTGAGCTTTCGCGGCCTGCGCCGGCCGACTTCGCGGTGGGTCGACGCCGTCGAGTGCGGAAAACTTTCGTAACAGGTGATCCAGCGGCGCCTCGTTGAGCCCCTTCACCGAGAAAGATACCTCGCGCGGCTCCCGGACCACGTCATCCGTGAACGGGTTCACTTTCAGGTTCGCGTAGGACGAGGTCATTGATCGTTCTTCACGACGACGGTGACGAAGGGGTCGGCGAAGCCTGGGAGCCGGATGCCAGCGTCGATCACTTCTGCAGGGAGTTCCACCGAGGCGGCCGGGTGGATGGTGATCCGCCCCGCTTTGGCCTCGTCGGCAAGGAGGCGATGCAAGTCCTCTTTCGGTAATCCCAGCGCCTTCATCAAATCCAAGATCTTCACTGCCGAAAAGCCGCCCTGCTCGGCCTTGAGGCGGCGATAGACCGGCAGCAGATCCTCAAAGGTGAAGGGCGCGGAGGACATCGGCTCAAGTCCCGGCGGCGTCGGTCCAGGTGACAATGGCTCGGGCGGGGGCATCGCCTCGAGTCCGAAATGGTCCGCAGCGACGTCGCGGTGGAGATAATACTTCGACTTCCCGCAGCTGAGCTCCACGATCACCCGGCTTGCCACTGCGTGCTTGACCGCATCCGGGAAGAAGGGCCGGTTCATGCCGGTCACCTTCTTATTCAAGCCCGCCCGCGACAGGAGTTTCACGCCGGATTGATGGACGAGGCGCGCCACCGTCGCGCTTGCGGTCTCGATCGAGGGACCGCGGCCGGCGGCGAAGTAATACCGCGAACGGCCGTGCCTGAACGGCCCCCAGATCGCCCCCTCCCGGACAAGCGCCGCTAGCCCCTCTCGCAGCTCCGCCTCTCGGCCTTTGGTCTTCGCGCTGGACCTGCCAATGAACTTGGCCTTGATCTTCGCAGCTGTCAGCCCCGCGTCGTGTGCATCAATGATCGCCGGAAGCAGTTTATCAAGCTTCGAAGTCATCGGCTTCTTATTGGCTAAGTAAACCGGGTCGGCGGTGGCGCCATGCATATATCATAAAGGCGACCTGCCGCGCAGGGAAGTAAGGAATCTGCACAAGTTCGTCCAGCGATGCCGGAGCCGTTTGTGGCCAGGCGTGCAATTGAGGCACTGCTCCCCCTGCAGGATCCGAAATTCAATCCCTTCTTCATCAGGGCTATGGCCGGCACCTTGCGTTGCCGGCGAAGCGACCGGCAGGAGTTTCAATCCCTTCTTGATCAGGGCTATGGCCGGCACTTCAAAAAACACTTCGGCAAGAAGACCGAGGTTTCAATCCCTTCTTCATCAGGGCTATGGCCGGCACAGAGACGGTGGAAAAAGAAGCGGCGAGGGAAAGGTTTCAATCCCTTCTTCATCAGGGCTATGGCCGGCACAGGACACGGATGCCAGACGAAGTGATCTTCGTTTCAATCCCTTCTTCATCAGGGCTATGGCCGGCACAGGTGACCATCGAATTCTGCCGCAACCACAGGCGCTTGCAAGGGGCGAATCCAAGAAGTTTTTTGGCCATGGAGTTGACATGAAGAAGCCTGGATATGTTCTTTGTATGGTCTAAAAAATTCACGGAAAATTCTCCTTAGGCCGGCTCGTGTTTCTGCGCGGCGAGACGGTCGGCGAGGGTTGCAGCCTGCGCGCCCGACACTGCCATGGTCTCCCGTCCCAAGGGGCCATGCCAGGCGCCCCGCGGTGCCCTGGGTACGAGATAAAGGCGGACATCGTCCTGCTTCTGGTCGATCAGGCGGCGCAGGCGCGCGACGAGAGCCTGACGCTCGTGGTCCTCAAGATCGACGGCGAAAACAGAATATTGCAGGCGATAGCCGACCGCGGACAAGGCCTTGCAAACGCGCGCGAGCCGGCGCGGGGTACGGATGTCATAGGCGACCAGAAAAGTGCGGCGCTCGCTCACCCGGCGCCGTCCGGCTGATCGTCGTCCGGCGCGCCTGCGAGCAGGCGGGCGGCGGGTCGTGCGGCGAACTTTTCGCGCAATCGCGCGGCAAGCTCGGCGGCAACCGCATCGAGGGTTGCGCGCAGCGCCGGCGCGCGGCTTTCGGCGAAGGCACGATAAAACGCCCGCCGCGCCGCTTTCCCCATCGTGCAGCCGCCGGGGCCGCGTCCGGAAAAATCCTCTGGCCGCAGAATTTTCTCAGCGAAGAGTTTTTGGGCAAACGCGTCGATCTCCGGGCGCACGGGCTCGACAAGATCGCAGGCAAGGCTTTCGCGGCCGGACGCGAGGTCATGATAGATGCCGAGGGTGGGGTCGAAGCCGTGGCGGGCGGCGGCGCTCAGAGCCTCGGCATGGGCGAGCGTGTAGCCGAGGGAGAGGCAGACATTGACCGGATCGCGCGGCGGCCGGCGGTTGCGGCCGGAAAAGTCGAGCGCGGGCGCAAAGGCTGCGGCGAAAGCGGGGTAGAAGGCGCGCGCCGCCGCGCCCTCGCGGCCGCGCAGAACGTGAAGGTCGGGAGTCGCTACAGGGTCGCCGGCAAGGGCGGAAGCCTCGGTCATGCGGCGGCGGGCGTCCACCAACAGGCGGTGGACGCCGAGGCCGGCGGCTTCGAGGCTGCCGAGCAGGTCGGCGCCAGCCTCGATCTTGCGGCGGACGAGCGGGCGCGACAAGGCGAGGCGGAGGGCCGGATCGAACAGGGCATCGTACTGGGCGAGGCGGAGCGAGCGGTCGACGCGCGCGGCCACCACGGCGGTTCCGCCGACTTTGCGCCCGACGCGATCGAGCACGAGGCCGATGCCGCGCTCGGCGAGTTTGGCGACCAGGCGGGTGGTCAGCCGGGCGACGCCCGAGACCACCAGGCGTTCGACCAGACCGAGCGGCAGCGTGCCCTTGCGCTCGCCGTCCGCCCGGACGACCAGGCGGTCGCCCTCGACGTCGACATCGGCGCCGCGATGGTCGATGTGAACGGTCGTCATGGCGTCACCCGATATAATGCAGGTCCGGTTCAAGGGTGGCGCGCGGCGTGCCCAAGGTTTCGACACGGGCGCGCGGATCGAGCACCAGCAGCATCAGGCGGTCGTCTTCGGTCAGAAAGCCGGTGAGCCGCCGCCACATCTCGCGCCGCTCGCCGGGCGTGAATTGGCATTCGTGGACCGAGAGCTGCCCGTCGATGCCGAAGCCGCGCACGGCCTTGAGCGCGCGGGCGCGCCGCTTCTCGCAGACAATGTCATAGGCCAGTAGGACGAGATCGCGCTGGGGCATGTCGGCATGCTGGCATGCTTTCGATCAGGCGTTCGGACCCGCAACCTTGCGTCGCCTCTTCTCGCACGCAGCCGGTGTATGAAGCTGGACTCGGCAGGGCCGGTTGCGTCATGATTGCGCGCAGAGCTTAGGTTGCGGGCGAACAAAGGATCGGCTCGGTCGAGGCCGATCGTGCCGGCCATGGTCGCGCCGTTTCGAGCGAGAGGGCAGCAGATGTCCGCGAATGACGTGCAGGTCCGGTCGCGAGGGGGGATGAAAAGCGATCGGGGCCAGCCTGAGCAAACAGCCACGAGCTTTTTCCCGAAACATGCAGGCTCGCAGCGTGCGGCATCCGCTCCCGGCGGTCGCAAGAAGATCCTGTTCTGCACCATCGGCCAGACGCCGCAGGTGGTGACCGAGACGGTTTGGGCCTTGAAAAACCCGAAGCCGCCCGCACGTCCCTGGACGCCTGACGAGATCCACGTGGTCACCACCACCTTCGCCCTCGCACGCATCCGCCAAGCGCTGCAGCGCCCCGGAGGGCGTCTCGCCGAACTGCTCGGCGTCCGCATTCCGCCGGTGACGATCCATGTGCCGCGCCGCAACGGGAGCCCGCTCGTGCTCGGGCCGGTGCGAGCGGAGGGCGATTGGAGCGATGGCGACACCGTGAATGCAGGCCCGCTCGATGAGGACGCCCTGAGCGATGTCAATACCGAGCTCGACGCCGCCATCATGGGCGACCTCATCCTGCAGCTCATGGCGGGACTGATGCGCGACGACGCCACCGAGGTGCATGTCTCGCTGGCGGGCGGCCGTAAGACCATGTCTGCGCACGCGCTGCTCGCCATGACGCTCGTGGCCCGGCCGCGCGACAGGGCATCCCATGTGCTCGTCTCGCCGGCGTTCGAGGACAACACGGAGTTCTGGCACCCGGACCAGGGAGGAACAATCGGCCCGAAGCGCCGGCCGGGCGCCGTGGCCGGCGACGAACCGGGCGAGCGCCTCGATCCGAATGATGCGAAGGTGTTGCTCGTCCCGACACCCACTCCGCTCATGCGTTACGAACTGAAAAACGAAAAAGCGCTCGGCGCGCTGCGACTCGTCGAGGTCGTCAATCAGCTCAACCTGACGACAATCCTGGAGGATAATCCGCGCCTGTGCCTCGATATTGCGAGCAACACTGTCGTCGTGGCGGACGTGCCGCTCCAGCTCAGCGCCAAGCTGTTCGCGCTCTTCCGCCTGATCGCAATCGCCCGCAAGGAAGACTGGCCGGGCGTCGGTCCCGATGGTACCGGCGCGAACCATGGCGGCTGGCTCTCGTGTCCGCATATCTGCACCGGCAGGACCGGGCTTGGCCGGGCCATCGACCAGGTGTTTCTCAGCTTTCTGATCGACGCAGTGAGCGCGAGCCCGGTCGACAACGACACACAGGACAACAAGAGCATTAAAGCCTGGGAAGCCGTGCTGGCGAAGGGCGCGGGGAGGAAGCAGGAACTGGCAGAAAAACAGCTTCGCCCGAACCTGACCAATCTGCGGACGGAGTTGCGGCGGGCGTTCGGCCACACGGCGGCCCGCATCCTTCTACCGCCGAACCGCGAGGGCGGCGCGCGTGGCCGGATACCAGATGCGCCGCTCGGCTCGGAAGACGCCCCGCGCTTCGGCTTGACGCTGCCGGCGGAGGCAATCGAGATCGTGTGAGGTAAAGATTGCTGTTCAGCGCTGGAGTTCGTCCATATGACCTTGTTCATCTGCACTGCTGGAACTTCGATCGCCGGCGGACCAGTCAAAAGCGGAGAAACCAATGACCATTATCGAGCAAGGATTGAAGCGAAAATTCGTAAGGATCGTACAGAGAATGCCACGCGCGACGCGTTCTTGGTTCGCGTTTCGGTAGAATTGAATGGCCTGTTTCGCGCCGGAGTCACGGACACAGATGAAGTTGCGTTCCTTACTTCGGAAACGGAAGATGGGAGGCTCTGCGGAGAACGCCTTGTCGGCCTCGTCGAGAAAGAGTTTGGCTGTCGCGCGATCAGGATCGAGGTCAAGGGGCTTCAAGTTCGTGACGGAGCGAGGTTTCGAAACGAGGGGATCACCCATCTCTTTGCGACGCTGGACAACCTCACTGCGGAAAGGAATCGAGAGGAAACAAAACTGAACGCCACCGGTGGGTTCAAAGGAACCGTCCCTTACATGGTGCTTTATGGAATGTTCAACGGGCTGACCGTTTCTTACGTATACGAATTCTCCGACACGCTGATCACCCTTCCGCCACTGCCTGTCGAATTCGACTGGGCCCGCGTTGCTCCCGCCGCGCAGACCATCTTGGCGGTGGCGCAAGCTGGCGCCTTGGAGGAAGACGAGTGGCGCGGTTGGCTACCGCGCGACTACTACGCCCGCCAGCCGATTTACGACACGCTGTTCGAGTTTGATCGCGGCACCGTAGGGCTTTCTGCGGTCGGCTGTCTCATGAAGAAACGCCTCGAAGAGGCGGCCGGTGCAACCGTCGTCCACCTCTCGCCGAGCGCCTCGAACGCTCTTGATCGGTCCGATTCGGCCGCGCATCGGGAGTTTCAAATCATGCTCGCTCGTGTCCGGGATCCGACCGCGCGACGTCAGTCGCACCATCAGGATAGTCTTCATACCTGTGATTTGAAGGTTTGGAAACGTTACGCCGGCCAGGGGCCGCGAATGTGTTACTGGGTCGAGGGCGATGACGTCTATGTGGCCGAGCTTTTTCCAACGCATCCTGAATATGATCGGTTTTGGCAACAGTTCCCGAAAAACAGAATTGACTATGAGAAGTCGAGCTTCACGACCTGCGAATCAGAAATAGCTTTAGACTATTCAATGATCCTCAGCGACATGAAGCAAGTCGGTTTGCAAGACGACCAATATCGCCGTGAAATTGACGAGGAAATCGTATCGCTACGACGCCAGGCAGACAATCTTTCGATGCGTACCAATTCGAGGATCACGGAAGCAAAGAAAGAGGTAAGAGCGGAGGCCGATACGAGATACCGCAAGATGCAGTCCTCCTATTCAAAGCAGATCGCGGAGAAGGCCAAGGAAATAGAAGAGCTCCGCAGCACACTGGCGGTGCTATTGGCAGAGAGAGATCATTTTCAAGGTGCGTAATCGTCAGTTATAGATATAGCCTGAGATTATCTCATCTCTCCGGTTATGTGCTCAGTATTTCCTTTCTAACGTCGAAGGCAGGGTTTCCTTGCCAATCTGTTACTATTCGGAGGCCGGCTTTAGGCGTCTTGTAATTGACCCACAGGTCATGGTCACGATCTCTTCGAGTCCGTCCCGCAGAACGCGCCCCTGCTCGCGGAGTGCAGCCACATAGGGGCCAAACCGTTAGTAGCCGAACCAGCCGCGCACTCCCTCGGCACGACGGCGCTTTTCGCCGACGACAGCGACCGCATCGGTCGCGTCAGCGACCCCAACCAGCCGCTTTGAGCGGCTCACGTCCTTAAGCCAGCCGCGCCCCCTGCTCGGCGAGATCCTGGCGGGCGGCGTCGGCATCGCCTCTGCCGAACCTGCGTTGCTCCGATTACGGATGCCGAGCACACGAGCAATGCGGTCGCACGAACCACCGCTGCTGCGGTGCTCACGCGGCGGTTGCCGTCACAAGCATAGCGGTGGACGACGGTATAGCGCCAAGGGGAAATCCACCTCGACCTATAACTGCAAGAAGATTGAACCTCTACCGAAGTCGATTGCCGAGATGCAACGTTGCGAACGACAAGGCGGCGGGCCGCCGCGGGCCAACCTCATCCCAGCCGGCCGCAACCTCTGTGCTGAACACCTCGCTGCCTGGAGCGGCGACATACACACACCAGCGCGAACGAACCACGAATCCCGGATTTGTAACACCATTCGTAACGGTTCGTAACACATCGATGCTAAGTCTTGGTGCCGGCTGAGGGATTCGAACCCCCGACCCCCTGATTACAAATCAGGTGCTCTACCAGCTGAGCTAAGCCGGCCCGCGCGTTAAAGGTGCGCGGAAAGCGCCGCTCCTTCCAGAGCGTGATCGCTTCAAGCTGAATCGATCCCGCTTCCTTGTCTTTGTTCTCGCAGGATCGCGTCCGAAAAAGTCTGCAACTTCGGGATCATGCGCTAGGCGTTTTGGGGTGAAGTGGGAGCCGGTTCGCCGTAGAAAATACGACAAAGCGGAAGCTTTTGCCGGCGAGTCTGCCCTTGAACCAAATCGGGGATGGGAACCGGTCCCACTTCGCCCGCAATGACTTAAACCGATCGTGCAGCGCGTCAAGGGGCATTGAGCGGAGCCATCAAAGGGCATCGAGCGAGCAGTGCGTCAGGAGGGGGCCAGCAGAGCGCCAAGGGGTGGCGAATGGTCCCGAAATTTCGGGAGCGTTTCGGACAAAATCCTGCGATGAAACGCTGAGATCGATAGCGCGATGACCCAAGCCCTAGTGATGCGGCACCAACGCTTGAGCACGTCTCATCGTGTTGGTGCCGCATCACAAGGCATTGGATCAGCTAGTGTTCCTTACCTGACGGTCCGGGGTCGAACCGTCAGAGAAGGAAACACTAGCGATCGCGACGTGCGTACGGATGTGCAGACAAGCATGCAAACAGGCTTCGACTCCACCGGATCGTGCAACCGGATCGGACTTGGCGCGCGATGGAGGCAGTCTGCGTCAGTCGATTCCTTTATCTTATTGTCTTATAAGGTTATTTTTTCGGAAAAACCCGCCGGCTTTTCGGAGTCATGCGTGAGGCTCAGGGACGTTGCACGCATGCACCGTCCGACAGAAAATTTTCCGGCGAAGGGGGAACCGGTTCGCCCAAGAAAATGCGAAGGCTCAAGGACAAGCAGAGCGAATTCCAACGCGATTAGAATGGAATCCGCTCCGGCATGAACTCGGATCGATCAGCCTCTTCCGATTCTGACGATGGCACTGCCGAACGACCAGGCGGGGCGTGGCCCGCCGCGCTGCGGTTCCTGCGCGCGCCAAAAGACCCGGCGGAATCGGCCCTGCGCGCCATTGTCGTCGTCGGTGTCGTCCTCGGGTTGGTCTTCACGCTATGGCCGTCGCTCGACCTGAGAGTCTCGGCGCTGTTCTACGATGAGGCGCAGCGCGCCTGGCCATGGACGCACGATGCGACGCTTGTCGACCTGCGCGCTCTGAACCATTTCATCATGCGTGCGATCATCGCGGCTGCGATCATCGCCTTGGTTTTTTTGGCCGCGGGGGAGCGGTCCTTCACCTTCCTGCCGCCGCGAATTTCGGCCTTCCTGCTTGCGACAGTGGTCGTCGCCCCCGGTCTGATCACCAATGGCCTGCTCAAGGCGCATTGGGGACGGCCGCGGCCGGGCCACGTCAACGACTTCAACGGCGAGCTCGAATTCGTGCCGTGGTGGAGCCCGTTCGGGCAATGCGCCAGCAATTGCTCTTTCGTCTCCGGCGAGGCGTCGGGCGCGTTTGTCCTGCTCGCGGTCGCGGTCCTTGTGCCGGAGCGATACCGAATGGTCGCCATCGCCGCCGCGATCGTCTGGGGGCTCGCCGTCGGCATGATGCGCGTGGCCATGGGCGGCCATTTCCTCTCCGACGTGCTGTTCGCCGGCGTTTTCACCGCGCTTGCAATCTGGCTTCTGCACGGTCTGTTCTTCCGCTGGCGCTGAAGCATGATCCCGAAAAGTTGGCAGGGGTCCGCGGAAGATGATGCGACCGAAAGAGGGCGCGACCGATTCAGGCTGACGAAGAACGCGCGCGCCGCGTCACACCCGGTGGGAAATCTGGACCCCGGATCCGGTCGCGATGTCGATATCCTTGGTCTCGCGCAGGAAGATCGCGCCGATCACCACCGTCATCACGGCGACGCCGATCGGATACCACAGGCCATCATAAATATTGCCGGTTGTCGCGACGATGGCCGTGGTCAGCAGCGGGAGCATGCCGCCGAACCAGCCATTGCCGATATGGTAGGGCAGGGACATCGACGTGTAGCGGATCTTGGTCGGGAAGAGCTCGACCAGGAAGGCGGCGATCGGCCCGTGCACCATCGTGACATAGACCACGAGGATCACCAGAATGAGCGTCGCCATCGGCCAGTTCACCTTGGCGGGATCGGCCTTGCTCGGATAGCCGGCGGCGTCAAACGCCGCCTGCCATCGCTGCGCATCAAAGCCCTCGATGCGCGTTGTGCCGATCGTGAGCGCCGGCGGCTTGCCGGGCGTATCCTCCTTGGTGAAGGACACGCCTAGCCGCGTGACAAAATCATGGGCGCGATCGCAATCGGAAAAGCTCGACCAGGGGCCGACGAAAATATGGAAGCCGCAGGTCGAAGCATCCGACGAAACCGTGACCGACTGCTGCGCCTTAAAGGCGACGAGGTCCGGATTGACGTAGTCGGTGAGCGCCTTGAACAACGGAAAGTAGGTTGCCGCTGCCAGCAGGCAGCCGGCGAGAATGATCTTCAGCCGGCCGATCCGGTCCGACAGCCAGCCGAAAAAGATGAACAGCGGCGTTGCGATCAGCACCGCGACCATGATCAACCCGTAGGCCAAAGTGAAATCGAGCCGCAGCGTGATCTGGAGGAAGAACAGGGCGTAGAACTGGCCCGTGTACCACACGACGCCCTGGCCGGCGGTCGCGCCGAGCAGGGCGTAGAGCACGTATTTGTTGTTGGGATAGCGAAAGAAGCTCTCGGTCAGCGGGGCTTTCGAGCCCTTGCCCTCTTCCTTCATGCGCTGAAAGATCGGCGTCTCGTTGAGGCGCAGCCGAATGAGAATCGAAAACACGAGCAGCACGAGCGAGATCAGGAACGGGATGCGCCAGCCCCACGCGGAGAAAGTCTGCTCGTCCATGGAGATCCGGCAAATGCTGATGACGAGCAGAGCAAAGAAGAAGCCGAGCGTTGCCGTCGTCTGTAGGAAGCTCGTCGAGAATCCGCGGTAGCTCGGGCGCGCATGCTCGGCGACATAGGTCGCCGCGCCGCCATACTCGCCGCCGAGCGCGAGACCTTGCGCCAAACGAAGCACGACCAGGAGCAAAGGTGCAGCCCAGCCGATCGTTTCGAAAGTGGGGAGCAGCCCCACCAAGAAGGTCGCGCCGCCCATGACCATGATCGTGATCAGGAAGGTGTTCTTGCGGCCGATGACGTCGCCGATCCGGCCGAACATCAGCGCGCCCGCCGGGCGCACGAGAAATCCGGCGGCATAGGTCGCAAAAGCTGAAAGCAGGGCGGCCGTGTCGTTGCCGGGCGGAAAGAACAGGAATGCGAAGAACGGCGCGAGCGTCGCGTAGAGAAAGAAATCATAAAACTCGAAGACGGTCCCGAGCGAGGACGCGAAGATGACGAACCTCTCCTGTTTCGTCATCCCCTCGCCGCGCAAGGAGGGCCGCGACATCGGCGCCAGGAACCTTCGCTTGGTCGGACGAGCATTCGCCATCAGCGCCGACGCCTTTTCCTTCAGCGAATCTCCGTTTCGTTGAATGCGGATCTCGCACCATCAGTCCTTAGTGCATTTTCCGGCGACGTGGGAACCGGTTCGCCACAAAAAATGCGACCGGCGTGACCAGTGTTTCCTTCTCTGACGGTCCGACCCCGGACCGTCAGGTAAGGAACACTAGCTGATCCAATGCTTTGTGATGCGGCACCAACACAATGGGAGGAGCCCAAGCGTTGGTGCCGCATCACTAGTGTTCCGACTCTGACGGTTCGATCCCGCACCGTCAGGTAAGGAGCACTAGCTAATCCGGTGCTTTATGATGCAGCACCAACACAATGAGACGAGCCCAAGCGTTGGTGCCGCATCACCAGGAAGCGACACCCAGGCGCGGTGTGGTCCGGCACGATTTGCAACCGTTTTGTTAGGGTTACCGCGGAATTTGCCATGTGGCCGCGGGCGAACCCTTGCGCTTTGTTGATCTCTTTGCGCTTTCCTCAGGCTCGGGGAAAGTGAGGTGCGGCCGCACCCACAACTTTGGCATTACGTCTCAGTCAGGGTGAAACGCATATGACATCGCGCCCAGCGCATGATCCCGAAAAGTTGGCAGACTTTTCGGACAAGATCATGCGACCGAACAAAGCGCATGATCCCGAGAAGTTGGCAGACTTTTCGGACAAGATCATGCAACAAAACAGAGGGATAAAGGGCGCGGTTGATTCAAGGCGGAGCAAGCGCGCTCTCGCCGCCGCGCTCGCGGCGATCGCCACGGTAGCGGGCCTCATATGGGGCGGGGCCGCGGTGGCCTCGGACAACGCGCCCGTGTTCGTCGTGCCGGGCCGGCCGGATGTGCCGGTGATCATCAACGGACGCGACGCTTCCTGGGGGATCGTCGAGGGCGACTGGGGGCTTTACCGGCCCGGCTGGATGCCTCCGACCGTGATCAAGCCATTCTGCTGCAGGCGCCCGCCGGCGCGTCCGGTCCCGCGTTACTTTCCGGGGACAGGGCATATGCCCGACTATGGCCGCAGCGAGGTCGACTCACCGCCGAAACGTCGTCCGCGCCCGGCGCCAAGCTTTCACCGCTCCTGGCATGCTGAATCCCCGAACCTGCCGGTCACGATCATGCCGCCCTCTTACGACGTGCCCGCGGTCGTCGTGCCCTTTGGCAGGCGTTATCTCGGTCCGTGGCGCTGAAGGCCAAAGGGACGCGCCCCAGCGATGGCTGCGGCGACACCGGCGGAAACCGATTGGTCACGCCGCGGTTTTTCTGCCAGTCTGGGCGCAACAGGATTAACGAGACGAGGGGTGCCATGCGTCATCGTTGCTTGAGTGTCGTGACCATCAGCGCGGCTGTCGCCGCGATGGGCCTGCTTCCGACCGCTGCGCAGGCCGGTGGCGCTTGCTGCGGGCCGGGTCCGGTGATCGTCTATGGCGCGGCGCTGGCGCCGCTCGCCTATCCGCCGACCGGCTATGTGCTCAATCCGTCCGACGCGCGCGCGCCGATCTACATCGTCAATCAGGGGCCGGTCTACAGCGGTCCCGGATTCTACACGGTGCCGACCTATTCGGAGGGCGGCTATGCCTTCACGCCCTATCCCTATGTGTCGGGCTATGGGTACGCGCGGACCTATGTCCCCTATGTCCGGCCCTCATTCCGCTCCTACGGTGCGCCGCCCTTCGGGGCTTATTACTACCGGCCGGCGCCGACCGCGCGGGTGATCGACGTGCGCCGCCGGCATGCGCGCGGTCCGCGGCGTGATCCGCATCTTGGAATGCCGCCCGCGGTCGTTCCCCCGAAGACATTGCCATCGCCGACCCAGCCCAAGCGGAGCAAGCCGGTTGAGGAGCAGTGGACGCGCGACTATATCCGCTGATGTCCCGAGCGGCCATTTCGTTGCGGCAACGGCCTGACTGGAGCATGATCCCGAAAAGTTGGCAGACTTTTCGGACAAGATCATGCATTGGCTCACTGGCCCGCGAGTATTACCTCTCCCCGCTTGCGGGGAGAGGTCGACGCGCGAAGCGCGGCGGGTGAGGGGGTAGCGGCGCTACTAAGGCGCCTGCGATCGTTTCAATCACACCAGTTGCGTTTGCCAGACCATCGTTGTTCCGAGAGCGCGGAACGCGGTGACCTTGGGATCGCGCGATCGGTCGTTGCCCCGGCCGTGTTTGCCCCTCACCCGGATTGCCGAAGCTGACGCTTCGACAATCCGACCTCTCCCCGTAAGCGGGGAGAGGTGACTCAACGGTCAAACCGTCCGCGCGGGGCCTAGCTGCGCTGCTGACCATGGGGGCTGGAGAGTTCTGCCGATTTAAAGAGATCATCCTCTGGCCTGAGCGGCATTGAGCCTGCTCGTCGCGATGTGAAGCGCGAGCACCGTGGCGTTCGATACATTGAGGCTCTTGATCCGGCCCGGCAGATCGAGCCGGGCGAGGCGCTCGCACGTCGCGCGGGTCAACTGGCGTAGGCCCTTGCCCTCGGCGCCGAGCACAAGCGCGAGCGGGTCGGCAAGCTCAATGCCGGCAAGGTCGGTCTCGCCGGCGCTGTCGAGGCCGACGGTAAGCCAGCCCCGTTCCTTGAGCGCAACGAGGGCGCGTGCAAGATTGCCGACGGTGACGATCGGCACATATTCGAGCGCGCCCGACGCGGCTTTCGCCAGAACGCCCGTCGCCTCAGGACTATGGCGTGCGGTCGTTACGACGGCGGCGACCGCGAAGGCGGCGGCGCTGCGCAGGATCGCGCCCACATTGTGCGGGTCGGTGATTTGGTCGAGGACGAGCACGATGCCGCGGTCCTCGAGCTCCGTAATGTCCGGAGAGGGCAGGGGATCGGCCTCGGCATAGAGGCCCTGATGCACGGCCTCGGGCCCGACGAGCGCCGCGATTGCGTCCGGGCGCACAATTTCCGGTAGGCACGGTAGCGCCAACGCGTCCTCGGCCAGGCGACGGGCTGCATTCTCGGTCACGAGCAACCGATGAAAGACGCGGGCCGGGTTTTCCAGCGCAGACGTCACCGTGTGCCAGCCATAAAGGATGGCTGGGCCGTTGCGCTCGCTTTGCTCCGGCCGCATACCCGGCCGGCCGCGGCGCGCGTTGCGTCCGCTCGGTCCGCGTGGTGTACCTGAAGACGCGGCAGGCCGCCCGCGCGGGCTGTACGGCCCCGGGTGGCGGGATGGTCTTGACGGCGGAGTGCGGTTCGGCATGCGCCTGAGCTGAGCTTTGCTTCGCGTGTCATAGTTCAAGTAGTCAGAACAGGAAAGGACGATGCAATGCCCACCAACTGGCCCGAGATGACCAAGGAGCTTAGCGCGCAGCTTCGGAATGTGCGCGCCGGAGCGCCCGAGGTCATGAAGGCGTTCTCTGCGGTCGCGCAGGCCGCAGTCGCGCCCAAGGCCCTCGACACCCGGACCAAGGAGCTGATCGCGCTCGCGATCTCGGTTGCCATCCGGTGTGACGATTGCATCGCCTTCCACGCCAAGGCGGCAGTCGACCATGGCGCGTCGCGCGACGAGGTGCTGGAGACACTCGCCATGGCGATCTATATGGGAGCGGGGCCCTCGGTCATGTATGCGAGCCACGCGCTTGAAGCGGCGACGCAGTTCGAGGCTGAGCGCGAGCGCAAGAAGGCGGCGCAGTCCCAGTGAGCCGCCCCAAGGCTGGCATTCGGCATCCCCTCCGCCCGAGCATTTGCCATCTCGGCTGGGGCCTTACAGGTTGACACCGTGGCGGAGGGTTCCCATAACAGCGGCCCCGGCGTGGTCGGCGGCGTCGCCGGCATTCCGGGACGCGAAGCGATAGGCCGGGATTCAAGTCACGGACGGTGACGTGAGAATTCTGCTCTGCTCGCTGACGGCGCGTGATCCCGGCCTGACAGAATTGACAACCGGCCGGGGCATGATCTGTGAAAAGTTGCAGACTTTTCGGACAAGATCATGCGAAAAGGCAAAGATGCTGGACGATCGGCATCGGCGGGACCGGTTTTTCTCCGGGGGAGTGTCCCGAGCGGCAAAGGGGGCGGACTGTAAATCCGCTGGCTAAGCCTTCGTAGGTTCGAGTCCTACCTCCCCCACCATCGAGAAATTAAGATATTGGATTAGATGGTATTTTTTGAGTCCCTCACCCATTTGGCAGGTGAGGGAGTAGACGTTTGTGGCACGTTCCTTCAATCCAGGCGTCGTTCTCCCACCATGGCAGTCAGGACGGTGAGAACACGAAAGTGCTTCCATTATCTGGAGCGCGGTTGATCCAAGAAGAAGCAACCGCGCTCTCTTTGTGTTTTGTTTGCTCGCACGACCTCCGAAAAGCCTGCAGCTTTTCGGGATCATGCTTTAGGCCGCGCGGATATCGGCGATGAACGTCTTCACCTGCCGGGTGAGGCGGACGGCCTGCTCGGAGAGCTGACCGGCGGCCGTGAGCACCTGGTTGGCGTTGGTCCCGGTCTCCTGGGCGGCCTCGTTGACGCCGACAATGGCGCTCGTGACCTGCTGGGTGCCGACCGAAGCCTGCTGGACGTTGCGGCCGATCTCCCGTGTCGCGGTGTTCTGCTCCTCCACCGCCGATGCCACCGAGGTGGAGGTCTCGCTCATCGTCCGGA
>JANQIP010000082.1 GCA_028282095.1 Xanthobacteraceae bacterium | reverse complement strand
CTCGTCTCATTGTGTTGGTGCCGCATCACAAAGCATCGGATTAGCTAGTGTTCCTTACCTGACGGTCCGGGGTCGGACCGTCAGAGAAGGAAACACTAGGCGCGAAACGCTATCGCTTTGGTCTATCCTCATTGTCCGCTGCCAATGCCGTTTGTGCGGTGGCTGCCGACGCGAGGTCGATGAGCTGCTCTAATTCGTATTGCCTAATATTATTGGCGATCGTCACCAGCTCCAGCTTCGCCATTTTTAGCATATAGGCTGCGTTCTTGAAATCGTCGTCTTTCAAGATCTTCAAAGCTCGGTCGATTTGGACTAAAGCTACCGCCGCATTTATCTTTCGTGGCATCAACGTGCGCTTTCTGCGAAGGGTTAACGCTACGGAGTTTTGCCTCATGACTCGTGATCTACCTTTCAAGTTCGTGGGCGTCGGCCCGACCCCAGACCACGCCGGACCTCAAGAAAACCAGCCCGGCGACGAAGAAGGGCTGCGTCTCATCAAAGCGTTCTTCAGAATTCAAGATCCCGAGATTCGCAGTTCTCTTGTCCAGCTTGTCGAGCGCATGTCCCTGCGTTTCTGATGGAATCGCCTAGAAACGGTAAGCCGCGAAAGACCGGTCGCTTGATGCCGCGGGTCATCCAGGGCAATCGAAGAGCGCCGGCTGCTGCGGAACGCTGGGTGCACGCAGAGCTTCGATCAGCGCTTCCAACTCGTCCTCGCTCGCCCCGCCGGCATGCGCCATCAGATCAACGCGCACCATGCAGAGCATTTGCGTGGTGGTCGTGAGCTGCAGCTTGGCCGATCGTTCGATCACGCGATCAAGATCGCTGATGAGCCCGCTCATTTCGGAGTTGGCCAAGACCATGTTGCACCCTTTCTGTGAGACAGGATTTTCACGAACGGCGAATGTCGCATTCGCACGAGATGACTAAGCGGCGACCCGCGAAGACCTGCGCTTCTTCGACTTGAGTATCGGGCGCCGGAATCCGCGAGCGCGGCGCATCCCCTTGATGATACGGCTATCGAATCCCAGTTGGGCGGCCAAGGTCAGTTCGCCCTCGAACGTCACCGGCAAACCCAACGGGACCACTTCGAATTCGAGTTCGCGAAAACGGGTGATCCAGACCGGATGGAATTCGAGAACGATCGTACGAATGCCCTGCGGCTCGGCCCATTCAAGTCCGGCGATGAGCAGAGCCGAAGCCACGTCGGAGTAGGTTCCGTCCAAACGAAAATTGTCCGCGACCGAATAGCGGGACCACTCCCACACGTCGGGAGCTCGCCGATAGGGTCGCGCACAGAGGTAGGCATGTACGTCGGCCAAGAGATGTGGCCCGGTGGTCGGATTGAGCCGGACATACCCCGCTACTTCATCCGGTTTCCGTCCGGGCGCGATAAAATGGACGGTCGCGGCCGTATCGAACTGGTCGACCTCGCGTCCGTCGTCCTTGCGTAACGCGCTCCATCCCTTTTTCTCGACGAAAATCCGGTGACGGTGTCGAAAAGCCTGATCGAGCAATTTGCTTTCGCCAGGACGCACGCCTTCGATAACCTCGATCATGGATTTCCCCCGAAAGATCTAAACCGGGGAAATTGTCCCGCGATGGCAGGACTCGCCTATCCATTGTTTTCAGGAGTTGACTTAGGGAATGAGCCGCGAACGGATGGCCTCGGCGACCGCCTGCGTGCGATTTACGGTATCGAGTTTGCGACAAATATTGACGACATGGGTATCGACTGTCGCTATGGAGATATTGAGTATTTCACCGATCACGTCCGACGTCTTGCCCGCCGCCACCCATTTCAACACTTCGGCCTCGCGCGGCGTGAGGGCGGGGCGAACGAGCGATGATCTCGTTCGCTTGGTCTCGAGCGATCGCTTCTTGAGCTCCTGCGCGCGCGCATGCCCATAGATGGCGATCAAGTGCAGCGCCGCGCGATCCTCGGTGGAAAGATCGAATTGTGCACCGCCAAAAGAGGCTGCCGCCTGATCACCTGACAGGGTGTAGATCGGGACCGACAGGCCCCCTTTCAGTTGGAATTCGCGCGCTTCCATCATGACGGCATGCGCCGAAAGATCGGCATGCGGATCGTATGGCGCTTCGTGCCAGGCGACGGGCCGCGTCGTATTCCTGAGTTTCTGGACCACCGGATCAACATGGAGATAGTCGCGCTCGTTATAACGCTGGTACCAGCCGGACGGCCAGCAATGCAGGAGCATATACGGTTCGAGATGCTTGTCCGGCGCCGGCAACCCGGCGATGATGACATTCCCCAAGCCGAAGTTTTGGCCCGCTTCCGAGAGTTCCGCCACGACAGCGTCGATGGTGTCAGCGGCATCCAGCCTCTCGATGCGTGAGAAGGCAAATGCGGCTCGATCCATGCAAGGACCCGCTTGTGGAACTAAGGCGCAAGGGTTGTTCGCCCACCAACCGTAAGACGAAAGATCGAACTGCCGCAACAAAAAAACCGCCCGGCCGAAGCCGGGCGGGTCGAGCACAGGGAGGAAAGCTGGAGGGTGATCATTCCAGGCCGGATGAATCGCCTGCGCTTTCCCTTTGTTTTTTCGCATAATCTCGTCCGAAAAGTCTGCAGCTTTTCGGGATCATGCGTTGATCTTCTCCTGCTGGTCGCGTTTTCGGCGGCGAAGCGGATTCCACTTCGCCTGGAAACGCTCCAAGGCAAGCGTCAGCCCCCAGCATGGCTGACGGCGATCAACGCTACCGGCCTCGGCCGTCGAATATCAGGATGGAACGAGCTTTGCTGTCAGCGCCTTGACGAGCTCGCCGATCGAGCGATCGTGCTTTTCCGCCATCCGATCGACCGCGGCAGAAAGACGGTTGACGGCAGCTTCGAGATGATCGCCGCGCTCGTCGATCGCTTCCTTGATGATCCTCTGGGCTTCGAGGGTCACATAGGTCTGCGAGACCTCGGTGCGTAGCTTGCCAATCTCGGCCCGGATATTGCCGGCCTCGGCGCGGTGCTGGTTGGAGTCCGCGTAGAGCCAGGTGAACACGCGGATGATCACGCCGCCCGTGATTCCAACGGTCAGGACGATGCACGACACGATCGTCAGCAGGACAGGCCATTCGACCAAGCCGGTCATGGCATTGCTCCCCCTCGGTTGGAGCATGATCCCGAGAAGTTGGCAGACTTTTCGGACAAGATCATGCGGCAAAGCAAAGAGAAATAGAATGCGATCGATGCAATCAGAATGGATCGCAGTTCTGGAGCATGATCTCGAAAAGTTGGCAGACTTTTCGGACAAGATCATGCGGCAAAGCAAAGAGAGGTGGAGCGCGATTGCTTCAAGGAGAAGCAATCACGCTCTACCGCGTGAACGGTGGGCGGCGCGCCGGCCTGGATTGGTGCAATACCTACGAATCCGCTCGAGCGCTGCGTCGTGGAAGGCGAATAGGCCCTCGGCCGACGGCTCGCCCTCGATCTCGAAGACATATTTCACCGCTTGCGCTGTCGCTTGACCATCTGCACCACCGATGAAGGATTGTCCGCCCAGGCAGGCAACATAACCACCATCGCAATCGATGCGCACAGGATGAATTCGCCGATCATCGGTTCACTCCTTATTTCCGTCGCACCAGCCACGCACGGCGAGGCCTCCGGCGAGGAGCCCAACGAGAAACGACGCAAACGGTAAGGGCTCGGTCCTACCCGTCTTCGAAAATGTGGTCGTTCCGCCGGGGCTTTCCAGCCCTCAGGCAAAGCTAATGAGATAACGATCGAGACAATCCACAGTTCTTAGTCCGGCAAGGTAGTCGTGTTATGGTTGCCGAGCTGCATGTTGCGATTGCTGCTTTGTAATCGCTTCGGAAAGTGTAGCGATGGCATTGAGGATTTTCGGCAAATACTCAATGCCGAGCTTGAGCGCGCGGTCGATCTTGGCGGTGAAGCCGGCGCCAGCAAGGCCCGTGAACACCCAGGTAAGGACCTCGACCCATACGCCCTGGGGATCGGCGACACCGGTCTTCACGCCGGCAAGGGTCGCGATCAAGCCGATGATCCCGCTGATCGTTTTCTTGCCGACGAGCAGCTTGCCGCCGAGTACTTTGTCGATGAAAGACAGGGGTGCAGGCGCGGACGCGGCCTGTTTCTTCAACAGCTTGAGCATTTCGTTCCAATCGGCCTCACTCGGGCGATAGAAGGCACTGACCTGCGGCATGATGTGTTGCTCCAGGACTGGCCGGATCAAATCCGCGATCTCGGCAAGAATATTGTCGACACCGGTTGCCGGCGGCCACGGCGACGTAGGCTCGGGTTGTTCTTGTGCCGCCCCGACGAACTGCCAATCGACCAAGCCTTTGCCGGGCAGACCGATCGCTGTAGCGGCGGCCGGGGTCAGGTCGATGCCTGCCATATTCGTGGTCCGGCCGCGGCGGTCCCTACCGTCTTCCGCCTGCGGCCGCGATCCGGTTTGCCAGTAGGGATCGTCGGTATTCCAAGGGCCGACATCGATAATCGGCGCGATCACAGCACGGCCGTCGTGGACCACCCTGACGAGCGGACGCTCGTCAGGAAAACGCCAAGGCAGTGCCACGCCGAGCTCGTCATCGGTGATGACATGGTTGTCATAGGCGCTGCGGTTCGGATCGCTGGTCCCGCCGAACACGGTCGCGGTGATGCCCCTCATCACTTGCGCGTCGGAACTATCACCCTTTCTGAGCAACGCATCCCAGGTGTACGGCCCGACAATGCCGTCGGTTACAAGACCATGCCCGGCCTGAAACGCGCGCACGGCTGCCTCGGTCTGCACGCCGAAAATGCCATCTCGGGGAACGTCAAGCATGTTTTGCAGTTCGCGAACCGCCGCCCCCTCATCCCCTCTGCGCAGTCGCACGGTATTGCGCGGATGGGCTGGCTGGTCGGCCGGCATCGGCTCGCAGACGACATGCCACGGCCGGGCATCGTCATACCGAGCACGATCGGCAACGACCGAAACATGCATGTGCTTGGTATGCGGGTTGGACCCGCGATAGGCCCGCCACTCCCAAGGCGAGACCCGGCTTGAGAAGATGCGGCCGTTGTCGATCACATAGAGGATGCGCGTATCCCGCGCCTGCCGCAGCCTTTCGGCGAGTTGGCGGCAATCGACCCCGCTCGCCGGATCATGGGTGATGTCGAGCGCGCGCACGACGCCATCCCGATCCGGATTGTGATCGCTCTTGCGCGCTCGGTGCGCGGCATCGCCGATCGTCCCGTCGCTCGATTTATCGCGGCCGGGAGCGAGATCATTGATCTGGTCGCGCAGAGTTTCGAGGCTCTGCGCGAGCCGCCATGGTCGGGACATCGGCTATTACTCCTGCGCCTCGTTCGCTTGCGACGAGAGTCGTATTGGCCGCAAATACTCGGTGTGCCGCGCCGCGCGAGCTGCCGGGCGGCGTCGGTCGAAAAATCGCGGTGCATTGGTTTCGCGTTCGGCCGGGCGGCCGGGACCTTGCATCGTGGGGATACGAAGCGGCCGCAGCCGATACCCTTTACGCTTACTGCACGATAAGGGTCGTTTCAGCGGGAAACCCCTGGCCGACCGCGACGGAAAGCTGGGCGATACGTATATCGAGGCTTGTCTGCGACGTGCCGAAATCGACAAGCTCGTCAGAAGCCGCATAGAGCACCGACGGCTCCGCGGCGGTCAGGCTGCGGACCGCCTCGCCGCCGGACAGGATGTCGATGGCATAAGCCTCGCTGTCCTCCCCGAGCGGCACCTCGGCCGTGACCCACGAATCGCCGTCGCGACGAGTCCGCCGTACCCAGGACAGGACGACGCCGGCGGGATCGCGGCGCGCGCGCAGATGAACCGGCGCGAGCGGCCGCAGCGCGGTTGCCTGCGCCGTCGCCGTGGACATTACCGCGGTGGGATCGCCATGGCTGCGGTCGGCGGCAACGACGCGGAGCTGCATCGGGCGGCCGAGCAGATCGGTCCCCTGCGCCAACACGATGATCTTCTCGTCGAGCACAACGAATCGTGCGCCGGCCGAAAGCGGATCGCCGATCGCCCATTCGCTGCCGGCCTGCCCGCGCAGGAGCCGGCCGATCTCATAAGTCCGCTCGCCGACCAGTTCGGCTTCGGCGAACTGAAAGACCTCGACACTGCCGTCCGGTTGCACCAGCGCCGCGGCATTGGCGCCGGCGAGGAGCGCCGCATCGCTGACCGCTGCGAGCGTTCCGCCAAACAGGCGGACCCGAAACTTGGTGTGAACGTCGAACCGCGCGATCGGGCCGGCCGGCACCGGATCCAGCGTCTCGCCGACGGTGGCGGGAGAAAGCGCGACCGCCACCCGATCGAACGACGCCCCGTCGAAAGAGCGCCAGACGGCGATCGGTCGCGGCCAGGGATCGGCGGCGACGGCGGCGCGCAGCAGCACCGGCGTCGCATCCGCCGGGAGCGTCGGAAGATCGAGCAGGACGACCTCCGCCGGGCCGACCGCTGCCGGCAAGGCCGGTGCCTGTCGCGGTCCAGGCGCCAACGAGATTGCGAAGACCTCGGGGTCGATCGAGCGCGCGGTGATCTCGCGAATGCTGCTCTCGACCAGTTCGCGCATTTCGACGAGCCGGCGACGCCCGGCCACCGTGAGCGCCACGACGTCGCCCGGCGTGAGTCCCAACCTGCTCGGCGGCAAAGCAAAACTCGCCTGCTCGCGCCCGGCCCATAGGTCCTGCAGCCATATATTGGCACGGCGCTCGGCGACGCCGCGCTCCATGACGGCGGCGAGATCGGCATGCGCGGTCTTCGCCGCGCCGCCGACCAAGCGGCGCGACATGACCGCCGCACGCCGGTAATCCTGGCCGGGGTCTGTGAAACCGAGCGAGACATCGTTCGGCAGTTCGGTCTCCTGCGCGCGCACGAAGCGCACCGGCGCACCTTTGTCGGGAGCCACAAGGTCGTCCTCGGTGAGCTCGGCGGCCGGTGGCCCCCCGCGCGGACGAAAGAACAGGCTCGCACCCTCGGATGCTGCTTCAAAGGCGAATGCGAGCGCAAGCGGCTCGAGCGCGGCGCGCGGCGCCATCGGGCGGTCGATCACATACCCGTCCGCCCAGCCCATGAGCGCATCGACGTCGTAACCGGTCACTTGTGCATCGGCGAGGATCTTGGCGACCAGCCCATCGAGCGGACATGAGCCGAGCCTGCCGCAAAGCCAGTGCCCGGTCTCCCAGTTCAGTCCGTCACTCCACACGCCGAGCGCCGCCGGGAAAGTCGGGTAGGGCCGCGCGTCCCAAGTCCACAGATAAACGGCCGAGGGGTCGACCATGCGCTGCCCGTATACGCCGGACACCGGATTGCTCTCGATGCTTGCTCCGAATGCCGGGTCGAATGCTCCGAGAACGGCCTCAAGATGGCGGCGCTGAATCAGGTCGTCGCGGCGGCCGTCGGAGAAATAGGGAATGCCGCCCTCCCCTGATTTCGGGTCGGGAAACACGTTCGGCTGGTTCGTCCCCTTGTCGACCGCAGGGCAACCGACTTCGGTGAGCCAGATCGGCTTGCCTTGCGCGACCCAGGCGGTGGGGCTCGGCAGCTCGGCGCCGCCGACCCGTTCGTAATGCGGCTGCGACCACCAGGTCCACAGATCCTTGGCGCGGAACACCCAGGGCTTGCCGAGGCCGTCGGTGATCGGAATGCGTTCCTGCGCCGTCCTTGCCGCATCGTCCGCGTAGAACCAGTCGAATGCCTCCCCGCCCCGCAGATTGCCGGCAAGATAGGCTTTATCGTAGATCGTGTCCGCCAGCATCCGGTCGAGGTGATCGCCACCGTCGCGCCAATCGGAAAGCGGCGCGTAATAGTCGATTGCGACCGCATCGATGTCCGGTGACGCCCATAGCGGGTCGAGCGGAAAGCGCATTTCGTTGGCCGCCGGGTCGACGACATGCGCACCATATTCGGTCCAGTCGGCGCCATAGGTGACGCAAGTTGCCGAGCCGAGAATAGCCTTTACATCGCTCGCAAGCTGGGCCAGCGCGGTGACCGCGGGATAGACGCCGGAGGCCGAGCGCACCCGCGTCAAGCCTCGGAGCTCCGAGCCGAGCAGGAAGGCATCGACCCCGCCCGCCGAAGCGGCAAGCCCCGCATAATGCAGCACCAAGCGGCGATAGCCCCAAGCCTGCGGATTGCCCACGGCGAAAAACGCATCGAGCTGCGCCTGCGCCGCGCCGGTTCCGTCGGGCGATCCCGGTTGCCCCGGCGCCGGATCGCAGGTGATGCGGCCGCGCCACGGATAAGCCGGCTGCGGGGTGGCGCCCGTCCATGGATCGGGGAGCGCATTGCCGGCTGGGATATCCATCATGATGAAGGGATAGAGTGCGACCTTGAGCCCACGTGCCTTCACTTCAGCGATCAAGTTGCGCACGCTGTCGTCCGATGGTGTGCCGCCGAAGGCGGGTCGCCCATCCGCCAGCGAGACGAGATGGGCCTGCGTACGCGTGAGCCCCGCGACCGACCAGGTCGCACCGAATGTCTGCTTTATTGCGGAATCGACGCCGGGCCGGATCAGGCATTGGCCCGCTCGCAGATCGGTGCCGAACCAGGCGACGACGATGGCAACGCGCTCGAGCTGCGGGCACACCGCCACCAGGTCGTCGAGGGCAGCCTCCACATCGGACGCAGCGGTCGTGACATGACGGTTCTCCGGCGCCGACCGGCCGGGGCCGAGCGTTCGGGTCACGGTTCCCGGCTCGTAACCGAATTCGGTCGTGCCGGGAATGAGCGTGACCGCGCGGATCATACCCTCGAGCGCGCCGACCGGCCGTGTGATTTCGAAGGCAAGCTGCGGAATACGATTGGCGAATGCCTCGAGCGGCAGTCGCTCGAACACGGCATAGGCAAGGCCCCGATAGGCCGGCGCATTGCCTGCCCCCAGCTTGGCGATGATCAGGGGATCCGCCGTCTGGTCATCAGTGCCGCGGTAGAACCGCACATTCAGGCCGGACAGGTCGAGCGGCTTGCCGTCGGCCCATACCCGTCCGATCCGGCCGACCGGCCCCTCGCATAGGCCCACCGCCAGATTGGCGAAATAGCTGTAGGTGGTCGTGACCGTCGTTTGCGAAGCGCCGCCACCACCACCGCCGAAGCCTTTTCCGCCACCGCCACCGCCGCCGCCTCCCGTGTTCTGGACCGTTGTGGTTACGACCTCTTCGAGGTCGGTTGCCCAGATGACCTGGCCGGAAAGGCGCACCCGGCCATAGGCGCGCGGGATCGGCGCGCCCTCGGTCGAGGCCATCACTTCGAGATCGGCGAGTCGCGGGCCTTCGATCCGGCGCGTTCCGCCGTCGCGGCTGAATAGCGCGTTGTCGATCACATTGCCGGCGAGCGCTCCCGCCAGGCGCCCGGCAAGGGCACCGACCGGACCGAATACCGCACCGCCGGCGGCACTGCCGGCAGCGGACAGAACAAGCGTTGCCATGTCGAGAAACTTTTCAGGAGCCGCGTGTCGCCTTTAGGCCGGGGATGCGCGGGAAGTTACCCCCTCCCCAACCCTCCCCCGCAAGCGGAGGAGGGAGTCGGGCGAAGCGAGGCGGGAGGGGGCAGTGGCCGTGCTATTTCTATCGCGCTCTGTGTTTAGGTCGGTCGCATGATCTTGTCCGAAAAGTCTGGCGACTTTTTGGGATCATGCTTTAGGAAAACGACAGCCCGATCGTGACGCCGATGATCAGCACCACAAAGGACAAGGCGACGACCAACGCGATCGCGCTGTTCGTGACCTTGGGTGTCATGTCCATATGGTCCGACGGGTGCTCCGGCATCGAACTCACGGCCGGCATCGCCGCCATTGCGGGCATCGCCCCTTTCGAGCGCACAGTCATCATGCCGTGCTTCAGCTTCTTCGACACGAGCCAATAGTTCATCGGATAGGCGGCGCAGAGGCCGACCAGCAACGCCATGCTCATGATGAACCAGAAGGCCGGCGACGACGGATGGTTGCTGCCCGGCACATTCGCCTTGCCGATCATCGAGACGATTGCCATGCCCGCCATCAGGCAGTTCATCGAGGTGAGCTCGGGAATGAAGGTCGAGCGCAGCGCCCGCGTATAGGATCCACCGGCCATGCCGCGCATGAACAAGGCCTGGAAAATGGCCCAGCCGAACAGAAATCCGAGGGTGTACTCCAAGAGGAAGTCGGGAAACGGGGGCAGCAGCAGCAGTGCGGCGATCACGGCCCCGACCAGGATGCCGACCCCATCGCCGGCAACGCAATGCATCGTCGAACCGAGCGCCTGCCGCCATGGTGCGGCGACATAGGCTTCGTGCGTACCCGGCAATGGTTCACGGCATCCGAGAACATAAAGGAAAGCACCGAACGGCCCGATGAATAGCGTTACCAGGACAAAACCCCATTTCATGACGGTGGCTTCCGGCGTCCAGCGGATGTCGATTGCAACATAGACAACAGACAGCGCCGTCAGGATGAACCACAGCAGTATGACACCGTCGAGCATCAGGCCGCTCCAAAGTGCAATAGTACCCCGGCCGCCAAAAAAGGACGGAGATACCCTAACGTCATGCGCTCTTATGCGCTGACTTTCGGCATACTCGCACTCAATCGATAACGTCCGGAAAACGAAACGCATAGGCGAGGCGGCGGCGCCACCAGGGCGCGATTGCAACCTCGGCAACCGCTGCACCGTCATGGGCATGCACCATCAGATCCGGCGCAGTCACGATCGCGGCGTGCTTGGCGGGAAAGCGGGTCCGCCAACGAAACAGCAGCAAATCGCCCGGTGCGAGTTCCGACGAAGCGATCTCGGTCATGTGCCGCCGCGCGGCCTCGGCAAGCGACTCGATCGCGGTTGCCTCCGCCCAGTCCGGCGCGTAGGGCGGCGTTGCCTCCGGCTCTCGACCGTAGAGCGCGCGCCACACGCCGCGCACGAGGCCGAGGCAGTCGCAGCCGATTCCCTTGAGCGAAGCCTGATGGCGATAGGGCGTGCCGACCCATGCGCGCGCTTCGGCAATGATTGCGGCGCGATTCACTGACATGGCGCGACGAGCTCCGCGTTTCCTCATCCCGTGGAAGGCCCTATTTCCCGACTGCTGCCGCTATTCGCAGCAGGGCCGGCCGATCAGGGATAGGTCATGATGAAATCGTTGCCGGGGATGTGGGGAAAGCCGCGAAAATTTGCGGTATTGGCAAACCGGTCGCGGCAGGTCGCCAATTGCTTGTCGCAACCCGCGGTGACGACGAAGGTATCGCCCGGCCCGATCGGCTCGGGCGCCGCCTGCCACAACACGATCGTGACCCTGGCAGCATCGACGCGATGTGTTTTCACCTCGATGGCGATACTGCTGTTCGCCCCGCTCGAAAAGGATAGAAGCCCGCCGGTGAACCAGCCGTCGGCGAAGCTTTCCAGTCCACTCGCCGTGAAGGTGGATGTGCCGGATAGCGCTGCGACCGTCCCGGTGCCACGAAAACCAGGCTGTTCGAGATCCACCTTGCAGCGGGCATCGCCGAGATCAGCGTTGCATGTTCCAGTATAGAGGCGCCCGCTTTCCTGGTTGAGGCGATCGGCGAGCGAGCGCACTTCGGCGGTGAAGGCCGCGCCTTCCCGGCGCACCTCGCCGAGCACGCCGGTTGCGAGCAGAATGCGAAGCTCCGGCTCGCTCCAGTCGACGAGCCAGGTCTCGACCTTTGCCGCGTCATAGCGCCCGGCGGCGAGATCGGCCTCGGTCAGCGAGTCGGCGACCAGCGCGCCCGAGAGCTCCGCACCGTCGATCTGCATGCCGAGCCGCTCGGTCGCTTCCGATGCGGCAAGGCCGGCGTCGGCAAGGCACGGCGTCGCTTCGAGCGTCACGGTCTCGTCGTGATCGGTGAAGCCTTGCACGACGCCATCGCGCCGGGTGATCCGCCAGCAGCGGCACAGCGTGGTCGCGCCCAAATCGAGTTTCTCTTGCAGAGCGGAAGGGATCGCGCGCATGTCTTGTCTCGTCGTTCTCGAATCCGATCAGCACAAGGTGGAGCACCCCGCTTGTCACGGCTTGATCTCGATCAGCGGAATTTTCGGGATCGCTCCGGCGGCAAAGGCGGTGAGGTCGACTTCGAGATAGTCGGTGTCGAATCGCACCGGCACGTCGAACAGAAAACCGGCGGTGATCGAAGCGCCGGCCCCGGGGACGTATCCGGATAGAAAGGTGACGATCCCCGTCGTCGGATCGCAACTGAAGGCCACGCCCTCGGTCTGCTCGATGCCGGCGACCGCAACGCGCACGGAGCCTGCGACCGGCTTGACGATCGGCCGCTGATAGGGCGCGTGCAGGTCGCCATAGGTTTTCGCCAATGCGAATGTCGTCTGCACGCCGTCGCCGGCGCCGATCACCTGGTCGAATGGACCGGGCGCACCGGTCGCAACTGAGGCGTGATCGAGCCGGTCGCGCCAACGAAAGCCATGCAGCCGCCCACGCCGCTCCTCAAAGAAGGCAACAACCGCCGACAGCGCTTCGAAGGTGCGCACGCCGTAGCCGGCGTCGTAGCGCCGGCGCGAATGCGCCCAGCGCGCATTGCGCTCTTCACGCCCCGAGCCGAGCGTGACGATCTCGGTGCGACGCTCCGGACCGCCCGCGCTTTTCAGCGCAATGTCGAGCGGGAACAGCACTTCATGAAAGGCGGACGGCATGAGAAAACCACTCGCGCGTCACAAGCCGCGCTGGCCGCGTGAGACGGCGCGCGCGATCTGGCCGGTGAGATAGACCTCGGCGCCGCGGAAACTTGCGGCATCGGGCGTCGAGATATTGATCGTGACCTGGCTCGGCCCGCTGCCATCGACCGTGGAGATTCCGAGCCGTCCGTCCGGCCCGCGCGCGAGCGGCATGATCGCTTCCGGCCCTGCTTCGCCGGCGAGCCCGACGCCGCCCGCCGAGAGCGGGAAGTAAGTCGGCGCGCCGATCACCCCGCCGGCGGCGAACGGCTTGATCGCCCCGCCCGCCGCGGTGACCTGCCCGCCGATCCCGCCGAACAGTCCGGAGAACAGGTTATCGATGCCGGACGCGAGCCCGGCGCTGAGCGGAGCGAACGCTGCCTTGAGCGCCATGTCGCTCAGCCGCAGCACCAGCGACTTCAGGACGTCGTCGAACTGTTTGCCGCCACTGACCGCTCCCGCGAATGCCCTCGTCATCGTCCGAGCAAAGCCGTCGGCGGTGCGCTGCAGCTCGCGCATCTGCGGTTCAAGCCGATCATACGCGCGCGACAGGCGGTCCGCGCCCTCGATCGCTTCAACGAATGGCTCGCCGGTGATGGGATCGAACTCATCGGCCATCAGGAAACCTCGTCATCAGATCGACCAGCAACGCGCGGGGAAGCGCCGGCGCTGGTCCACCGTTGCGGTTACGCAAAGCGTGGGCGAGTTCGCGCGGCGTCATGCGCCAGAACGCGTCTGGCGAAAGCCGCAGGGCGCCGAGCCCGAAGCCGATCGCCTCATCCCAGGGAAACGGCATGGGTCCATCGACCGGAGGCCGCGCATTCGTCAGCCGCGCGCCGCCTCCGGCGGCGTAGGGTTTGTCGGCATTCCCACTGTGCTTTGCTGCGCCGTGCCCGGCGCCGCCCCATCACCGAAGGTGGCCGCCAGCAGATCGGCGGCGATGCGCGCAAAGCCCGCCGCCCCGCCCGGAGTCGTCATTCTCTCCACGTCATCGTTGCTCAAAGCCTCGCCGGCCCCGCGCAACCCCGCGGCAACAATCTGCACAAGGTCGTGCGCCTTCAGCCGGCCGCCGCCGAACCGCTCGGCCAGCGCGACGAGGTCGTCGGCGCCGAACGCCGATTCCAGCTCGGCGAGCGCACCGAGCGTGAGCACCAGACGCCGCCGCGTCCCGCCGATTTCCGCTTCGATCTCGCCGCGATGCCGATTGGCCATGGCTTTTCCTTATTTCTCGGCAGCAAAGCCCACAGGGCTTTCCGCCACCTCAATCCACATTCCGCTCGTTCCCGCGAAAGCGGGAATCCAGTCTTGTCAAAGTTCCCTGGGCCCCGCTTGCGCCGGGACGAACGGTCCATCGGTCCCCGACATTCGATCGGACAGAAACTGCTAGATCGCGGCAAAAGTCAGCGCGCCAGCCGATTCGAGCGAGAGCTCATAGGTCACCTCGCCACTGTGCTCGCCGGCAAACTCGAAGCTCGTAATTTGAAAAGGTCCCGTCACCGTTCCGAAGTCAGGGATGACGAGCTCGTAGCTCTTCACCGTGCCGTCGAAAAAGGTCTGGCGCAGCAGCGCGTCGGAGGCGGCATCCTTGAACAGGCCGCGGCCGGAGACCGAAGCGCGCTTGATGCCGGCACCGTCGAGCAGCTCGCGCCAGCGCTCGGCCGATTCCGCATGGGTGACGTCGACGGTCTCGGCATTGAAGGCGAGCCGGCGCGTGCGTAGTCCGGCGATCGTCACATAGCTCATCCCGTCGTGGATCTTCACCAGCAGGTCCTTGCCTTTCTGGGCGGCCATGGATCGTCCTCCGCAATGTCCTCATGCGCGCACGCGCAATGCGCTAGTCGCGTCCGTTACAGGGGCTCGGTCACCGCGCGGAAGCGCACCAGCGCGTGGTGGGTGCGCCCGTCGGATTCGCGCCGCACATCGGCGACCGAGAAGCGCAGATTGATGAGGCGATGGTCGTCAAGCACGAGCGGCGCGTCGTCGAGCGCCTGCAGCAGTGCGCCGACGATCAGATGTGCCTCGCGGTGCCCGCCCTGGCGCGACCAGGCGTGCAGTGTGAGCTGATGCTCTTCGCCGGAGTCGGTGCCGGTCGACCAATCGGTTACGCGCGCCTGGCCGATCGTGACATAGGGAAACGAGGCGTTGCGCGGCGGCTCGTCATAGACATGCGCCCCGCCGAGCAGCGCATTCAGGGCGCCGTCGGCGACCAAGGCGGCATGGATCGCGCTGCGCAGCGCAACGGCGGCGGCTGTCGGCATGGTTTTGACTCAAACTATGAGTGCACTCCCCTCCCCGCTCTAAACGACCGAGGGGATTGAAACTGTTTCCGGCAGATCATTTCGATGACGAATTGTCCGCAGCCGCGACTCGCGCGCCCTCCCCCCGCTCGCGGGGGAGGATTGGGGAGGGGGCCACTTCGTCGGCCTACGAATTCCGTTCATTCCCGCGAAAGCGGGAAACCAGTCGTGTCATAACACCCTGGGTCCCCGCTTGCGCGGGGACGAACGGATCAACATCCCCCTCCCGAATCGTACGCAGCCAAGGGTACGCAGCTTGCCTAAGTGCGATCCAACCTCCACCTCAAAGAGGGAAGTGACCGAAGCTGAGACCGAGGCGATCAATCGGAAAGGAATCAGTTCACCCGTTCCTCGGCATCGATTGCGAGGAAGCGGCCGGAACGGTCGTGCGCGCGCATGCTTTTGATGCGGAACACGCGGGTACCGAGGCGCAGGCGGTGTCGTGTCGTGATCTCGGGGCCGGCACGCACGAGGATGCGATGGGTCAAGGTTGCACCCGCGCCGTCGGCCACGACCTCGCCACGCGCAGCGGTCGGGATCACCTCGGCCCAAAGCGTCGCGGCGGCTACGAACGTGCGCGTCACGCCGCCCAAGCCGTCCGGCGTGTCGGCCGGTTCCTCCAACACGAGCCGGCGATTGAGGCGGCCGGGATCGATCATAGCGCGAGCGCCCGATAGGGCGCGATCAGGGCCGCGACGGTCGCCGGCACGCGGGTCGATTCATCGCGCGACTGACCGGCGCCGCGGTTCTCATACCAGTGAGCAATGAGCTGCCGGACCGCCTGTTTCAGCGGCTCGGGAACGGCGGATGCCGACGTTCCGTAACCAGCCTCGATATCGATCTCTATGCCCGCTACGGCGCGCCCCGGCTGCGGCAGCGAGAGCGGCGAAAAGCCAATCACACCGGGCACCGCCGCGGTGTCGACGACGAAGGCATCGACATCGATTGCGTGCGAGACGCCCGCCGAATCATGGACGCGCGCGGCCATGACCTGCCGCAGCGGCGCCGGAAACACCTCAAGGCGGCCGTTTTCCGGCCAGCCGTCGCGCAGGATGCGCCAGGTCTGGGACATCAGCGCGCGGCGGGTCTGGGTTTCGACATGGTTACGCGCTCCGGTGATGAGCGCCGCTATCAGCGCGTCGTCATCGGCATGCTCGACCCGCAGATGCGCCTTTGCTTCGGCGAGCGAGAGCGGTTCTTCCGCTGGTGGCGTGAGAAGCGTAGAAGGCATCGCGAATCCTCGTTCCGCCGGCGCGCATGTCACACCAGCGATATCGAGCCCAGTTTTAGAAAGTGCTTGGAGAACGCGCCGCACCGTTCATCCGGGTTGCGGCGCGCCCGCCCTTTCCCGGCAAACTCTCAGCTTGCAGCAAACTTCAGAAGCTTGATTGCCTCAAAATCCTGCACGCCGCCGCCGATCCGCTTGGTCGTGTAGAACAGCACGTAAGGCTTGGCGCTGTAGGGATCGCGCAGCACGCTCACCCCGGCGCGGTCGACCACGAGATAGCCGCGGCGGAAATCACCGAAGGCGATCGCGAGCGCGTCGGCGCTGATGTCGGGCATGTCCTCGGCCTCGATCACCGGAAAGCCGAGGAGCATTGCGCGTCCACCCGGCTGCGCCGGCGGCTGCCACAGATACTGGCCGGTCGTGTCCTTGAACTTGCGGATCGCGCTCTGCGTCTTGCGGTTCATCACGAAGGCGCCGTTCTGCCGGTAGCCCGCCTTCAGCGCGTAGATCAGGTCGACCAGCACATCGGAGGGATCGGAGGCCGGCCACGCACCGGCCTGGCCGGTGGCGATATAACCGATGTTCTCCCATGCCCAGCTATCGTTTGCGATTGTCGTGTAGGCGAGAAAACCCTTGGGCTTGTTGACGCCGTCGCCGGTGACGAAGGCCGTGCCCTCCTGCGCCGCAAAGGCGAGATCGACCTCGGAGGCGATCCACTGGTCGATATTGACGGCGGCATCTTCAAGCAGCGTCGCGGTCGCCGCCGGCATGGCATAGAGCTCCATCGCCGGAAAGCTGAGCTCGTCGAGCACCGGCGAGTTCGTCTGCAGGCGATCTGCCGTCTCGCCCACCCAACCGACCGCGGGCCCGGAGGTCATGAACGGTTTCTTGTACACATTCGCGCTCACCACCCGTACGCTTGCAAGCGAGCGGATCGGAGAGATCGCGGCGAGCCGCGCGCCGATCTCGGTCTCGACTTCCGGCGGCACGAGATAGCCGCCGTCGGGCCCCGAGCCGACCGACAACGCCTTGGTCTCCAACTGGCGCAATGCTGCGCTTTCGCCGCGCCGGACATAGGCCTCGAACGCTGCCTTGTGCTCGCGCGCGGCAAGCGGGTCGCTGCTGAGCGCCTCGCGCGCAAGCGCGGGACGCGCGCCCTTGAGCTTGAGCTCGTCGATCTGGCGCTGCTGCTGGTCGAGCGCGGCGTCGATGCGCGCCGCCTTCTCCTCGGTGAGGATATCGGCCGAACCGCGCCGCTCGATTCTTGCAAGGCGCTCGTCATTGGTCGCCCTGAACTCCTCGAGGGCGCGCAGGAGTTCGCCGTGCGTCAGCAACGAATCGGGCGAATGGCCGACCTTGGTTTCGAGCGGACTCTGGGTATCGATATCCATGGTTTTCTCCTCACCACAAGGAATTGACGCGGCCGGCAGGCGGTCGCCCCAGGCGTTTCGTCTTCGGGCTGATCGAGGGCTGTGCGTGGTCGCGGCGGACAATGCGTCAGTTGGCGGCGCAGCGCCTTTGCGACTCGCGCTGTCCAGCGCGGCCGGCACATAACGTGCGCCACGCCCGCTCGGCACGAGCCGGCGTTGCCGCGCGGCGCTGCGCCTTTCGCTGAGCCTGCGCCTTCTCGACGGCGTGCACGCGCGCACCGGCAAGCAGCGGAAAGGTCACGATCGAGATCTCCCACAGGTCGATCTGCTCGAGCCGCCGCACGCGCGTGCGTGGATCGATCCGACCCTTCACTGTCCGAAAGCCGATCGACAGGCCGTCGATCGCACCGGCGCGCATCAGCGCCAGCACCTCGCGCGCGCGTACCACGTCGGAAATGAGGCGGCCGCGCGCCTTCAGGCCGCGCGCGTCTTCGAAAAGCTCGAGCCATACGCCGATCGGTTCGGCGGGGTCATGTTGGAACAGCATCGGAATACGGCGCAGTCCGCGCGTTCGCAGAGTCTGCGTGAAGGCGCCCGGCATCACCATGTCGCGCGCGGAATCGGCCTCGCCGAACAGCGAAGCATAGCCTTCGACCGTGCCGTCCGCATCGATGGAAGGCACGCGCGTGATCTGTTTCGGTGCGAGCATGATCGTCCCACGCCCTTCGCCGAGGGCGAAGAGTCCCACCAAGCCTGCGAAGTGGATTGCGATTACCGTTCAGGAGTTACGAACGCGTTTTGCGCCCGGCTTGCTGCGTTTTCCGGTAGCCGGGCGGCGCGACGGCGTGCGCCGGCCGATCCGTTCGAGCTGATCGAGGAATTCACGGAACACCGTGATCCGATCGGGCTGCGACTTGCGCTCGCGCTTGAGCGCACGCAGCATCGTGTGCAACGTGTCCATCGCTCTCTCCTTGCAGCGATCGGCGGACCGAGCGATCGCGCGGGTTTCGCTTGCGAGAAATCACTCCAGCCGGTCGCCGCCTTCGAGCGGCGAGAACCCGAGCAGCTCGCGCTTCTCGTTCACGGTGAGGAACGGCGCGTTGGTAACGCGCTCCCACAGCGCGTTGCGGTCGACGCTAAGCGCATCGATACGGTCGGTGTCGATGACAAGCGACAGGTTCTCGCCGAAGGCAGGCCCCAGCCAATGCGCGAGCGACGCGGCAATGCGGCTGGCGAGCGGCAGCACCGTATGGCGCCAGAAGGCGCGGTTCGCTTCCTGGTAATTGGCATAGGTATTGTCGCCGGGAATGCCGAGCAGCATCGGCGGCACGCCGAAGGCGAGCGCGATCTCGCGCGCGGCCGTGTGCTTGGCCTCCAAAAAATCCATGTCCTTGGGCGTGAGCGACATCGCCTTCCAGTCGAGGCCGCCTTCCAGCAGCAGCGGGCGGCCGGCATTGGCCGAGCCCTGATAGGTCGTCTCCAGCTCGCGCTTGAGCCGTTCATACTGATTGTCGGACAGCACCGCACCGTCCGGCCCGGCATAGACCAGCGCACCGGAAGGCCGCGCCGCATTGTCGAGCAGCGCCTTATTCCATCCCGCCGCCGCATTGTGGGTGTCGATCGCGACCGCCGCCGCTTCGAGTGCGCCCAGCCCGTAGTGGTCGTCGAGCGGATTGAACAGCGTGAGATGCAGGATCGGCGGCAGCGGCTGGGATTGCTCGAACCGAACGGTACGGCTTGCGACCGTATATTCATAAGCCTGCGCCCAGCCATCGGGGCCGGGCACGACGCGCATGCGGTCGGGCCGCAGCGCATAGAGCTCGCGTACCGCGCCATCGAGGCTTACCGCTTCGACATAGCCATTGCCGCTGATCAGCAGATAGGCGGTGAGCGCTTCGAGCAGGCCCGGACCATCCTGGCGCGGATTGGGCCGCGCCAGCAGCGCTGCGAGCGGATGTTCATCCAGCGCCCGTGCGCCCGCATAGACGAGGAAAGTCAGGGCTCCAACATTCTCGGCTACGAGTTTCACCGCGCGGTGCACGATCGCGTTGGCGACAAAGCCCTCGCGCGCGAGCGCAGCATAGTCGCGTGGCGTCCAGCGCGCGCGGCCGGGTGAAGCAAGATGGATCAGCCGCGCCGTCGCCGAGCTTTTGAGTTCGGGCGTGCGTAGCAATGCTGAAAGAAACTTTCTCACATCAAAACTCCAAAACAAAAAGGCCGATCGCAAGACCGGCCCTTTTTTTCAAAAGCTCTGCAGGGTGGTCACGAAGGGTAGTGATTCGAAAGGACCGACCTATTGATGGTTCGCCTGGATCAAAGCCCCCGCACCCGCGGCCCGCCTTTCGCCCCGAAAGAGAGCGCCGTCACCGCCCAGACCAGGGCGTCGAGCCGGTCGGGCGAGCGGCCGGACGAAAGGCCGTCCACGCCGAAATCGCATAGCTCGTCTTCGAGCGCGGGGAAGGCGCCGGCGTGCTTGACCTTCCCTTGCTCGTAAAGCGCGGCGACCGGTTCGGCGCGCAGCCACTTGCCGCGCCGGGCATGCACGGCCGTGACCGGCACGCTGCTATCTGCTTCGGCGATCACGCTGCGCACCATATCGCCGCCTTGATTGACCTCGACCACGAGCGCATCGGCTTCGAGCCGCCGCCACAGCGCGATCGCCTTCTGCGCCCAGCCGGTCGGCGTAAGGCCGGTGACGGTGTCGTCGGCCAGCACATAGATCGTCTCTCCCGCACGCCCGGCGGCGACAATGCCGCAAGCGGCAGCGTTCCGCCCGCGCGAGGCCGGCGGATCGACCGCAACGACAATGCGCTCCAGTGCGGGCGCCGTCTCGATGCGCACCGCCTCGATCAGTGCCCGCGACCACAGCGCATCCGGCCGGTCCTCGACGAGATCGCCGTCGAGCTCCTGGCGCCCGAGGCGCGTGCCGGAATAGCGCCCAACAATCGCCTCGAGAAAGGCCGGGGCGAGATTGTAGGCATTGGCTCGGGTCGGCGCGCGGGTGACCGCCGTGCGCGGATCGGCCAGCAGGCGCTTGATCAGCGCGCTCGGCCGCGGCGTCGTCGTGATTACCTGGCGCGGCTGGTCGCCGAGGCGCAAGCCGAACTGCAGCATGTCGAAGGCAGCGTCGGCATACCGCCACTTCGCGAGCTCATCCGCCCAGGCGGCGCCGAATTGCGGGCCGCGCAGACTCTCGGGATCGTCCGCCGAGAAGGCCTGCGCGATCGCACCGTTGCGCCATTCCAATCGCCGCCGGCTCGGCGTCCAGCGTGGACGTTCCCGGCGCGTATGGGCGGCGAGCACGCCCGACACACCTTCGATCATCACCTCGCGCACGTCATGCTCGGTCTCGCCGACAAGGGCGATGCGCCCGACCGGCCGCACCGCAAAGGGCGGCTGCCCGAGCGCGATGCCGCGCACCCAGCGCGCTCCCGCCCAGGTCTTTCCGGCACCGCGCCCGCCGAGAAACAGCCAAGTCGTCCACGCCCCGCCGCCATTCGCCACGAGCGGCGGGAGCTGGGACTCATGGGCGAAAAGCTCGACGTCGCGGCCAAAAAATTCGAGGAAGCGCCTATTCCCCGTCGCCAGCAGCCGGAGTCGCTTCTTCGGCGGCAAGCGCTTCAAGCCTTCGCGCAAGCTCACGACGGAACTCGTCGAGGTCGCGTGGCACGGCATCGTCATCATCGGCCTCGGGTGTCTCGTCCTTCTCGTCCGGCGGGCCAAGCCGCATCACCTCCTTCAGGGCGCGGGCAAGGCTTGCCAGCGTGCGCGCCGAGCGTTCGGCTTCGGCCGAGTCGGCGGCACCGATCGCACTCAGCACCCGATCGATCGCTTCAAGCTCGCGCTCGACGACGCGCTGGACTCGCTGCGCCAGCGCCTCCGGCGTCGCCGCCGGTCGGTCGGTTAGTCCGGAGCTTGCTCGACCCTTTCGCGTTCCCGACCCGCGGCCGGCACGACCGGTGCCGACCGCGCGGGACGCGGCACGGGAGCCGCGCGGCGTGGCGCGGGGCGTGCGGGCGGCGGGGACCGAGCGGGGGGTACGGGCCTTTTTCACGGCCCGCGCGCCGCGAGCCTTGTTCGTCGTTCGCGCCGTGCCCTCACTGGAGCGGCGCTCGCCCCATCCCCATTCCTTGATCCGAGATTTTAGGGTGCTGCGGGTTATGCCGAGCGTTGCAGCGATCTCATCGATTGTTGTCTCGGTTTCGTCGAAAAGCTTGCGCGCCGCTTCGATCGCCTCGGGCGCGAACGTTTTTTTTGAGAACACCATCGCAAAGTCTCCGCCGGCGCGGAGTCACGCTACGTCACAAGTTCACGCGCGATACTGTTTCCGGCAGATTAGTTCGGTGACGAACCATGCTGAGGCGTGAGGACCTTACTCCCTCCCCCGCTTGCGGGGGAGGGTTGGGGAGGGGGCATTTCGACCTATGAACTCCGTTCATTCCCGCGAAAGCGGGAATCCAGGTTCATTCGTTCTCCTGGGTCCCCGCTTGCGCGGGGACGAACGGACCAACAGCAACTCCACAGCCACCCCCTCCCGGCGAGCACGCAGCCAAGCCTGCGCAGGCTGCGCAAGCTTGCCTGCGCCGCTCGCCAACCTCCCCCTTTCAGGGGGAGGTGATAGGACTCAAGCCCCAAGCAATCACTCGGAAAGAGTATGATCCGCGCAAACCCAAAAAAAGTCGGCGAATGGAAGTGCGTGCAAATTTATGCCGATTGTCCCGGCAAACGCTGCGGCGCCATACAATCCGTTGGAACCAAAAGCGATGAGCGCGACGCTACGCATCGGACCCGCCCTCGGAGCTTCGTGGCGGCCGAGCCGCCGCAACTCAGGTGGTCCGATCGTCTCGCGCAGTTCGGGAGCGTGAGTGAAACCTATTCAACCAGCGCATCGCTGTCAAGGATATTTTTCCTAGACCACGAAAACAGGAGAGCCAGTCAGACCAGGCCCGCGAGCTGTGCGGTCCAGCGTCATCTCTTGCGATGAGGTGCGCGGCAATCGGAATGACTTGGGCACTCTCCCAATCGGGACGCGCCGCCTATCAAGCCGCGCCGCGCTTCGGCTTGCGGCAGGCGCGCCGGCCGTCCCCGTTCGGCATCGGCGGCTTGCGCGCCTTGCGTGGAATCCGGGTCGGCCAATCGACGATGCGATCCTCGAAATCGAGCTCGCCCATCGCGTGCTCGTAGATCGACACGCGCCCGCGCACCGAGATGCCGGCGGCATGTACGCTGTCGGGATCGCCCGAGACCAGCGGGTGCCACCAATAAAGGTCGCGTCCGGCGCCGATCAGGCGATAGCCGCAGGTCGCGGGTAACCAGTTCAGGCTGCCGATATTGTCCGGCGTCAGCCGGTCGCAGTTCTCGACCTGCGCATGGCGGTTCGCGTAATCGTTGCAGCGGCAGGACTCGCCGTCGAGCAGCCGGCAGCCGACATCGGTATAGGCGATCTCGCCGGTATCCTCATATTCGAGCTTGTTGAGGCAGCAGCGCCCGCAGCCGTCGCACAGGCTCTCCCATTCGGCGTCGTTCATCTCGGCAAGGGTCTTGCGTTGCCAGAACGGACGATCGTCGGCAGCGGCCATGCGCCATCCTGCAGCTCGTAGAGATTTGCTCTTGTCTCATCCTGCCGCGGGCAGCGCAAGCGCGGTATCGAATTGCCTCCTAGAGCGCGATCCATTCAGATCGAATCGATCGCGCTTTCCTTCTCCTTGTTTTGTCGCATGATCTTGTCCGAAAAGTCGCCAATTTTTCGGGATCATGCTCTTCGTTTTGTCGCATGATCTTGTCCGAAAAGTCTGCCAACTTTTCGGGATCATGCTCT
>JANQIP010000074.1 GCA_028282095.1 Xanthobacteraceae bacterium | reverse complement strand
TGATCCCGACAAGTTGCAGACTTTTCGGACAAGATCATGCGACAAAACAAAGGAGAGCAGAGCGCGATCGATTCAAGCTGAATGGATCGCGCTCTAGTGATGCGGCACCAACGCTCGGGCTCGTCTCATTGTGTTGGTTCCGCATCACAAAGCATCGGATTAGCCGGGGCCTGCGCAGCGGGGATGATGAGTTGTTCGCACAATGCATTTGCCCGATCCCGATCCCGAATGGCAGATTTTTCGGATAAGATCATGCCACCGTTCAAGGGAACAGGAGCGCAATCGATTTAACGTGAAACGATCGCGCTCTAAGCAATCGCGTGCTCCAACACCCGCACCATGGATGTGATCGTTCTCATCGCCGGGCCGACGGCAAGCGGGAAGTCGGCCGTCGCGCTCGAACTCGCGAATGAATTCGGCGGCACGATCATCAATGCCGACGCGATGCAGGTCTACCGCGACCTGCGCATCATCACGGCGCGGCCGACGGTGGAGGAGGAATCGCGGCTGCCGCACCGCCTCTACGGCCATGTCGACGCCGCGGTGAACTACTCGGTGGGACATTATGTGCGCGACGTGGAAGCGGCCTTGGCGCAGGTGCGGCAGTCCCAGCGCATCCCCATCTTTGTCGGCGGCACCGGGCTCTATTTCAAGGCGCTGACGCGGGGGCTGGCGGCCGTGCCGCCGATTCCGGCGGAGATCCGCCGCGCCGTACGCGAAAAGCTCGCGGCGTGCGGTCCCGAGGCCTTGCATGATGAGCTTAGGCGGTACGATCCGGACGCAGCCGCGCGGCTCAACCCGCGCGACCGCGCTCGCACCTCGCGCGCGCTCGAAGTGATCGAGGCGACCGGCCGGCCCTTGGCGCAATGGCATACGGACGGCATGCGCCCTCTGCTGGCAGGCGTGCGACTCGAACGCGTGTTCCTCGCGCCAGCGCGCGCGGCGCTCTATGTCCGTATCGATGCAAGGTTCGATCGCATGCTGGCGGACCGTGCACTCGATGAAGCGCGCGCGCTCGCTGCACGCGGCCTCGACCCGCTGCTACCCGCAATGAAGGCGCATGGCGTGCCCTGGCTCGTCCGGCATCTGCGTGGCGAGATCACTCTCACTGAGGCGGCCGACAAAGCACGGCAGGACACGCGCCATTATGCCAAGCGCCAATTCACCTGGTTTCGCCATCAGCTTGCCGACTGGCCGCAAGCAGCGCCTGAGCAAGCTTTGGACATGCTGCTCGGCGCATTGCGCGCTCATCTGGCGCAAGCCTCCGCGAGTTTTCGGTAGGAGAGCGCCGGGCTCGTTATTGCGATAGCCCTACCCTGAAAGGGGGAGGTCGGTTTGCGGCCTTTCCCCGGGATGCCTTCATCTCTCCCCGGTCGAGGCGCCGCCCTTCGGTCAGCTCCCGAGATTCGGCTTGCGGCGCCGCATAGCCACTCCGCGCGGTCAATGCGGACCTTTCCAACTTGCAGGGACGAGGTGCGAATTTCCTTCAGTCGTATCGCCTGAGACTTGCCGCCGTCAGACCAGCCACCGCAGACCGAACGTTCCGGGCGCCAGCAGCACCGCCGCCCACAAGAAGGCCGAGCTGAAATTCGCAAGCTGGAACTGCCACCATGGCATGGCAAAAATGCCGGCGACGAGCGGCACGGAGGCGCGCAGCGGCCCGAAGAACCGGCCGATGACGACCGCGAAGACCCCGAAGCGGCGGATGAAATTCTCTCCCAGCGGAATGAGATGCGGATGCCGCGACAGTGGCCAGACTCGCGCGATCTGGTGCTTGAAAGTGAAGCCGAGCCAGTAGGAAACCCAATCGCCGAGCGCCGCGCCAATCGAAGCGGCAACCCAAACCGGCCAGAATTCGATCCCGCCGACGCCGAGCAATGCGCCGATGCCGATCAGCGCCGCCCAGGCCGGCACAATGAGTGATAGGAAAACAAGCGATTCCACAAAGGCGAGCACGCCGGCGATCGGCGCCGCCCACGCGTGATGCGTGCGCACGAAATCGATGATCTGCTCGGCGTATTGTTCCATTGACGGCAGATTGAACGAGGAACGGTGACGGGATTCACATCGAAAGGGGGAACCAGAGGCGGGCTGGCGCTGCCCTATTTTTCGTGCGCGCCTATGCGATAGTAGGCTATCCGATTCGCTCGTGTTTCCTTCTCTGGCGGCCTGATCCTGAACCGCCAGCCTGGAACACGAGGTAATTTGGTGTTTTGTGGTGCAAAACCAACGCGATGAGACGCGCTCACGGCGTTGGTGCCGCACCACCGGTTTCCTCTCACCGCAGCGTCAGATATGGCGAAATCCGCGCAAAGAAAGCCCGCCCGCGGGCCCGACCTGTTCTCCGACCCCCCCGCGGCAGCACGCCGCACGGCGCAGCATCGGCCCAAGGCCGCGACCCGGCGTGAGGCCAACGGGTCGGCCGAAGGCGGCTACACCGCCCGTGACATCGAGGTGCTGGAGGGGCTCGAGCCGGTGCGGCGGCGGCCGGGAATGTATATCGGCGGCACCGATGAGAAGGCGCTGCATCACCTCTTTGCCGAGGTGATCGACAATGCCATGGACGAGGCGCTCGCCGGCCATGCCGGTTTCATCGAGGTTGCGCTCGCCGCGGACGGGTTCCTGACCGTCAGCGATAATGGCCGCGGCATTCCGGTCGATCCGCACCCGAAATTCCCCAAGAAATCGGCGCTCGAAGTCATCATGTGCACGCTGCATGCCGGCGGCAAATTCGACTCCAAGGTCTATGAGACCTCGGGTGGATTGCACGGTGTCGGCGTCTCGGTGGTCAACGCGCTGTCGGAAACGCTCGAGATCGAGGTCGCGCGCAGCAGCCAGCTCTATCGGCAGGTCTATCGCCGCGGCAAGCCGACGAACGGGCTCGAAAAGCTCGGCCGCGTCCATAATCGTCGCGGCACCAAAGTGCGCTTCAAGCCCGACCCGGAGATCTTCGGCGCCAAGGCGAAGTTCAGTCCGCAGCGGCTGTTCAAGATGGCACGGGCCAAGGCCTATCTGTTCGGCGGTGTCGAAATCCGCTGGCGCTGCGATGAGGCGCTGCTCAAGGGGATCGACGACGTCCCGGCGGAAGAGACCTTCCACTTCCCTGCAGGCTTGCAGGACTATCTCGCGAGCACCCTGGAAGGCGAGACGCTGGTCCATCCGGACATCTTCACCGGCCGCTCCGGCCGGCCCGGCGCTAACGGCGCGGTCGAATGGGCGGTCGCCTGGACCGCGAACGGCGACGGGTTCCTGTCCTCCTACTGCAACACGATTCCGACCGCCGACGGCGGCACGCATGAGTCGGGCTTCCGCACCGCGCTGCTGCGCGCGCTGAAGGACCATGCCGAGCGCACCGGCCAGGGCAAGCGCGCCGCTCCCGTCACCAGCGACGACGTGATGTCGGGCGCCGGCGCAATGCTCTCCGTCTTTATTCGCGAGCCGGAATTCCAGGGCCAGACCAAGGATCGCCTGGCGACCGGCGAAGCCCAGCGCATCGTCGAAACGGCGGTGAAGGACCCGTTCGACCACTGGCTTGCCGGCAATCCGGGGCAAGCGACCAAACTCCTCGACTGGGTGGTCGAGCGCGCGGAAGAGCGCCTGCGCCGCCGCCAGGAGAAGGAGATCGCGCGCAAATCGGCGGTGCGCAAGCTGCGCCTGCCGGGCAAGCTCGCCGATTGCAGCGCGACCGCGGCGCAAGGCTCGGAGATTTTCATCGTCGAAGGGGATTCGGCCGGCGGCTCCGCCAAGCAGGCACGCGACCGCCAGACCCAGGCGGTGCTGCCGCTACGCGGGAAAATCCTCAACGTCGCCAGCGCCGGCAAGGACAAGCTCGCGCAGAACCAGCAGCTCGCCGATCTCGTGCAGGCGCTCGGCTGCGGCGCCGGCGTGCATTTTCGCGACGACGACCTGCGCTACGAGAAGGTGATCGTGATGACCGACGCCGATGTCGACGGCGCGCACATCGCTTCACTCTTGATCACCTTCTTTTACCGGCAGATGCCGCGGCTGATCGAGAACGGACACCTTTATCTCGCGGTGCCGCCACTCTACCGGCTCTCGCATGGCGGCAAGACGTTCTATGCGCGCGACGACACCCACAAGGACGAGCTCCTGCGCCGCGAGTTCCATGCCAATGCCAAGGTCGAGATCGGCCGGTTCAAGGGGCTGGGCGAGATGCTGCCGGCCCAGCTCAAGGAAACCACAATGAACCGGGCAACGCGCACGCTGCTGCGCGTCAAGCTTTTGACCGAGGACCGCTCCGACACCGCAAAATCGGTCGAGCGCCTGATGGGCACCAAGGCCGAAGCGCGCTTCACCTTCATCTCCGAACACGCCGAATTCGCCAGCGACGAGATGCTGGATATTTGAGTGCAGCGAAGGATTTGCTGTCGACCGATCACCACTTCGAATCTAAACTTCGACGTTACAAATGGATGGATAAACCGCGCCTGAAACTCCCGAGCTTTGAACAATGGGCGATACTCATAAAACTTATGAAATTCGCTGCCCCGTTTATGGCTTCATCAAGCTCAACGACTGGGAATGGCAGATAATATCGCAAAAGGCCTTCCAAAGGCTACGCCGAATCAGACAACTTGCTTGGACGGATTACGTATTTCCAGGAGCCATGCACACTCGTCTCGAACACTCGCTCGGTGTCATGCATATGTCCGCGATGCTCTACGAGGGAGTCGTGGACCGATCTCACGAAATCTTGAAATCTGAACTTGGTTATAATGAAGATGGCCTCAGGCGTCATAAGGCTCTTATACGGCTTGCGGGGTTGCTACACGACGTCGGCCACAGCCCATTTTCGCATGCAGGCGAGGAACTCTTCCCTTACCAAGAATCGGGCGACCGGTACAAACATGAGCATTATTCGGCTGAGATAGTACGACGTTATTTCGCGGACGTGATCAAAAACCATCCCCTTAATACCAATTTTGATTTTTCGGCTGATCACGTCGCCGACCTTCTCGAAGGAAAGCCGGAATCCGGGAACGCTCTGTTCTGGCGCGACATCATTTCCGGCCAATTAGATGCTGACCGCATGGATTATCTCCTTCGGGATTCGATCCATTCCGGCGTCGGATATGGGAGATATGATTGGCAGCGACTTGTTCATACGGTTGCGGCCATGCCAGCAACGCACGAAGGTGGCCCTCGTATCGGCGTCTTGGAGGGCGGTTGGCATGCTGCCGAGGGTTTAGTCATAGCTCGTTACTTTATGTTCACGCAGGTCTACTTCCACAAGACGCGTGTCATATTCGATTATCACTTACAAGAAGCGCTCTCGGAATTGCTTCCCAACAGCTGCTTTCCGAAGCCAGTCGGCGAAGAGTTGGATCATTATCTTCGTTGGGATGATTGGCGAGTGCTCGGTTTTCTCGCCGACGGCAAAGGCGGCGAACACGGAATTCGCCTAGCCGAACGCGACCATTTTCGTGAAATCATACATACCGCTGAGACACCTACAGCCGAAGATTTGGAGCGACTCGTTAAATGGCGGACAGCATTAAATGGACTTCTTGCAGCTGAGATCCCCGCCGAAAAATCCTGGTACAAGACTGGGCCGGCGGACGTTCAGGTTTTGACGGAATCCCCGAAGTTCGAGGTTAAACCGCTATCCACCTATTCGTCGGTCGTCGACAGCATCAAACCCGTCAGACAAGTGCGGCTCTACGCACGACCAGAGCACCGGAATGACGCGCGTATGCGATTAAAGAATATGTGAGAAATGGAGGAGCCGAATGCCTAGTTTCAATCACTTCTCCAAGCTTGCCATAATGACCGAACTTGTAAAAAGGGCGCCCAGCAAGCTAGGTCGCACGGGTCTAATGAAGTGTTTGTTTTTCTTGAAGGTACTTGGAGATGTTCCACTGCCGTATAATTTCCGTTTGTATACGTACGGACCCTTCGATTCGCAGGTTTTGGAAGACCTTCAGTATGCCGAGTCACTTGAAGCCATACACAGCGTCGTCGTTAGTTACCCGGGTGGACACGGATATCAACTTGAGGGTGGCCCTCGGGCTATAAAACTCGAGGAGCGCGCAGCCGAGTTTGTTGCAAAATATGATAGTAGCATCGATTGGGTTTTGCAGGAGTTCGGCAGTCGATCCGCGTTGGATCTTGAGATGGCAAGCACGCTGATCTATGTTGATAGAACTTTCGTTGAAAGGGGCTCCAGAACTCAAATTCCTGATCTTGTCCGAAAAGTGCACGATGTTAAGCCTCATTTGACTAACGACGCGATCGAAAGAGAGGCCAGAAGTCTGTATCAACGGGGCTTTCTTCGAGCGGTGGATTAAACAAAGGCTGCTTCTTTGTAAACGCGGCGTCGTCACTCCGCGGCGGAGCGCAGTTCGGCGCGCATCTGGTCGATCAGCTCCTGCGTTTTGGAGCCGCGGATGCGCACGATGTCGTCCTGATACTTGAGCAGCACGCCGATCGTGTCGGAGACGGTCGCAGGATCGAGCGCGACGGCGTCGAGCTCAACGAGAGCGGCGGCCCAGTCGAGCGTTTCGGCGATGCCCGGCGCCTTGAACAAATCCTGCCGGCGCAGCGCCTGCACCAGATGCACAATCTCGGCCGACAGCCGCGCTTTGACGCCCGGCACCTTGGCCTGCACGATCGCAAGCTCGCGCTCGGCGCTCGGATAGTCGATCCAGTGATAGAGACAGCGGCGCTTGAGCGCGTCGTGGATCTCGCGGGTGCGGTTCGAGGTGATGACGACGATCGGCGGCCGCGCCGCCCTCACCGTGCCCATTTCCGGCACCGTCACCTGGAAGTCGGCGAGCACTTCGAGCAGGAACGCCTCGAACGCCTCGTCGGTGCGGTCGAGCTCGTCGATCAGCAGCACCGGCGGACCCGCGGTATCGGGCTCGAGCGCCTGCAGCAGCGGGCGCTTGATCAGGTACTCGTCGGAGAAGATGTCGTGGGTGAGCCGCGCGCGATCGACCGTGCCCTCGGCTTCCGCAAGGCGGATCGCGATCATCTGCGCGGCGTAATTCCACTCATAGACCGCCGCGGAAATGTCGAGCCCCTCATAGCATTGCAGACGGATCAGGCGCCGCCCGAGCGTTGCGGCAAGCACCTTGGCGATCTCGGTCTTGCCGACGCCGGCCTCGCCCTCGACGAACAGCGGCCGGCTAAGGCGCAGCGTGAGAAACAGGACGGTCGCAAGCGCGCGGTCGGCAAGATAGTTGCCGCGCGCCAGCAGATCACCCGTTTCGTCGATGCAAGAAGGAAGCGCGATCACCGAAAGACTTTCCAAGGTAACGCCGGGTACATTCTCTACGGCGAGCCGGTTCCCACCTCACAGGCAAGTTGCACTATAGCTCATCGGAGCGATCGTTGCGCTCGTTGGCCGCCGCAACGGCGCGACGGGCGAGCACGCCGATGAGATGGGCGCGGTAAGGCGCGCTCGCATGCAGGTCGCCGGTGAGGCCATCGGCCGACACGGTCAAACCCTCCAGCGCCTCCGGCGAGAAGCGTCCCTGCAACGCCTCCTCGAATGCGGGCACGCGGAAGACGCCCGACGCGCCGGCGCCGGTGATGGCAACGCGCACGTCCGAGGCGTGCTTTGCCACAAACACGCCGACCATGGCATAGCGCGAGGCCGGATTGCGGAATTTCTGGTAGGCCGCCTTCTCGGCAAGCGGGAAACTCACCGCGGTGATGATCTCGTCGGGCATGAGCGCCGTCTCGAACAGCCCGGTGAAGAACGCGTCTGCCGGAATGCGCCGCTCGGTCGTGATGATGGTGGCGCCGAGCGCGAGGCAGGCGGCCGGATAATCCGCGGTCGGATCATTGTGGGCGATCGAGCCGCCGAGGGTGCCGCGATGGCGCACGGCCGGCTCGCCGATCATGCCGGCCAGTTCAGCGAGGGCAGGCAGCGCCTCCTGCACGACGGCCGAGTTGTGGACTTCGAAATGCGTTGCCATCGCGCCGATCGAGATCGACCGCACGTCGGGCTCGATGTCGGACAGGCCCGCGATCTTGCCGAGATCGACGAGATTTGCCGGCGCGGCAAGGCGAAGCTTCATCATCGGCAACAGGCTTTGGCCGCCGGCGATGAGCTTGGCGTCGTCGAACTCGCCGAGCATGTGCTGTGCCTGTCGCAGCCCGGCGGCACGATGATAGATGAAATTGTACATCGCACGTCTTCTCCAGTTCTCTGGAATCCGCGGCCGAGATTGAAGTCTCTAGGCCGCTTCGCGCCGGCCCGTTCGCGCCAGCGCCGCCCATACGGCCTGCGGCGTCGCCGGCATCGCCAGGTCCTCGGTCCCGATCGCATCCGTGATGGCATTCATCACCGCGGCCGGCGCCGCGATCGCGCCCGCCTCGCCGCACCCCTTGATGCCGAGCGGATTGGAGGGACAGGGCGTCACCGTGGTGTCGACGATGAGCGGCGGCAAGTCTTCGGCGCGCGGCAGCGCATAGTCGGTGAGCGAACCGGTGACGAGCTGGCCTTGCGCGTCATAGACCACGTGCTCCATCAGGGCCTGGCCGATCCCTTGCACGATCCCGCCATGAACCTGGCCCTCCACGATCATCGGATTGATGATAACGCCGAAATCATCGACCGCGGTCCAGCCCACGATGTCGGTTTCGCCGGTCTCGGGATCGACCTCGACCTCGCAGACATGGCAGCCGGCCGGGAAGGTGAAATTGGTCGGGTCGTAGAACGAGCCCTCTTTCAGTCCGGGTTCGAGGTGAGCGCCTGAGAATTTATGCGCGATATAGGCATTGAGCGCGACCTCGCCGAACGCCGCCGACTTGTCGGTGCCCGCTACCGTGAACCGGCCGTCCTCAAAGACGATGTCCGCCTCGGCCGCCTCCAGCATATGGGCGGCGACCTTCTTCGCCTTGGCCTCGACCTTGTCGAGCGCTTTGGCGATCGCCGACATGCCGACCGCGGCCGAGCGTGAGCCATAGGTGCCCATGCCGAACTGCACCTTGTCGGTGTCGCCATGCACGATCGCGATGCTCTCGATCGGGATGCCGAGCCGCTCGGATACGAGCTGGGCGAAGGTCGTCTCATGGCCCTGGCCGTGGCTGTGGCTGCCGGTGAGGACCTCGACGGTACCGGTCGGATTGACGCGCACCTCCGCCGATTCCCACAAGCCGACGCCGGCCCCGAGCGAGCCGACCGCCTGGCTCGGCGCGATGCCGCAGGCCTCGATATAGGTCGAGAGCCCGAGGCCGCGCAGCCGGCCGCGCCGCGCCGCCTCCTGCTTGCGTTCATTGAGGCTATTGTACCCGGCGAGTTCGAGCGCGCGCTCGAGCGAAGCGGGATAATCGCCGCAGTCATAGGCCATGATCACCGGCGTCTGGTGCGGAAACGTCTTGATGAAGTTGCGCCGGCGCAGTTCGGCCGGGTCCAGTCCCATCTCGCGCGCGGACACCTCCATCAGCCGCTCGACCACATAGGTCGCCTCCGGCCGCCCGGCTCCGCGATAGGCGTCGACCGGCGCCGTATTGGTGTAGACCGCGTCAACCTCGCAGTAGATCGCCGGAATGTCGTACTGGCCCGACAACAATGTCCCGTAGAGATAGGTCGGAACCGACGAAGAGAAGGTCGACATATAGGCGCCGAGATTGGCGATCGTCTTGACCCGCAGGCCGACGATCTTGCCGTTGGCGTCGAGCCCCATCTCGGCACGGGTGACGTGGTCGCGCCCATGCGCATCGGACAGGAAGGCTTCCGAGCGCTCGGCCACCCATTTGACCGGCCGTCCGGTCTTCCTCGCCGCCCACAGGCAGACGACCTCCTCCGGATAGATGAAGATCTTCGATCCAAAGGCGCCGCCGACATCGGGCGCGATCACCCGCAATTTGTGCTCGGGCGCGATCCCGATGAACGCCGAGAGCACGAGGCGGGCGAGATGCGGGTTCTGGGTCGTGTACCAAAGCGTGAAAGCGTCATTGCCGGCATCAAACTCGGCCACCGCTGCCCGCGGCTCGATCGCATTGGGTGCCAGGCGGTTGTTGCGCAGCTCGAGCCGTGTGACGTGCTTGGCCGATTTCAGCGCGGCGTCGGTCGCCTGCGCATCGCCGAGATGCCATTCAAAGATGGTGTTGCGCGGCGCGACCTCGTGGAGTTGTGGGGCGTTTGTGGACTGCGCCTCGGCGGGATCAACCACCGCCGGGAGTTCACCATAGGTCACCTCGACCTTCTCGGCCGCTTCATGCGCCTGCGCATAGCTGTCGGCGATGACGACGGCCACCGGATCGCCGGCATGGTAGACCCTGCCGAGCGCAAGCGCCGGATGTGCCGCCATCTTCATCGGCGAACCGTCCTTGGAGTGGATCATCCAGCCGCAGATGAGGGGGCCGAGCTTGTCGGCGGCAAGGTCGGCGCCGGTCAGGACCGCGCAGACCCCGGGCATCGCCGCGGCGGCGCCGGTCTCGATGCGATCGATGGTGGCGTGCGCGTGCGGCGAGCGCACGAATGCCGCACAGGCCTGTCCGGGTCGGGCGATGTCGTCGGTATATCGACCGCGCCCGGTGATGAACCGAAAATCCTCCATGCGCCGAACCGATGCGCCTACGCCTGTCGCGCTCATGGCGAAGCCTCCTCGAAAAACGCTGCGTTTCCTTTTGGCGCGATCGCTCTGCCGGCGATTCGTCGCCCGTCTTTGCGCCTGAGCCTATTCGGCGGCTCTCCGAAGCGGGTCGGCCGATTCCATCGCGCGCGCCCCCGCCGCAATCGACTTGACGATGTTATGGTAGCCGGTGCAGCGGCACAGATTGCCTTCCAACTCCCTGCGGATGGTGTGATCGTCGAGCGCATGTCCCTTGCGCCGCACCATGTCGACCGCCGTCATGATCATGCCGGAGGTGCAGAATCCGCACTGGAGCCCATGATTGTCGCGGAACGCCTGCTGCATCGGATGCAGCGTCTCGCCCAAAGCGAGTCCTTCGATGGTGGTTATCGCGGTCCCTTCGGCCTGAAGCGTCAGCACGGTGCAGGATTTGACGGCCTTGCCGTCCATGTGGACCACGCAGGAACCGCATTGCGAGGTGTCGCAGCCGACCCGCGTACCGGTCAACCGCAGGTTTTCGCGCAGAAGCTGCACGAGCAAGGTCCGAGGATCAATGTCGGCATGGACGGGATTCCCGTTCACCGTCAATGAAACGGTAGGCATCGAGACGTCTCCTCATCAATTCGCTTTTTATATATGTTTGAATCGTTCTTTTGCGGGCGCTTGCGCGGCGTACGCGCCCATCGGCCGCATTATTCCAGTTCTAGTGTGGCCCGCGCATGCCGCGATGGTCAAGGGCCGAACAACCAGAGCATGATCCCGAAAAACTGGCGGACTTTTCGGACAAGATCATGCGACAAAACAAGCGCATGATCCCGAAAAGTTGCAGACTTTTCGGGCAAGATCATGCGACGAACCAAAGAGAAATTGATTCAAGGAGAAGCCATCGCGACTTAGGAAACGTGCCGGCGCATTGTTCGCGCCTGCGCCGGTTCGGCGCATCGGCGGATCGGTTGCGGCGTGCCGGGACCCGGGGTCGCCGCGCCGCCATTCGCCGTTTGTTGTTGCATCCTCGCGCGGCGGCGTTAACTATCGGTGCAAGCTGGGCGGGCGCGGATGCGCCCATGGCAAGGCCACGTGGCGGAGTGGTTACGCAGCGGTCTGCAAAACCGTTTACGCCGGTTCAATTCCGGCCGTGGCCTCCACTCGATCCTCGCGGAAGGCCGAATTTGCACGAAGCCTCCAGCGGACAATGGTGAAACCAAGCTCTTCAGGTGAAGGAACCAAGGCTCGCCCTGGAGGATGAGCGCGAGCGAATTCGCTCTAGTGATGCGGCACCAACGCTTGGGCTCGTCATCATAAAGCATCGGATGAGCTAGTGTTCCTTACCTGACGGTCCGGGGTCGGACCGTCAGAGAAGGAAACGCTAGCCAGCGGCTTGGGTCTTGCTGACCCTTTGCATTTTCCTCGTATTTGCCACCGTCCGCTTGAGCGCGGGACGGTCGGCGAAACGAGCGGTGTAATCGGTAAATTCCGCCCGCGGCTCAATCAATTTGGCCGTTATGGCCCACTGCAGCGTCGAGCCGATCACGAGATCGGCGGCGGTGAATTGATCGCCGAGGAGAAACGGGCTCTGCCTCACCGCGCGCGCCACCACGTCCATGGTGGTGTCGAAATCACCGTAGCCAAGCACCACCCGCGGCGGCGAGCCCTCGCGTTTGTAGGCATGGTCGATGATCGCCGGCTCGAGCACCCCCGGATTGAAGAACAGCCATTTCAGATAGGGACCGCGGCGCGGATCGCCGAGCGGAATATTGAGCCGCGCCTGCGGAAAGGCGTCGGCGAGATAGCAGCAGATCGCCGCGACTTCGGTGATGATCGCTTCCCCGTGGCGCAGGGCCGGCACCTTTCCCATGGGATTGATCGCCAGATAGTCCGGCTGCCGGCTCTCGCCACTCTTCGCGTCGAGAATCCTCAGTTCGAACGGCTCCCCGATCTCCTCCAGCATCCAATGGACGACGGACGAGCGCGAGGGAGCCATGTGATACAGTGTGAGGTCTGCCATCGACCGACCTTTCAAATTGAGCCGTCGACCGATTACCGGCAGCGGCGGCATGCGTGCGCCTAGAGCGCTTTCAGCCGAAGTGGAACCTAATTCGCCGCAGAATATGCGACCAACAAAGCATGATCCTGAAAATTGGCCAGGCTTTTCCGATGAGATCACGCGATAGAATGAAGACTCAGAGAGCGCGGATGATTCGACCTGAAGCAAACGCGCTCTAGAGCGCGATCCATTCAGCTTGAATCGATCGCGCTCTATTTTCCTTTGTCTTGTCGCATGATCTTGTCCGAAAAGTCTGCAACTTTTCGGGATCATG